>JACQRB010000033.1 GCA_016206685.1 Candidatus Omnitrophota bacterium | reverse complement strand
TGAATAAAAAGAAAATTTTAATTGACATTTATGCATATATTCGGATAGGCTGACACCATGAGACCCCCGCCGTCCACGCCACCGTTGTCAGGGCTGGAGGAGGCGCTGGTGCAGCCGGAGGCGCTGGCGAAGGTGCCGGCTCGAGTCGCCCTCCATTACCTGATCCTGCCGCTTCGGATGGAGGATCACCGCTTGCAACTGGCGATGACTGATCCGGCGGACGCGCAGCGCCGGGACGAGTTGAAACTCGTGCTTGGCTGCGAGATCGAACCGGTGCCGGCGGGTGAAAAGGAGATCCGGGCTGGGATCCAGCGCGCCTATGGGATCGGGGCAGAGGCGATTGAGCGGTTGCTCGACCTCGATGGGGATCAACCGGCCTCCAGCGCGCCCCGACTCCCCACCGAGGATCTGGCGCATGTGGTGGACGAGGCCTCGATGGCCACCTTCGTCAATGCGCTGATCGTCCATGCCGTGCGCGGCCGGGCCACCGACATCCACATCGAGCCGTATGAGGAGGCCACCCGCATCCGGCAGCGGATTGACGGCCTGCTCTATGAGCTCCCCGTGCCCAATGGGCTGATCCGGCTGCATCAGGTGCTGGTTTCACGGATCAAAGTCATGGCCCAGTTGAACATCACCGAACGGCGCCTGCCGCAGGACGGCCGGATCACGGTGCGGCTGGATGGGCAGGACCTGGACCTGCGCGTGTCGATTCTCCCCACCAGCTTCGGCGAATCGGCGGACATCCGCATCCTGTCCTCCCGGATGCTCTACGACCTCGAGAAACTGGGGTTGGCCGCCGAGCATCTGCAGCGGCTGAATGAGCTCATCGCGCGGCCCCATGGCATCGTGTTCGTCACCGGCCCGACCGGATCCGGGAAAACCACGACCCTCTATAGCTGCCTGGCGAAGCTCAACGCGGTGGAGCGTAAGATCCTGACGATCGAGGACCCCATTGAATACCAGCTGCCGGGGATCAGCCAGATGCAAATCCATCCGATGATCGGCCTCTCCTTTGCCCACGGGCTGCGCTCGATGCTGCGGCATGATCCCGACATCATGATGGTGGGGGAGGTCCGCGATCCGGAGACCGCGGAGATCACCATCCGCAGCGCCCTGACCGGGCATCTGGTGTTTTCGACCCTCCACACCAATGACGCCTCAGGGGGGATCGCCAGGCTCCTGGACATGGGCATCGAGCCCTATCTGGTCACGTCGTCGGTCTTGTGTTTTATCGCCCAGCGGCTGGTCCGCGTCATCTGCCGGGCCTGCCGTGAAGCGCGGCCGGCTCCGGCGACGCTCCGTGAGCAGTTCGGGGTGGAGGAGGTGCCTGCGCAACTGGCGCACGGCCGTGGCTGTGCCGAGTGCAACGGAACGGGTTATCGGGGCCGCACCGCGATCTATGAATTCCTGATGGTCGAGGAGGCGGTTCAGCAGCTCATCCTGCGGCGCGCCTCGGCCGGGGACATTCGGCGAATGGCGCAACAGGCCGGTATGCGCACGCTGCGGCAAGACGGGTGGCTGAAGATCGTCGCGGGCCTGACGACTCCGGAAGAAGTGCTGCGGGTGACGTAACGATGTCGCGACTCATCATCGAATTGGCGGCCTCGTCCGTCCGAGGTCTGCACGTCCAGGGTCGAGGGCGCCGGTTGCGGGTTCGACGCTGGGCCGAGGAATCCGTGCGAGCAGGCGAGGGCCTCGCCTGCGCACTCCGTCGCCTGATGCCGCGCCTGGGGGCGCGGCCCGCCTCGGTGGCTGTCGTCATGCCGCGGGATCAGTTGCTGACACGGTTGGTCCGGTTGCCAACGAGCGATCTTTGTGAGGCGGCGCAGATGCTCTCACTCGCCGGCCACACCCAGTTTCCGTATCCCCCGGACAAGACGGTCATGGAGGGGTGGTGGCTCGGCTCGCAAGCCGACACCACGACGGTCCAGTTGGTGGCGGCTCGTCGGGAGACGGTGGAGCGTCAGTTGGCGCTGTTGCGCCAGGTCGGGCTGGAGCCTGACGTGCTGACCACCAGCGCCTGGGGACTGGCCAGTTGGGTTAGGTCTGTGGGACGATCCGGGGAACTGCCGGAGGCGGTGTTCCTGGTCCATGTGGATGTCGAGCAGACGGACCTGGTGTTCATCTCTCGCGGACAGCCGCTCTTCAGTCGCGTGCTCAGCTATGGTGCGAGCGACTGGCAGCAGACGTTTGAGGCGCTCACGCGCTTGCTTCAGGAGATTCAGCGCAGCTTCGCCAACATCCGTCAGGAATGGCCGGACTTGCCGGTGCGGACGGTGATCCTGGCCGGCTGTGGTCCGTTGCAGCAGTGGAGGAGCATTTTCGAAGAGCATCTGGGGACGTCGGTGCTCGTCCAGGACGTGTGGCAGATCCCAGAAGGCGTATCAGGGGACAAGGTGTCCGCCTCAGCCGCTGTGGTGTGGGGGGTGGCGATGGCCACGGACACCGCAGTGGTGAACTTGCTTCCCAGCGACGTCCAGCGCGCACGATCCCGGCAGCGCCACCTGCGCACATTGATCCAAACAGGGTGGCTGTGGGTGATCGCGGGATGGTTGGGGGTCGGGCTGTTGGCGGTGCAGACGCACCGACGCGCCCACGACATCGCACGCCTGAGCGGCTCGCTTCACGAATTGGCGGTCTCCGCCGAACCCGTGGTCAGGCAGGAGCAGAATGTGCGACTGGTGGAACAGCTGTTGGCATCGCGGCGCGAGACGGCCGTCATGCTGGCCGAGCTGTTCAAGACGGTCCCCGCGGACGTCCATCTCGCTCAGCTGATGGTGGACGGTGCGCGCGGTGACGTCGGGCTCAGAGGAACGGCGCCAACCATGCAGCAGATCCTGGGCTTTCTGGGGCAATTGCAGGCGTCACCGGTCTGGAGTCGTGTGGAGTTGCGTTCGAGCAGCCGTCGTCGCACGCAGGCGACTTCCCAAACCGAGTTTGAGTTCGTGCTCCGATGAGAGGGGTTCCAGCTCTTCGCCATCCTGCGGCTGCTCTGGTTGTGATGGCGTGTGCGGGGGGCCTGGCAGTCTGGTGGGCCAGCGAGCTGCGTGGAAGGCTCGCCCAGCTTGACCGGCAGGTGCAGGAGGCCAGGCAGCAGATGGCGTTTCTGCAGCAGCAAGTGAGGCGCAAGCCGCTGATTGAGCCTTGGTATCAGGGATACGCCAGCTTTTGGTCTGATGAACCGGAGTAACGCTGGCAAGCGGTTTTCCTGGATGAGTTGCAGGCCTTGGCGACAGGCACCATCGGGGATCTGAGCCTGAAGCCGAAATCCCTCCCGCGTCGCGGCACGGCAAGTCGGGTGGGTGTCGAGCTCGAACTGGAAGCTCCTCAAGAGGCGTTCTTGGCGTTTCTGGATCGGCTCCTGACGTGCCCTTCGCCGCTTGAGTTGGAACGGATGAGCATGGCCTCCTCGACCGTTCCGGGGAGCGGGCTGAAAGTACAGATGACGGTGAGCAAACTCATCCTTCCCTCTAAACCGGCTGGTGAGCGCGATGCGCATGGGATTGGTGCGGAGTGAGTCGGCGCCATCCTCCCAAGACGCGTTTCGAGCCGTATGGCGGCGATCACGGGGCGGTCGACGGCTGCCGGTCTGGGTGCTTCGCGGGCTGCGAGTCGGCTCGGTCGTCGTCATTGGTGGTGAGTTATTGGTGGGTGTGTGTGGGCTGAAGGCGAGACATGAGGAGCCGGTTGTTGCTGTCACCTCCCCCGTCGCAGACGTGCCTGATCCGCGCGCCGGCGTCGAGCCGGCTCCTTCCATTGCCTCGGCTGCAGCGGCACGGCCGTTTTTTTCTGCCATACTCCCGGCTGCCGGATCAGCGCCCGCGCAGGGCGCAGCGGCGCTGAGCGAGCAGGCTCGAGCCTGGGCCGCCAGGCTCACCATGCTTGGGGCGATGACCGGCACGATCGCCCAAGCCGTGATCGAGGATACGCAGACGCATAAGACGTATCTGGTGACGGTGGGCCAGCGAGTGCTTGAGAGCCTGGTGGTTGAAGAGATCCGCGACAATCGGGTGGTGTTGAGTTGGGAGGGCGAGCACGTCGAATTGTCGCTCTAAAGACCAGGAGGCCGTGATGAGACGCGCAGGCATCTGTGGGCTGGTGGTCATGATCGTGCTGGCAGGCAGCGCTCGCTCAGCCAGCCAGGCACAACCCTCACCGGTCGCGTCGCCAGCAAATCCTACATCGCCGCAGATCATTTCGCTTGATCTGAAAGGGGTGGACATCGCGGACGTCCTGAAGCTGTTGTCGCAGCAGAGCGGGCTGAACTTTGTGGCCGGGCACAATGTGAGCGGCCGGGTGACGATGTTCGCGAAGGACGTGGATGTCTGGCAAGCGTTTGAGATGATCATGTCCGCCAACGAGCTGGCCTACGAGCAACAGGGCGACCTCATCAACGTGATGACGGCCAGGGATTACGAGCTGCTCTATGGGGAGAAATTTCAGGAACGCAAGCAGAACCGCGTTGTGGCGCTGAAATACGCCAAGGCCATTCAACTGGCCACGACGTTGAACCAGTTGAAATCCACGCTCGGACAAGTGGTGGTGGACGAAGCGTCGAATACGCTGATCCTCTCTGATGTGCCGAATCGGCTCAAGACGATGGAAAACCTCATCACCAAGCTGGATCGCCCGACGGCCACCCGCATCTTAAGCCTCAACTACGCCGAGGCCGAGAAGCTCAAAGAGAACATCCAGGAATTCCTCACGCCGGGCGTGGGGACGTTGAGCTTCGATGCCCGCACGAACAAGGTCATCGTGACCGATTTCGAAGAGGTGTTGCCCAAGATCGAGCAGGTCATCCTGGCGTTCGACGAGCAAGAGGGCGAAGTGTTGATCGAGGCCAAGATCATCAAGGTGGAGCTCACGAATGAGCAGAGTTTGGGGATCGACTGGCAGCAGGTCTTTGCCGGGGTGGACACCAAAGTCCGCGGCAACTTCCGGGTGCTGAGTGACATTATCGGTGCCTCCGGGACTCCGGCGACCGGCGTGGCGCTGAAGTTCCTCTCGGCGCCCTCGGGGAATACCCAAACCGTCATCGAGGCGCTGAAGAAGTACGGGAAGGTGGACACCCTCTCCAACCCGCGGATCACGGTCTCGAATCATCAAGAAGCCAAAATCCTGGTGGGCACGAAGGAAGCGTTTGTGACGTTCACGACGACGGTGCCCGCAACCGGCTCGACGGTGAGCTCGCCGGAAATCCAGTTCGTGGATGTGGGGACGAAGCTCTTTGTGACCCCTCGAATCACACGCGACGGGCACATCCAATTGAAGATCCGCCCGGAAGTGAGCACGTCGAAGGTGGAAATCTTCAAGGACAACCGGATTCCGATCGTGTCGACCACGGAAGCCCAGACCAACGTCCTGGTGAAAAGCGGCACGACGCTCGTGATTGGCGGGCTGATCGACAGCAAGACCGAGCACGCCCAAAGCCAGGTGCCGCTCCTGGGCGATGTGCCCCTCCTGGGGGCGGCCTTCCGCAGTCGCGTGGACACCAAGAAGAAAACCGAGTTGGTCATTTTCCTGACGCCTCAAATCATCTCACCAGGCGGCGAACAGGTCACCACCTTCCAGACCTCGTCATCCGTGCGACCGCTCACCCAGAGCCACGAGGCCCGCGAGCGCGCTCCTCTGCCTGAGGGGTATCAGGCGATGGTTCGCGAGCTGCTGCGCAGCGCCCTGACCCAGGCCGCGCAAGACGGTTCGCTCGGAGAGGGCTCGATCACCCTGTCCTTTCTGGTGGCTCTCGACGGGCGGCTCATTGGGGCTCCTGAGATCACCAGCCCCCAAGGCGAGCCGTTCGTGCAGGCCGCCCAGGCGGCCTTGCAGGCGATCGTGCCCCTGCCGGCCTTTCCCGATGAAGCGCAGACCGGCCCCGTGCGCCTTCGCCTGACCGTCGAGTATCACCCGCCACGCTGACGGGGCGGCGAGAAAATCGTTGCATGTTCGTCGTCGGGATGCTAAGCTTTCCAGCATCATGACGACCTCCCAAACGACTGAACGCTGGGCCTTGATCTTGGGCGCCTCCAGCGGATTCGGCGCGGCGACGGCGCGCGAGCTGGCCAAGCACGGCTTCCACATCGCCGGCGTGCATCTGGATCGCAAGACCACCCTCCCGAACGTCGAGCAGCTCGTCCAGGAGCTACAGAAGGCCGGGCGCAAGACGCTGTTCTTCAACGTGAACGCGGCAGATCCGGAAAAACGCGCCGAAGTGCTCACCCAACTCGAATCCAGCCTGAAGGCGTCCACGCCGCCGGGACGCGTCACCGTCGTGATGCATTCCCTCGCCTTCGGGTCCTTGAAGCCCTACATCGCTGCGGATTCCAAAGACGCCCTGACCAAAGACCAGATGGACATGACGCTGGACGTCATGGCGAACAGCCTGGTCTACTGGGTGCAGGATTTGTTCACCCGCAAGCTGATCGGCCCGGGCAGCCGGATCTTCGCCATGACCAGCTCCGGCGGCAGGCGCGTGTGGCCGACCTACGGGGCGGTGTCCGCGGCGAAGGCGGCGCTGGAGTCGCACATGCGCCAATTGGCGCTGGAGCTGGCCCCCCACGGCATCACCGCCAACACGATCCGGGCGGGGGTGACGAATACGCCGGCGCTGCGCAAGATCCCCGGCAACGAGCAGATGATGGAGTTTGCGAAGATCAAGAATCCCCACCACCGTCTGACCACCCCGGAGGACGTGGCGCAGGCCATCGCGACCTTGAGCAACTCCGGGACGCAGTGGATCACGGGCAACGTGATCGGCGCGGACGGCGGCGAAGACATCATCGGATGACGAAAGTGGCGCTCCTTCGCCACTGCCATGCGCGTCCGCAAGCTTGAGCTCCTCGGCTTCAAATCCTTCTCCACCAAAACCCTCGTCCAGTTTGAGCCCGGCGTCACCGCCATCGTGGGCCCCAACGGCAGCGGCAAGTCGAATTTAGTAGACGCCATCCGTTGGGTCCTGGGGGAGCACAACCCGCGCGATGTCCGGGCGCCCCGCCTGGAAGACGTGATCTTCAACGGCACCGACCACGCCGCCCCGCTGTCGATGGCGGAGGTGAGCCTGACCATCGACAATGAGCGGGGGCTGCTGCCCATCGCCTTCACCGAGGTCCAGGTCACCCGCCGCGTGTATCGCTCCGGGGAAAGCGAGTGCTTCATCAACCAAAGCCCCTGCCGCCTGAAGGACGTCCAGGAGCTGTTCCTGGGCACGGGCTTGGGGGGCGGCAACTACGCGATCATCGAGCAGGGGCACATTGATCTGATCCTGTCCTCCAAACCGGAGGAGCGGCGCGTGGTGTTTGAGGAAGCCAGCGGCATCGCGCGCTACCTGACGAAGAAGCAGGAGACCTTGCGCCGGCTGGACGGCGTCGAGCAGGATCTGGTGCGCGCCGCCGATATCACGCAAGAAGTCAAACGGCAACTGTCGTCGCTGGAGCGCCAGGCGGCGCGGGCGCGCCAGTACAAGACGCAGTGGGAACAGTTGAAGACCTGGGAGCTGCGCCTGGCCGCGGATGAGTTGCGCGAGGGTGAGCAGGCCCATCAGGATGTCAGCGCGCGCGTGGCTTCGCTCGGTGAGCAGCGCACGCGGCTGGAGGAAGAGCGCCGGCGGCTGCTGGGCTCGCTTGAGCAGTGCAACGCCGCCGTCGCCGCCACCCAGGCCGCGCTGCAACAGGTGCGCACCAACCTCGTGCAAGCGGCCGGCCACGTCGAGCAGCAGACGGGCCAGCACACTCTCAAGACGACGTGGATCGGGGAAGTGACCACGCAGCGCGAGCAGGTCTTGCAGGAGGCTGCGCGCCTGGAGGAGCGCGCCTCGCAGCTCGGCCAGCAGCTTGGGCGTCTTCAGGAGCAGGCGGCGACGCTGGCGAACGAGGCGCAAGCGGCTGGGCGCAAGCGAACGGCCACGTCCGAGGCGCTGTCGCAGCTTGAGCAATCCCTGGCCGAGGGTTTGGCCCGCTTGGAGCAGGGCAAGGCGGAGTTGTTTGGCGCGGCGGCGTCGGCCTCGCAGCAGCGCAACGCGCTGGCCGGCGCCACGCTGCGCGCGCAGCAAGTTGACAGCCAGTTGCATCGGGCGCAGGAGCAGCGCCGCGCCCTCCAGGAACGCGTCGAGACCCTCGCGAAGCGCCGGCAACAACTGGAAGAGGAACGCACGGCCCTCGCTGAGGGGCACCAAGAGTCGCAGCGTCAATTGACGGCCGCCCGGGAGTCCGCCACGCAGGCTCAAGCGCGGCGGCAGGAGTTGACCGGACGCCTCACAGGCGTGCGCGAGCGGCTGCTGAGCCTGCGGGCCAAGGCCCAACTCTCGGAAGAGGTCTGGCGCCGGCACGAGGGCTTTCCGGAAGCGGTCAAGACGCTCTTGGCCAGTCCCCCCGATGGGGTGATGGGGTTATTGGCGGATCTGCTCGATCCGCAGCCGGGCTATGAGCAGGCGCTGGAAGCCGCGCTGGGGCCGCTCTCTTCGGCGGTGGTGGTGAAAGATCGCCAGGCGCTTCGACGCTGTCAGGAATTTTTCTCCGCGAACCATCTCGGCGGCGTGCAGGTGCTGGTGGTGTCGGATTGTCCGGCGCGCACGCCCGCGGATCGCGCAGCATCCGACCTCGCGCACGGTCCAGCGGGCCGGCTGCTCCAGTTCATCCGCCATGACGCCGCGCATGAGCGCATCGCCCAGTGGCTGCTGGGTTCCTGGGTGGTGGTGGAGGATCTCGCCTCGCTGGTGCACAGCCCCGCAGGTCCTGGCGGGACATGGGTGAGCAAGCGCGGGGAGCGTTGGGATGGGTGCAGCTGGCAGGTCGGCCCGAGCAGCGTGCCGACCCGGGTCGGGCGCCGGCAGCAATGGGAGCGCGCGCGGGAGGAGGTGGCGCGCTTGGAGCAGGACGCCGCGGCCGCCGATGAGGCCTGCCGGCTCGCCGAGACCGAGTGGCAGTCGCTGGTGGCACATGAGGAGCAGTTGAAGACCCAAGCCGAGCGGCTGGCGTCGGAGTTGACGAAACTCGATGCGCAACGCCACGCGCTGCAGCATGAGACCACACGCCTGCACGAGGACGTGCAAATCCAGGAGCTGCAGGCCCAGGAGTTGAGCGGCCAGCAGCGCGAGCTCGCCCAGACGCACGCCAGCTTGACGCAGGCCGTGCGCGAGGCCGAGGCGCGCCAGCAGCAGCATGAGGCTGACCTCAAGGATCTGCAGGCGCAGCGCGAGACATGGCTGCAGACGCGGCAGCAGGAGTCGGTGGCGCTGGCGCAGGTGGACGCCTCCCTTGCCTCCTTCGCGCAGCGTCAGGAGGAAGGGCGCTCGCGGATAGAGGATGTGCTGGTTGAGCATGCCCACGCCACCGCCCAGGCTCAGCAGAAGCGCGCGCAGGTCGAGGAGCTGGATGCCAAAGCCGCGCAGTTGACGGCCCAAGTGGAGGAGCATCGCGCGCAGATTGCGCGCGTGACGCAGGAACGCCAGCGCCTGCAATCCGAGGCGGATCACGCGGCCCAGGCGCTGCGCGAGGATGAGGCGCGGCGCGATCAGGTGATGCCGGGCCTCCTCGCCGCCGAGCAGGAATTGCTGACGGCGACGCAAGCGCTGAGTGAGCAGGAAAGCCAGCTGGCGCAGCGCGCCTTCCGCCGCGCCCGCATCCTGGAGCGGCTGCAGGAAGTCTATCGCCTTGGGGAAGCCGACGTCCTCGCGGAGCAGGCCAGCCTCTCGCCGCTTGGCGAGGAGGAGCGCCGGTCGCTCGCGCAGCAGGTGGAGAAGCTCAAAGCCAAGCTCGGCGACATGGGCCCGGTCAATCTGGGCTCGGTCGAGGAATATGACGAGCTCAAGCAACGCCTGGAATTCTTGCAGACCCAGCAGCAGGATCTGCTCAAGGCGCAGGAGGACCTGCGGCATTCCATCCAGCAGATCAACCGCACGGCCCGAGCGCAGTTTCGCGAAACGTTCACGAAGATCCAGCAGGAGTTCCAGCACTACTTTACCCGTTTGTTCGGCGGCGGGCAGGCCGAGCTCATCCTGCTGGATGAGGAGGACGTCCTGGAGTCCGGCATCGAGATTAGGGCGCGCCCGCCGGGCAAGCGCCCGCAGAGCATCAGCTTGCTCTCCGGCGGGGAGCGGGCCCTGACCGCGATCGCGCTGTTGTTCGCCCTCTTCAAAGTTCGGCCCTCGCCGTTTTGCATCCTCGATGAGATTGACGCGCCCCTGGATGAAGCCAACGTGGACCGCTTCACCAAGGTGCTGGCGGAGTTCCTGAGCCTCTCCCAGTTCATCCTCATCACGCACAACAAAAAGACGATCACCAAGGCCGACTGCCTCTACGGCGTGACCATGGAGCAGCCCGGCATCTCCAAGATCGTCTCTGTCAAGCTGGGTAAATCCTCCAAGCGTCCCGCCCCGGCTTCGTCGGCCTCCCCGGAACCTTCGGCGCAACAGGCCGGCGTCGCTGCGTGACGCGCGCGGAGCTTGACCGCGGCTCATCCTAACTCACAGCATTCCAAGCAGTTATCAGGGTTCCTGAAGGGCACTCCCACCCTTGACCACCACCGAGAAAATCCCTATACTGGACTATTCTCCACAGATGGACACCCAGGGCTTCCACCCCATCCCAGAGATTCTGGAAGAGATCCGCGAAGGCCGGATGGTCATCGTCGTGGATGACGGCGCCCGCGAGAATGAGGGGGACCTCGTCATGGCCGCCACCTTCGCCACGCCGGACCATGTGAACTTCATGACGAAGTTCGGCCGCGGGATCGTGTGTGTGCCCATGGAGGCCGAGCAACTGGATCGCTTGGGTCTGCACCCCATGGTCACGCCCCCGCAGGATCCCATGAAGACCGCCTGGACGATTTCGGTGGATGCCAAGGCTGGCGTCACCACCGGCATCTCGGCGCACGACCGCGCGCATACCATCCAGGTGGTGATCGCCCCGCGCAGCAGCTCGTCGGACCTGGTGCGTCCGGGGCATGTGTTTCCGCTTCGGGCCAAAGAGGGTGGCGTGCTGCGGCGCGCCGGCCATACCGAGGCGGCGGTGGACTTAGCACGGCTGGCCGGGGTGTCGCCGGCCGGGGTGATCTGCGAGATCATGAATGAGGACGGCACCATGGCGCGCACGCCACAGCTATTTGCATTCGCCACGCGCCATGGCCTGAAGATCTGCACGATCGCCAGCCTCATCGAGTACCGCCGGCGGTTTGAGAAGCTCATCCGCCGGGTGGTCACCACGAAACTCCCGACGGAATTCGGGGAGTTTGCGCTCTTCCTCTATGAGACCAGCGTGGATGAGCGGCAGCACGTGGCGCTGGTCAAGGGTGCGGTCGATGACGGCTCGCCCACGATGGTGCGCGTCCACTCGCAGTGCCTGACCGGGGATGTGTTCCACAGCGTGCGCTGCGACTGCGGCCCGCAATTGCGCCGGGCGCTGGAGAAAATCGCCCAGGCCGGCAAGGGCGTGGTGCTCTACATCAGCCAGGAGGGGCGGGGCATCGGCCTGACGAACAAGCTCAAAGCCTACGCGCTGCAGGATGAAGGCCTCGATACGGTGGAGGCGAATCGGGCGCTGGGGTTTGAGCCGGATCTGCGCGACTATGGGATCGGCGCGCAGATCCTGGTGGATTTGGGCTTGAAAGAGTTGTTGTTGCTGACGAACAACCCGCGCAAGATCGTGGGGCTGGAAGGCTATGGCCTGCATATCGTCGAGCGCGTGCCCATTGAAATTCCCCCGCGGCCTGAGAACGCCGGCTATCTCGCCACCAAGCGCGAGAAGCTCGGGCATTGGCTGAATGGGGACTCGTCCTAGCGCGAGGCCGGTGCCGCGCGCGCGCGTTCGGCGGGGCGTGGGGAACATCGTCTTGGTGGCCTCGCGGTTCAACGCCTCGATCATGCGGGCCTTGGTCGCCGGCGCGCGGCGCACGCTGGCGCGTCACGGGGTCCCGGCATCACGCATTCGCAGCGTGTGGGTGCCGGGGGCGTTTGAGCTGCCGCTGGCGGCGCTGACCATCGCCAAGCGCGACAAGCCCCAGGCCGTCATCGCGCTGGGGTGCGTGATCAAAGGCGAAACTCCCCAGTACGCGGCGATCGGGCAGGCCGTGGCCGAAGGGCTGACGCAGGTCGCGCTCGCGACGGAAACCCCGGTGACCTGCGGCGTGATCGTCGCGGACTCCTTCGCTCAGGCGAAGGCGCGGGCCGGGGGACGGGTGGGGAATCGCGGGGCCGAAGCCGCCCTGGCGGCTCTGGCCATGGTGGATCTCTTGCACGCACGTTTCCGACGGAGCTCGTGATGCGCAAACGCACCAAGGCGCGCGAGTACGCGTTGCAAATCCTCTATCAACTGGACGTCACGCGCGCCCAGGTGCAGCAGGTCCTCCAGGACTTCTGGACCGTGCATCCGGCTCCCTCCGACGTGCGCAGCTTCGCCAGCCAGGTGGTGCAGGGGACGATGCAGCACGCGGACGAGATCAACCAGCTGATCGTCCGGCATGCCGATAACTGGGACATCACGCGCATGGCCATCGTGGACCGCAACATCCTCCGGATGGGGGCCTATGAGCTGCTGTATGTGGAGGAAGTGCCGCCCAAGGTCTGCCTGAACGAGGCGGTGGAGTTGGCCAAGCGCTTCGGCGATGAGGAGTCGAGCAAGTTCGTCAACGGCATCCTGGATACGATTCACAAGCTGCACGGCCGTCGAGGCGATCCGCTCGCCGGCACGCCACCGGCTCCTGTGGATTCCGCTGGCGCCGCCTGATGGCTTCGACCCTCCCCAAAACCGCCGATTTGCATCTGCACACCTGCTACTCGGACGGCACCGAGCGGCCGCGCCGCGTCGTGGAGCTCGCCCGCGAGGCGGGCCTGGCGGCCATCGCCATCACGGATCATGACATCCTGGACGGCTACCCCGAGGCCAAGACGGCTGCCCAGGAGTATGGGCTCGAGCTGATTCCGGGACTGGAGATGTCGGCGTCCTGCGATGGGCGGGAAGTGCATGTGCTGGGATTTTTCGTGGACCTCGCCCACGCCCCCTTTCAGCAGCTCCTGGCGGAGCAGCGCACGCGCCGCGTCGCGCGGATTCGGGAGATGATCGCGCGGCTGCAGCAGCTGAATCTTCCGGTGACCGAAGAAGAGGTGTTCGCGATCGCGGGAGAAGGGGCGGTGGGCCGGCCTCACGTCGCCCAAGCGATGCTGCAGCGGGGCTATGTCTCGACGGTGAAAGAAGCGTTTGACCGCTACATCGGGGCCGACGGCCCGGCGTATATTGCGGGGTCTCCGTTGGCCCCGCGGGCGGCGATGGCGGCGATCCGGGAGGCCGGGGGGATTCCGGTCTTGGCGCATCCGGTCTTTCTGAAAGATGACAGCGTGATCGAGCAGATGTGCCGCGAGGGGCTGGCCGGGCTTGAGGTGTACCACTCCAGCCACACGCCGGACGTGGTGCGGCGCTATGAGCTGCTGGCCGAGCGCCTGGGGCTGCTCAAGACGGGAGGGAGCGACTACCACGGGATTTCGAAAGAAGGCGCCCCGATCGGCTCGGTGAAAGTCCCGTATCTGCTGGTCGAAGCGCTCAAACAATGGAAACGCGCGCATCCGACGACGAACGCTTCATGCGCCTAGCGCTGCGCCTGGCGGCGCGCGCGGTTGGCGACACCTCGCCGAATCCGGCGGTCGGCGCGGTGCTCGTGAAACGCGGGCGCATCGTCGGGCAGGGCTACCATCGCCGGGCGGGCCTGGCGCATGCCGAGGTGGAGGCGCTGCGCAAGGCGGGTGAGCGCGCGGCGGGCTCGACGCTGTACGTGACGCTGGAACCGTGCCATCACACCGGCCGCACCCCGCCCTGCTGCGACGCCGTCATTCGAGCAGGGATCAAGCGGGTCGTCATCGCGACCAAAGATCCCAATCCGATCACGGACGGCCGGGGCCTGGCGCGCCTGCGACGGGCGGGCATTCGGCTGAGCGTCGGCGTCTTGGAGGAGGACGCCAAGCGGCTCATCGCGCCGTTTCGCAAAGCCGTCACCGCCAAGCTGCCGTGGATGATCGTGAAGATCGCTCAGAGCCTGGAC
>JACQRB010000032.1 GCA_016206685.1 Candidatus Omnitrophota bacterium | reverse complement strand
GCAGCCTATCGCGCGTCGTCTGCGGGCGGGCGGCGGGGGCCCCGGCTCCGCGTCACCCGCTGCCCACGGTCGGCAGAAGCAGGCGCTGCGGGCCTGACGCAGACCGGCACCCCGGACTGAGCGGCTTCTGAGGCCGCCGGCGAAGGCAGGGGGACACGGAAACTGACCGAGGCGAAGCCGAGGGAATTTCCGAGGGGGCACCGCCCGCCTTCGCCCAGGCCGAACGCGAAGGAGGGGTGCGGCAAGGAAGGCCCCAGCGCCTGCGCTCAGGGTGTGGGGTTAGCTGATGGCGAGCATGCGTTCGATGGGGACGAGCGCACGCTGCGCGAGGGCGGGATCCACCGTGACGGGATACTGGAGCTTGACCAGCGACCAGAAGACCTTCTCGAGGGTGTTGCGCTGCATGTAGTGGCAGGAGGCGTGCTCGCTGGCCGGCAGGAACGTTTTATCGGGATTCTGCTGGCGCATGCGGTGGAGGATGCCGGTTTCCGTCGCAATGATAAACGTCTGGGCGGGGGAGCGCCGCACGTGGCTGACCATCCCTTCGGTGGAGAGGATCTGATCGGCCAGGTCCATCTGTTTCGTCAGACACCCGCACTCCGGATGCATCAGGAACTCGGCATCAGGATGCTCATCGCGCAGCGCATCGATGCGTTCAGGCAGGATGACCGCGTGAGCGGGGCAATAGCCTTTCCAGAGGTGGATGTTGCGCTTGGTCTTGGCCTTCACATAGCTGCCCAGATAGTAATCCGGGACAAAGAGAATCTCCTTCTCTTGAGGGATGTGCTCGACCACCTTGACGGCGTTGGAAGACGTGCAGCAGTAGTCGCACTCGGCCTTGACGGCGGCCGAGGTATTGATGTAGCAGACGACTGCCCCGTCGGGATGTTGGGCGCGCCACTGGCGGATCTGCTGGGGCACGATCATGTCGGCCAGGGCGCAGCCGGCCCCCAGGTCCGGCATCAGGACGAGCTTGGCGGGGTTGAGCATGACGGCGGCTTCGGCCATGAAGTGCACCCCGCAGAACAGGATGATCTCCGCGTCGGTCGCCCTGGCGTACTTGGCCAGGTTCAGGGAATCGCCGACGCAATCCGCGACGTCCTGGATCGCCCCGTCCTGGTAGTTGTGCGCCAGGATCACCGCCTTTCGCTCCCGCGCCAGTTGCCGGACTGTTTCTTTCAGGCCGGCATGGCCGTTGGTTCCCTGGCCATTTTCCTGCGTGATGGGTGATGGGTGATCAATGATGAGTGCCATAGCTGATGATCAGAAGGGGACGATGATGCCTTTTTCCTGGAGCTTGATGACGCGCGCCTCCGTGAAGGCATACAATCGCGCGGGGCGCTGCCGGCCCTCCACCTGCCGCTCCCTGGTGTCCTTCAAGATGCCAAGCTGCAGCATTTTCTTGCGGAAGTTGCGCTTGTCCAACGGCTGACCGAGGATGACTTCATAGGCCCGCTGCAACTCCGAGAGCGTGAACTTCTTCGGCAGCAGCTGGAACGCCGCGCTGGTGTAGTTGACCTTGTTGCGCAGCCGCTCCAGCGCCGAGGTGACGATCTTGCGATGGTCGAACGCCACGGTCGGCAGGCGGTTGACCGAAAACCAGCGCGTGCCGGCGGGTTTGGCCCCCCCTTTCGCGGAGCTGTGAGCCTTGAGCCGGAAGCGTTCCCAGTCGACGAGCGCGTAGTAGCTCACGCTGATCACCCGGCCCCGCGGGTCCCGGTCAAGATCGCCAAACGTATAGAGCTGCTCCAGGTAGACGGTGGTAATCCCCGTCTCCTCTTGGAGCTCGCGTAGCGCGGCTTCATCCACCGATTCCGCTCGACCCACGAACCCGCCCGGCAACGACCACCAGCCGGGGAAGGGCGGGACGGCGCGCTTGACCAGCAGGACCTTGAGCGACTCGTCCTGGATGGTGAAGAGCGCGATGTCCACCGCGACGACATGGCGGTCGCTCCCCTCCGGCGGAAGGGCCGGGATCGCGCGAGATCGCGAGAGTAGGGCAGCGTGTCCGTTGTGCATCGGCGTCGGGGATGAGTAAGTGTACGCTATACACTATAGAATATAGTGTATCTGATACACCTTGTCAAGCGAAAAACTGGAGCCTGAGCTGGCGCCTAGAACTTCACGGTCAACCCTCCGAAAAATCCAATCGGCGGCGCGGGGTTCTCACCGGCCCCGGAGGAGTTCGAGCCATTACTGGATTGGAACGCGGCGTACTCTTCGTTGGTGAGGTTCTGGATCTTCAGGAACGCCTTCGTCGCCGGCCCCCGCCCCTGCGTGAGAGCTTCCGGCAGCTCGTACTGGAGCGTCAGATTGAGGACCCCGTAGTTATCGGCCGGGAGGATGTTGTTGAAGTCGTTGATCCGGAAGAAATCGTTGACGAGCTCCCAGTCCAGATCCAACCAGAGCCCTCGGACCGGCGAGATCCCCACGCTCGTGTTGAGCGTGTGCTTCGGCGTGCCGGGGATCGTATGCCCGCTGAACGAGCCCTTGCGGAACGCCGCGTCCACGAAGGTGTAGGCCAGCGATCCTCGCAGCCGGTCGGGAACTTCGGCGTGCGCGCCAAGTTCCGCGCCCACGCGTCGGGTCTCGAAATTGTCGTTCTGCCCGAACGCCCCCGAGAGGCGGTTGAAGAGAATCTCATCGTGCGTGCGGATGTAGAACGCGGTGGCGTTCGCCCGCACGCGTGGGCGCGTCAGCCGCAGCCCCACCTCGTAGGTGTTCGCCTCTTGAGGCCTGAGGTTGATATTCCCGACGAAGTCTTTGATGATTCCCGAGTAGTCATCGACGTTCGGGGCCTTGAACGGCCGGCTGTACGAGGCAAAGACCTCGCAGGTCTTGGGGATGAGGGAGTAGACCAGCCCGGCCTTGGGGCTGAAACCGTTAAAATGCAGCGTGCCCACGAAGCTGGGGAAGCTCAGCGCCTCTCCGTAGCGGAACTTATCGAACCGCAGCCCCGCGATCAGGGAGAGGCGTTCCCAGAACGTCACGGTGTCTTCAAGGTATAAGCCATACCCCTTGCGATGGGACTCGTCTTCCGTGCCGCTCCCGCGCGTGCCGGTGGTGGCTTTATCGTCCATGAGCTCGATCCCACTGATGAGCAGATGCTTGAGCGCGGCCTCGCCGGCTTCGTAGCTGGTCCTCAGGCTCAGGCCCTGCGAGGGCGTGATGGTGAACAGGTTCGAGCGCAGGGAGTCGGCGACCCGGTTGCGCCAGAACACGTTGAAGACGGCTGAGAGCCCCTGCCAGGGGCCCAGGATGAGATCGGAAGAGACCTGATCTGTTTCGTCGTCGAAGAGCACCACGTTGTCAATCACCGCTTGTTCGCGTCGGGCTTCCGCCTGCGCGGGCGTCAGGCCGCCCGGAGTGGCGGTGGTGTCCTCGCTGTGCAGGACATTGACCTCGACACGAGCCAGGGGACTCACTTCCACGCCGCCATGCGTCGTGATCGTCGTATTGCGCGACCAGGAAAATTCCCGATACCCCCCCAGCAGACGCCGCAGATAGGTGACCCCGTAGGTCAATCTCTGAGCGCGGCCTCGGGCGGCAATGGCATACTTCTGCCAGCCGAATGAGCCGACCTCCACGCGTTCCTCTGTTTCAAGGAGCCGGTCACCCCCTTTTTTCGTGACGATATTGATGACGCCGGCCAGCGCCCCTTCGCCGTACATGAGCCCCCCGCCGCCACGAATGATCTCAATGCGTTCAAGAGCCTCCAGCGGGAGGCTCTGCCAATGGACCTCGTCGCCCGTGAAACGGTTCTGCCGCACGCCGTCCACGACCACCAACGCCCCGGTGCGGGAGCTGTTGACGATCCCGCGCAGGTTCAGCGTGCTGTCTGAGTTCAACCCGAAACCCTGCGCGTCAGCGAGGAGAACCCCTTCTGCGCGGGCGAGGAGCTCCTGGATGGTGGTCGCGCCGGATTGGGCGATGTCCCTGGCGGTGATGACGGTGGCGTTCCCGGGAAATGTCGAGACATCAACGAACAACCCCGGGATGCGCCGGGGCGTCACAAGCACGTGCTCGAGCTCAACGGCTGACGGCTCATCCGCAGACGCGACGGTCCGCATGCCGGCATCAACGCCCAGCCATGATGCCGTCAGCCCCCACATCACCAGACCCCAACGACGCCTCCTCCCGAGCACCATGTGACCCTCCTTCCATGAGCCCCGAATCGCGCGGGGCGTCTGCTGTGGAGGAGCGCGAGGGCAATAAAAAACCCCGACGGGATCCGTCGGGGAAAAGTCCCGGTTTCCTTCACCCTCGACTCGCTCCACGAAGCGATGGCGGCGGTCCTCGCCACACCTGCCCGCCCCTCGTTCAACGGGGCGGACGGGCGCGAGGACCTGATCTTCGGGTAGGTCTTCTGGCTCCCTCCCGTCCCTAGCGCCTTCCCACCCACCAACGACTGCTGGCGGACAGTGGCCTTCAGCTAGGGACCGCAACCGGAGGTGACAGCGGCGGGTCCGCGCCCGAGTTTCACGGGCTTCCCTGTTTGCCTCGCCATTAGGCGAAGCGCCCAAAGATCACCACTTGCGCGTGCGAGCTTAGGCCGTTCAGGGACGCTTGTCAAGCGTGTTCTTGGCTGGCGGGGGAGCGTGGTGGGTGCCCATGCAGATCGGGCAATCGGTGTTGAGGCTCAGGTATCCTTGTTGGCCTTTGGGCAGCCAGCACGTGAAGATTTCACCGACGCCAAGGAAGGTCCGTTTGGCGGCCCGGCCCACGCCGTTGCCGATGCCGGCAACGAGATTGCCGCCGGTCTTGACTTCTTGCGAGGGCTGGATGAGCAGCTCCGTCCACCCGAACGCGGTGTTCATCGCTCCGCGCGCCAGCGTCGTGCCGGCCCGCTGAGGATAGGAGGAAGCCTGGTCGTTCGCCCTGTGGCAAATCGGGCAGACGGCCGGCTTCTTCTCCTCGGCTCGCACAGGACCGGCAAGCCCAAGGAAGACGCCCACGCTGATCAGCACGATCGTCCGCGCCTCCATTGACACCCCCGACGTCGCATGATAGCATTAAAGTATCTAACCGTCGAGGAGGAAATTGATGGCTGAGTCTACGTCCCCGTCGTCCGACAACGGGCTCATCGAGATGGAAGTCAACAAGATCCGCATTGACGAGCGGCGGGGTGAGCAGGTCATCGTCCTCAAAGAGCGGGGCGGCAATCGCCTCCTGCCGATCATCATCGGGATCTCGGAGGTCACCGCGATCAAGATGAAGATCAGCGGGATCCAGCCGCCGCGGCCGCTGACCCATGATTTGCTGCGGAACTCCATCACGCAACTGGGCGGCAAGCTGGTGCGGATCGTCGTCAACAAGCTGGAGTTCAACACCTTTTTCGCGACGCTGGTGTTGCAGACCAAAGAGGGCGCGATGGAAGAAGTGGACGCCCGCCCATCGGACTCCATCGCGCTCGCCTTGCGAGCTGAGGCGCCGATCTACGTGGCTGAGGACGTCCTGAACCAGGTGGCCTCGAGCTACGGCCTCTAGCCAGTCCATAGTCCACCGTCCATAGTCCACCGGTCTAGGCCTTCTTCGACTTGGCCTTCTTGCCTTTGGCCGCCTTGCCCACGGGTAACCCAAACAGTCCGACCTTTGGTTTGACGAGCTTCTCAAAGTCGCGGTAGCGCAGGGTGATGGTCTTGGTGTGGCTGCCGGCGTTGCAGACGATCTGTTCCGCGGCCGCGAGGGCCTTGTCCGCGACGGTGGGAACGTTGTAGAGGTTGCCGAAGACCGACATCGCCCCGACCTCGACGTCCGGAAAGAGGCGCTTGATGTCGGATTCACTGGCGAGCTTAAGCTGCTTGGCGCGCACGAGGGCCTTGAGCTTGGCAAAATCAATGAGCGCGACGGCGGGCAGCACGGCCAGAAAGAAGCCCTTGTCGGTGTTGACCAGCACGCACTTGGCCAGCTGCTTGCCGGACACGTGCTGCGCGGCGGCGATTTCCTGGGCGGTATAGGCGGTGGGATGCTTGTGGCTGGTGTAGCGGATCCTGTTCTTGCTGAGGAGCCCCCTCAGCCGGGCCGAGATTGCCATCGTGCACCTCCGGTTTGGTGGCGGGAAGTTTGGGTTATCGTAGCGAAAAGCCCGGCGTTTGACAAGTCCTCAAGACAGAGGTTTTGACTGGCTGCGGAAAGCCCGATAGAATGACCGGGAGATGAGCTTCGAGTATGACCTGGCGGTGATCGGCAGCGGCCCGGGCGGCTATGCCGCAGCCCTGGCTGCCCGCCGGCGGGGATTGCGCACCGCCCTCATCGAACGGGGAGACTGGGGCGGGGTCTGCCTCAACGTCGGCTGCATCCCGACGAAAGCCCTCATGGCCGTCGCCCACACCATCGGCCGCATCCGCCAGGCCGACCGGCTTGGCATTCGGGTCCACGGGGTGCAGCTGGATTACCCGGTTGTCCTGGCACGCAACCGCCGCATCATCGAGGGCTTGCGCCGGGGCGTGGTGGATTTGCTGCGTCATCATCAAGTCGCGCTCATCCCCGGTGAAGCCGTCTTGGAGGATGCCCACAGCGTGCGCCTTCGCCATGAGGGCCAGACCCGGACGCTCTCGGCCGAGCGGTTCGTGGTGGCCACCGGCGCGCGCCCTCAACCTGGGCCGTGGGCGTTTGACGGGGACCGGCTGCTGTCCTACCGGGAGCTGCTGACGCTTCCCTCGCTGCCGGCGTCGCTGCTCATCATCGGCGGTGGGGTCATCGGCTGCGAGTTCGCCTCGTGCTTCGCCGCGTTTGGCGTGCCGGTGACGCTGATCGAGCCGCAGCCGCACTTGTTGCCGACGGAGGACGGGGAGGCGGTGCGCGTCCTGTCGCGAGTTCTCCAGGCGCGCGGGGTGAGCGTGCTGACCGGCACGAGCGTCGAGTCATTGACGAGTTCAGCCGAGGGGGTGCGCGCGAGCGTCTCCTCGGGCCAGGCGCTGACGGCCGAGCGATGCCTCATCGCCGTGGGCATCCAACCCAACAGCGAAGGCCTGGGACTTGAGCCGCTCGGCATTCCGACGCGCCACGGCATCGAAGTGAACGAGCGCCTGCTGACCTCCCAGCCGCACATCGCGGCGATTGGAGACTGCCTCAAGGGTCACGGGTTGGCGCATCTGGCCAGTCATGAGGGGGGCGTGGCGGTTGCCAATCTCATGGGCGACTCCTCGGCCATGCTCGGCTCCCATCTGGTGCCCCGCTGCGCCTACACCGATCCGGAGCTCGCGCAGGTGGGCGTGCTCGAATCCCAAATCAGCGGCGCGTACCGCGTGAGCCGCTTTCCGTTTGCGGCGCTGGGCAAGAGCCTCTGCGATGAGGAACCGGAAGGGTTCGTGAAGCTCATCGCGGACGCCGCCACGGATCGCCTGCTCGGCGCGACGATCGTGGGAGCGCAGGCCTCCTCGCTCATCCATCTGGCGGTGCTGGCGCTTCATCACGGGTTGACGGCAAAACAGTTGAGCCGCACGATCACCGCCCATCCGACGCTGCCGGAAGCCCTCAGCGAGGCGGCGGCCCAACTCTACGGCGAGGCGCTCTACACGGCTCAACAGGCTCGGATCAAAACACCGTAACAGGAGACGCATGGCGATCGTGGTGGTCGGCTCTGTGGCGTTGGATTCCATCACCACCTCTCGGGGCACCTATCCGCGCCGGCTCGGGGGATCGGCCACCTATTTCTCGCTGGCGGCCAGGCGCTCCACCACGGTGCGCATCGTGGCGGCCGTGGGAGGCGATTTTCCCCCGTCCTTGCGCCGCGCGCTGCGCCACCCTCGCGTGGATCTGGCCGGGTTAGCCGTCTTGCCGGGCAAGACGTTTCGCTGGGCCGGCCGCTATAGCGAAGATTTCGCCAGCCGCGACACGACCGGCCTGCGGTTGGGGGTCTTCGAGACGTTCCGGCCGCACCTCCCCCCGCAAGCCCGGTCCTCCTCCAGCGTCTTTCTCGCCAACATCGATCCGCGGCTGCAGGGGCTGGTCCTCTCGCAGGTCGAGCGGCCCCGCCTGATCGCCGTGGACACCATTGACCACTGGATCCGGCACGAGCGCGAAGCACTCCTCACGTTGCTGCGCCGGGTGGACATGATCTTCCTGAATGAAGAGGAAGCGCGGCTGTTGACCCAGGCCCGTTCCCATCGCGCCATGGGCGCGTGGCTGCGCCGCGCGGGTCCGTCGGTCATCATCATCAAACAAGGCTGGTACGGCGCGGTCGGATGGTGCGGGCGCTCGATGGTCTGGGTGCCGGCCTATCCGGTGGATGAGACGGTGGATCCGACCGGCGCGGGGGATTCGTTCGCCGGAGGGGTGCTGGGGGTCCTCGATCGCGCGAAGCGGATTGATGTGGACGTGCTGCGCCACGCCATGCTGTACGGCTCGGTGATCGGCTCGTTCTGCGTGGAGGCCGTCGGCGTCGCGGGGCTGCAGCGCCTGACCGCGGCCCGGTTCGAGCGGCGGCTGGCGAACCTCAAGCGCCTCTCCGGATTGTGCTAGGATGGGGCGCATGGCGCGATGGGCGCGTGCGGTGCAGTGGCCGTCCTTTGTGCCGGGGGCGTTGTGCGGGGCGGCGCTGGCGTGGGGCGTCCAGCAGTTGCCGTACGTGAACCGGGTCGAGGTGATGGCGCCGCTGGACCACCGGCCCTTGGTCATTCGCCATGACGCGAAGGGGGACGGCCGGTTCGGCGCTCCCCGCAGCGGTCATCGCCGCCATCGCGGCGTGGATATTGAGGCGCCGCTGGGCAGCCCGGTGCGAGCCATCCGCAGCGGTCGGGTGATCGCCAGCGGCAAGCATCGCGGGCTCGGACGCTATCTGGAGCTTGAGCATCACGACGATTTCCACAGCCTCTACGCGCATCTGGATACGCTTGCGGTGGACGTGGGTGACCGCGTGCGCCAGGGCCAAGCGATCGCGACGGTCGGCAAGACGGGCAACGCGAGGAACCCTCTGATCAAATCGCACCTGCATCTGGAAGTGCAGCAGGCCGGCAGACCGCTGGATCCTGCCACGATGGGGCTGGCGCTGCTGGAGCCGGTCGGCGAGCCGGAAGGATCCGAGGCGGATGGCGGGGAATGAGTTCAGACCCTGGCGGCCCGGGCTGTGGCGATTCGCGTTCCCGCGCATGAGCCACGGCGTGGCGGCCGGGATCACCGATCGATCCTGTGATGTGGAGGGATTGCGCATGCGTCTGGCCGCCCCGGCCGGCCTGGCCTTCGCCGCGCAACCCCATGGGGCCAGCGTGGCCGCGCTCGAGGTCCCGCGCGCTCCGGCCGATCCGCTGCCAGGCTGCGATGGGTTGACGACCCGGACGCCGGGCCTGGCGCTGATCATCCGAAGCGCCGATTGCCTGCCGATCGTCTTCTGGGATCCCATCCAACGGGTCGTCGGGCTGATCCATGCCGGCTGGCGCGGGCTCACGGCTCAGTTGCCCCTGCGGGCGCTGAGCCTCCTGCGGCACGTCTATCACAGCGACCCGGCGCATCTCTGGATCGGAATCGGGCCGGCGATCCGGCCGTGTTGTTACGGCGTCGGCCGGGAGTTCCTGCCGCGCTTTGGACGGTTTGTCTCCACGCGCAGGGGTCGGCGGGTCTGTGATTTGATCGGCTACGCCACCCAGCAGCTCTTGGCGGGCGGGGTGCCCAGGGCCCAGGTGGTGGACTCCGGGCGATGCACCGCGTGCGAGCCGGCCCGGTGGTACTCCGTCCGTCGGGAAGGGGAGGGTAGCGGGCGGCTCTTGTCCTTTGTGATGATCCGCCCGTAACGTCAGATGATCGTGTCGTATCGCCGCGCCGCTCCACGCATTCATCCGACGGCGTTTATTGCGCCTGGCGCCGCCGTGATCGGCCGCGTGACGGTCGCGAAGGAAGCCGGCATCTGGTTCAATTGTGTCGTGCGGGGCGATGTCAACCGGATCGCCATCGGCGCGGCGACCAACATTCAAGACGGCTCGATCCTGCACGTGGATGATGCCCACCCCTGCCTGATTCGTGACCACGTCCACGTGGGGCACCATGTCAATCTCCATGGCTGTGTCGTGGAGCGCGGCGCGATGATCGGCATCGGGGCGATCGTCCTGAGCGGCGCCCACATCGGCGAGGGGGCGATTGTGGGGGCGGGGAGCGTCGTCCTCGAAGGCACGCGCGTGCCTCCTCGGGTGTTGGTGGTCGGAGCGCCGGCGCGGGTGGTTCGGCGGGTGAGCGCGCGCGACCTGGCCTATATCCGTGGATGGGTCAAGAAATACGTGGAACTTGCCAAGATCTATCGGCAGGAGAAGAGTGGGCGAGAGAGGAGTTGAACCTCCACGCCTTTCGGCACGGGCTTCTGAGACCCGCGCGTCTGCCAGTTCCGCCACTCGCCCATGAGAGGCTCTGGCAGTATAGCGACGCGCGACGAGGCCTGTCAAATGCGAGCGATGATGCGCGTTGGACTCACCTACGATCTCCAGACCGATCCGCGCGATGAGCGCCAGGTCGAGTTTGACCCGCCGCGGACGATCGAGCGGTTGTGCGCGGCGTTGCAGGAGCTGGGCCACCACGTCGTGCGGCTAGGCAACGCGGCTGATTTGCTTGCGTCGAGGACTGGGCTCGACCAGGTGGATCTGGTTTTTAATATCGCCGAGGGGACCCATGGACGCCATCGGGAAGCCTGGGTCCCGACCCTCCTCGAGCTGCTCCATGTTCCCTACGTCGGTTCGGATCCCCTGGCGCTGTCGCTGGGCCTGGATAAAGCGGCATGCAAGCGCCTGGCCAGGGCCTGCGGCCTGCCGACTCCGCGCTGGATCGCCGTGGATCATCCCGGAGCCATTCCCGCGGAATTGGCGCTCGCCTTTCCGCTGATCGTCAAGCCGCGGTATCAAGGCTCCGGCATCGGCATTGATGAAGGCGCGGTGGTCCAGGATAGGCCGTCGCTGCACCGGCGCGCCGAGTGGCTGTTCGAGCGCTGGCCGGAGTCGTTGATCATCGAGGAGTTTGTCGGAGAAGGGGAGCTGACGGTCTGCGTGATCGGCAATCACCCGCCCACCGCGTACCCGGCCATCCAGCGTCCGGTACATCCTGAAAGCCGGCTGTCCTGCCATGTCGTCAGACAGGATCTGCCGGCGTCGTGGGCGACGCCGTTGGAGCTGACCGACGCGCTCGATGCCGAAGCGCGCCGCATCGCGCTGGAGATGTTTGCGGCGCTGGGATGCCGCGACATGGCCCGGGTGGATCTGCGCGCCGATGAGCAGGGAACCGTGTGGTTCTTGGAGATCAATCCGCTCCCCTCGCTCGATCCCGAAGGCAGCTTCGGGTTGTTGGCGGAGCATCTCGGCGTGACGTACGCGCGCCTCGTCGGCCGGATCCTCGAGGCGGCGCGGACGCGGCTGGCCGTCTGGGCGCGGCCGGCGCCCATCGCTCCTCATGCGCGTGCCTGATCCTTCGCCTGCCAGCGTCTATAGCTATCCGCGCTACTACGCGATCGGCTACCAGTGGAACACGGCGGCCGAGTGCGATTTCCTCGAAGCCTGTCTCTCCAAGCGCCAGGGCCGCAAGGCCGTCGCGATGTTGGACATCGGCTGCGGGGCCGGGCGGCATCTGCTGGAGATGGCGCGGCGCGGCTATCGCGCCACCGGCTTTGACCTGCGCCCGGAGATGGTGGCGTTTGCGCAAGAGGAAGCCAAAAAATCCGGGGTGGCCGTCGGCGTTTCCGTCGGCGACCTGCGCCGGATGGCCCTGACCGGCACGCATGATCTGGCGGTGTGCCTGATGGACACCTTCCGGTTCCTGCTGACGAATGACGAGATTCTCCGCCATCTCCGAGAGGTCGGGGCGCACCTGAACCCTGACGGTCTGTACGTGACTGATTTTTGGATTCCGACGAAATGGGATCAGATCGCCAACGAGATCTACCAATGGGAGCAGACCCAGGGCAAGACCACGGTCCGGGTCTTCTACCTCCAGCATCCGGAGTCCGTGGACCCGATCGGCCAGACGTTCGAGGATGAGCTGGTGTTTGCCGTGGACGAGGAGGGAGAGCAGCGCGAGATCCGGGGTGAGCGCACCCGGACACGGCTGATCCTGCCCCAGGAGTTTCTGGCGCTGGTGGAAGCGTCAGGGATGTTCGACGTCGTAGGCGCGTTCTCCGATTTCGATCTCACGAAACCCCTCGCCGGCGGGAATCTCTCATGGCGGATGGTCAGCGTGCTGCGAAAACGCTCATGAGACGCGTGGTCCGGTCGCTGCCGGCGTGCTTGATGGTTCTCTGGTGGATCGGGGCCGCCAACGGCGCCGCACTCGCCGATGAGGAGCGCGAGGCCGCCCTTCGCGAGCAGATGGTCCGCCAGCAGCTCATGACCAGCCAGGATGGCCGCACCCCCATCGTCAACCTCCGGGTGCTGGAGGCGATGCGCGCGGTGCCGCGCCATCGGTTTGTCCCGCCTGAACTGCAGGCCTTTGCCTACGAGGATCGTCCGCTCCCCATCGGGGAAGGACAGACCATCTCCCAGCCGTACATCGTCGCGCTGATGACGGAACTGGCCGATCTCAAACCGCACCAGAAGGTCCTGGAGATCGGGACAGGCTCCGGCTATCAGGCCGCCGTGTTGGCCCGGCTCACTGACCGGGTCTATACCATCGAGCTCATTGACGCGCTGGCCCGGCGCGCCAAGCACACCCTCCTGGAGCTTGGTCTGACGTCAATCCACGTCCAGGTGGGGGACGGGTACCTGGGATGGCCGGAGGAAGCCCCCTTCGACGCCATCATCGTCACCGCGGCCGCGCCCACCCTGCCTGAGCCGCTCGTCGAGCAGCTCGCCGTGCGGGGCCGCCTGGTGATTCCCATGGGAGAGGACGAGCAGGAGCTGGTCGTGTTCAGGAAAAAAACGAAGGGCCTGGTGCGCGAGGTGGTGATCCCGGTACGGTTTGTCCCCATGATGGGCCGGATCCAGGGCGCCCTCAAGGCCACGGAGAAAGGATCCTACGAGCTGCGCGCGCCCGATGAGTGAGGCGTCGCTCCTGGCCACCAACCGCAAGGCGTTGCGCGACTACCAGGTGCTGGAATCGTTCGAGAGCGGGATCATGCTGGTGGGGACGGAAATCAAAGCCATGCGCAACCGGCGCGTCAGCCTCGATGACAGCTTCGCCCGCATTGATGAGGGTGAAGTGTTCCTGTATAATATGCATGTCAGCCCCTACGAGCAGGGTGGGCGGTTCAACGTCGAGCCCAAACGCCAGCGCAAGCTCCTCCTGCACCGGCAACAGATCGATCGGCTCGAGGGTTTGCTCAGCCGGCGCGGGCTGACGCTGATTCCCTTGCGCCTCTATCTCAAACACGGGTTGGCCAAGGTGGACCTGGCGGTCTGCAAGGGCAAACGCCAGTACGAAAAACGGGACGTGCTGCGCAAGCGCGAGCTCGACCGGGAAGTGCGGCGGACCTTCAAAGCGTACCGTCGCAAGGAACCACGCTAACGTAGAACAAAGGGGGCGACCAGTATCGATTCGGACCAGAGGATCGTGAGGGGCATGCCGAGGTGGTCAGGAGGCCTCGTTCCGCCGAAAGGCGGATCCGCCCATCGCCTTCACGGGGTGGCGGAAAAACACCTGACAAAACCAATAAGTGCCAACTACGACGCTGTAGCAGAAGCAGAAGCAATTCTGTCTTCTGAGGCACTCGTCGCTGCCTAAGTCATTTAGGTAGCGCCGTTCGCCGGGTCAGCCTGCGGGCCCGGGGGGCGTGATCGAGCAGGCTGGTCCCGCCCATTGGCGACTGGTGGGCGGGACGAGAAGCACGTAGTGGCTGGCCCTTGACGCGCCCGCTCTGCAGGCGGGTTGAGGGCGAGAAGCTCGATGCAGGGCTACGCATGTAGAGGGCTCACGGCCTCGATCCGAAGACGCGGGTGCAACTCCCGCCGCCTCCACCATTTTGACCAATTCGCACCCTTGCGCTCATCCAAGAGCGCAAGGGTGTTTTTTCTTCCTCAATTATCCCTTGCAGATGAAGCGATTATCAGGCATAATTGCTTCATAATATGAAGCGATTATGAATTGATTGTGAGGCGATGATGACCTACATCTGGCAGGCCAAAAACTGGCCTCACCTGACGTGGAACAGCGAGCCCTTATTGCCGCTCATCAGCACGGCGCGTCTCGCACAGGGAAGGCTGTTAACCAAAGTGTCGAGTTTGGGGTTTAAGCTGACTCGCGAGGCCCGCGCCGATATCTTGACGGAAGAAGTCGTCACAACCTCTGCGATCGAAGGGGAACGCCTCAACCGGGAGTCGGTCCGGTCCTCGGTGGCAAGGCATTTGGGGTTGCCTGTGGCTGGTTTGCCACCCGCAAACCGTTCCGTGGATGGGTTGGTGGAAGTACTGTTGGATGCCACCCAGCATTACGACAAACCGCTCACTGCAGCCAGAATCAAACGCTGGCAGGCAGCGCTGTTTCCGACCGGCCAGTCTGGATTGAGGCGTATTCGGACAGGAACATGGCGGGGCCCGGAGGATCCCATGCAAGTGGTGTCAGGCGCGATGGGTCGGGAACGCGTCCATTATGAAGCGCCACCGGGGAACAGGGTTGAGAAAGAAATGCGGCAATTCCTTGCGTGGTGGAAGGCCAGCCGCGGTAAGGAAGACGGGCTGTTGCGTTCCGGTCTGGCGCATGTGTATTTTGTGACTATCCATCCGTTTGAAGACGGCAACGGCCGCATTGCTCGCGCGTTAACCGATATGGCGTTGGCTGAGGATGAACAACTCTCAACACGGTACTACAGCCTGTCCTCTCAGATCATGGAAGAACGGGATCACTATTACACGGTTCTCGAAGAGTCTCAAAAAGGGAACACCGATGTGACCAAGTGGCTCACCTGGTATGTGGGATGCTATGGTCGGGCGGTGAACAAAGCAGAGACATTGATCGCCGATGTCTTGGCCAAGGCCGAATTCTGGCAGCATTATCGTCAAACTGGCATCAATGAACGACAGCGGAAAGTGGTGAATCGGCTCCTCGATGCCGGCAGGGGAGGCTTTCAGGGCGGTCTGACGACCCGCAAGTACGTCTCCCTGACAACGGTCAGCCGTGCCACCGCGTTCCGTGAAATTTCAGAGTTGGTGGGAAAAGGCCTCCTCCGTCAAAACCCTGCAAAAGGCCGCAGCGCCAGCTATGACGTGAATTGGTGATCCAAGAGGGCAAGGGTTGCGTCTTCGACGGGGTGGCGTTCCGGGCGATTTTTTGGTATAAAGGAGAGAATGGGACACCACGAAGCGCTCGTGATTTGATTGTCATGCGTTGTGAATGACGGGATCAGTCGCGGTCGGGGTGTCTTCGCTGCTGCTGATCGCCGGATGCGCCTCCCTCAAGAGCCCCTCGGGCGCCTTCCTGCAACCCCCCCCATCGGTGGCGAGCCCCGAGTTGTTGCCGATCCGTTCGGTGGTGGTGGATGCCGGCCATGGCGGCCATGACCCGGGCGCGACGCATCATGGGCTGGCGGAGAAGGACCTCGCCTTGGATATCGCGCGCCGCCTGAAGACCAAGCTGCAGGCGTCCGGCTTGTCGGTTGCCATGACGCGCGAGACCGATGACTTCGTGACGTTAAGCCGCAGGCCCGACGTCGCCAACCGGATGGCGGCGGACTTGTTTGTGAGCGTGCACGTCAACGCCAATGGCAACCGGCATGTCTCCGGGGTGGAAGTCTACTACCCGCGCGAGTCGGTGGTGGACGCCGAGGCGGCATTTCCTCCTCAGACGGAGCCCTTCGAAGTGTCCTTGCCGACGACGACCATCAAGCGCATCCTGTGGGATCTGGTCCTCTCCAGGACCCGCCGGCACTCCGCGCGGATGGCCCTACAGATTTGCCGGGCGATGCGCAGTCACTTAGGCGTGCGATGCCGCTGGGTGCGCGGGGCGCGGTTCGTGGTCTTGCGGGAGGCCAGAATGCCGGCGGTCCTGGTTGAAGTGGGCTATCTGAGCAACCGCCCGGAAGCCGCGCGCCTGGCCAGCCCCCCCTATCGGCAGGCGGTGGCCCAAGCGATCGCCGAAGGGATTCTCGCCTATATCCGCGGCCTGGGACTCCAACACATCTGACGCCGGTCATGGCCACCCACGCCAAACCCATCGGGGTCTTCGATTCAGGCATCGGCGGCTTGACGGTGGTGAAAGCGCTCATGCGCGAGCTGCCCCATGAACCGATCGTCTACTTTGGAGACACGGCCCGGGTCCCCTACGGTTCCAAGTCGAAATCCACCATCGTGCGCTTCTCGATGGAAAACGTGGAGTTTCTGCTGCGATTCGGGGTGAAGGCCATCATCATCGCCTGCAACACCTCTTCCTCCTGGGCCCTGCCGACCCTGCGGCGGTATTTCAAGGTTCCCATCGTCGGCGTGATCCGTCCGGGATCGCGCGCGGCGGTCCAGCAGACCACCGCCAAGCGCGTCGGCGTCATCGGGACCGAGGCGACCATCAGAAGCCGGGCCTATGAGTTGGAGATCAAGCGCTTGGACGCTTCCATCGCGGTGTTTTCCCAGAGCTGCCCCCTGTTCGTGCCGTTGGTCGAGTCGGGATGGCTCAATGGCGCGATCAGCGCGCAGATCGCCCGGACGTATCTGGCGCCCTTGAAACGCCATCGCATCGATGCGCTCATCCTTGGGTGCACGCACTACCCGTTGCTGGCGCCGGTCATCCAGCGGGCGCTCGGTCCCTCGGTGACCCTGGTGGACTCGGCGACCCAGACGGCTGCCGAGGTCAAGGGGTTGTTGGCCTGGCATGAGTGGCTCCAGGGATCGCGCCAGCGCCCCCGCTACCGGTTCTTCGTGACGGATGAGCCGGATCATTTCGCGCGGCTCGGGCAGCAGTTTCTGGGGCAAGCCATCCGGTCCGTCGAACGGGTGAATTATCGATAGCTGGATTGACGGTGATCGTATCCTCGGCCGATGCCCGAGATCGTGATCGCGACGCGAAACCACCATAAGTATCGGGAGCTGGCTGCGCTCTTGCGCCTTCGAGAGGTGCGGTGGCGATCGCTTGAAGCGTTTCCGGATCTGCCGGCGGTGGAGGAGCGGGGACGAACGTTTCGCGCGAATGCGCTGAAGAAGGCCCGTCTCATCGCGCGCGCGACCGGATGCTGGGCGCTGGCGGATGATTCCGGGCTGGAGGTCGCCGCGCTTCGCCAAGCCCCCGGGGTGCGCTCCGCCCGTTTCTCGGGGCGTCACGGAAACGACCACGCGAACAACGCCAAGCTCCTGCGCCTCCTGCGCGGGGTGCCGGATCCCAAACGGGATGCGCGCTACCGCTGCGTGTTGGCCCTGGCGAGCCCGGAGACATTGCTGGCGGTCGCCGAAGGAACGTTGCGAGGCCGGATTGCCCAGGCGCCGCGCGGCCGGGGAGGCTTCGGCTACGATCCCGTGTTTCTCCTCCCGCGATTGACGCGGACCGTCGCGCAACTGTCGGCCGCCGCCAAGAACCGTCTCAGCCACCGGGCCAAAGCGGCCCAGGCGATGCGGCGGCTGCTGAAGCGGCTTGTGGCTAGCGAAGGTTGAACTCAAATTTGTACTGGGGCTTCTCGAGGGTGCCGCCCAGGTGATGCCGGCCCACCATCCGCCTGAGCCGCTCGGCGCCTCCCATGACCTTGACGATCGTCCGGCCCACCGTCGAGGTATTGGGGGCCTCCACGACCAGTTGCGCCGGCAGGTCGGGCTCAATGGTCAGATCGAGGGTCTTGTCCAACCCCACCGAGCCGTGGATCAGGATGACGATCGGCTCGGCGCCCGCCTCACCGCTTAATTGCACGTCCTCGGTCCAGATCCGCTGTTGGCTCAGCCGCCATTGTCCGGCGAACTTGGTCATCCGGGCTTTGCGCAGATAGGCCAGACCCAACCGGTCAGCCAGCGCCCCAAAGACGCCCCGGAAGAGCCGGTCCAACAGCGGCAGCTCCCCGAGTTGCTCTCCGCTCATGTGAATCCATCCGTCTCCGCGAAGACTGCCCGGCTCCCCCCACGTTCCTACGAGGCTGGCGTGGGCCGAGGCGCTGCCACGGATCTGGCGCTCCTTCCACGATGGCACGGACGCGGCGAGGTTGGCCAGATCCACGGCGGTGACGTCCGTCTCAATCAGATAGGAGGCGGGTTCAGGCTGCGGCCGGGCAAAGAAGTTGGCCGTCATCCGGCCTCCGCCTACCGTCGCCTGGGGAATGCGAATGGCCACCTTGCCGGATTGTTGCTGCCATTCCATGCGCAACGCCTCGATAGGAAGACCGCGCGCCATGATCCGCTCGGCCGTGGCGGTTCCCATGATCTCGGCTCCTCGCCAATCCTCAAGCCGGCCGCGAAACGCGCCTTGGAGCTTCGTCTGGCCTTGGAGCTGCCATGCCTCTACTTGCTTGAGTGTCACCCAGGGAAGATGGGCGAGATCCGAAAGATTCAGCGTGCCAGCGGCGCTCAGCTCACTCGCCGATGATGGCGAGGCGATCTGCCCCTGGAGACGCAGGTGAGAATCTCTGAGCGCGAGCTCGCCGTTGGCCAGCACGAAACGATCCGTCTGCCATGTGCCATCGAGGCGCAGGCGGCCATCGGTCAGTTGCGCCTCCCAGGCCAGGTGGGGTGCGCTCGTCAGGTTCGTGATCGCTCCTGTGAGGAGGACGGGTTCTCCACCCACGACGAGCGAGAGCCGTTCGCTGGTGATGGTCTCGTTCGTGAAGTGAATGGTGCCGCTCGCCGCCTCAAGGCGGACAGGCACGCCGCGCAGCAGGAGCCGCGTGTCGGCGAGCGTGAGCCGTCCCTGCCATCTGGGGTCGGTCGGCGCGCCGCTCAATTCCACATGGAGCGAGGCCCGGCCGGCCACCGACTGCACGGGGCCCTGCTGCGCGAGCCGCTCATTCCACACGCCGGCCTCGCCCTCCGTGTCCACGATGAGGTTGAGTCTTGGGGGCGCGCTCAACACGATGGCCCCATGCGCCTGCACGGGATTGTCGAGCAGACGGCCGCGGAGGGACGCGAGGGTCAGGCGCCGGGGCAGGTGATCGTATTCCACCTCGCCTGTGAGGTGATCGAGACGGGCCTGGAGGGCCGGGACGCTCATGGAGGCTTCTCGCACCCGAACCTTCGTCATCACTTCGATGTCGGGCCAGGACGCCAGCGGCCCCCGGACGATCGCCACGAGATCCGCCGAGCCTTCAGGCTGCCACGAGCGCAGCCGCGGCCAGAGCGAGACGACGGTGTCGAGCGGAACTCCCGATGCGCGCAGCCGGACCTCACAGCTTGGCTGGGGGAACGGCCCGATCGTCCCGTCAAGTTCCCATGACGAGCCCAACGCCTGTCCCCGGAGCGAAGGGATCTGGAGCGTGTCGTTGAGGAACCGGACGGTGCCCGTGACGTCGCTCAACGGTGAGAGAGCCGTCGGCGCCTCAACCCGGCCATGGGCGACGGCTGCGGTGACATCGAGCATCCAGGCAGGCCGTGCGTGAAGCAGGGCGCGCGCCGTGCCTTCGAGTCGGACATCCGCGACTGTACGGGCGGCTGCGCGTTGCCACGTCAGGCCGGCGCCCTCGATTCGGCCACGGATGGTCACTGACGTCTTGGGCTGCCAGTCGGCGTGGAGCCTCAGGCGCACCGTTCCGGCGGTGAGGTCGCTCAGGTGCTGCGAGAGCAGCGGCGAGAGCGAATCCAACGCGAAGGGAGCGCTCGCCATCTCCATGCTCAGGTGGCGGTCGTGGAGGCGGTAGCGTCCTGTCAGGGTCAGCGCTGCGCGGCACGGTGCGACCACGGTGGCCGTTGCATGGTATGGGAGCCGTCGCTGGAGCAGGGCACTCAGCAGCCCGATGCGCATCCGGATCGAAGGCGCATGAATCCACAGGCGCCGGGTGGCGGGGTCCACGGCCTTCAGGTCTTCGATGAGGAGCCCATGCCAGGGGGAATAGCGCACGGCCGCCACGTGGACATCCAGCGACAGCGCGCGCGCAAGCTGGCGCTCGAGCCACGTCCGGCCTCCGGTGGGGACCCACGCGGCCAGCCAGAGGGAGGCCGCGAGCGTGGCGCAGAGCAGGCTTCCCGCGAGGATCATCCCCGCGAGGATCCAGGGGCGTCGTCGGAGGCGCATGAATGGTATTATACGTGGGGTCGTTGACGTTGTCTCCGGCGCCCTGTTACAATGACCCAGCGTGCGCGAGCTACTCGACGGGGCGTGGCTCAGCTTGGTAGAGCGACTGGTTTGGGACCAGTAGGTCGGAGGTTCAAATCCTCCCGCCCCGACCATCAAAAAATCGTGCAATAGAGACGCGCCTGTAG
>JACQRB010000034.1 GCA_016206685.1 Candidatus Omnitrophota bacterium | reverse complement strand
TTTTCCGAGATCTGCGTGGCCGAGCTGACCCGCCAGCGGATGCGCCGCTCGTTTGAAACCGTGTCCTATCAGAGCTGTCCCTACTGCGGCGGCCGCGGCAGCGTCAAATCGGTGCTCACCATGGCGATCCATGCCGTCCGGGAGGCCAAGCGGGTCCTGAAGGGGACGCGCAACAAGACCCTGGAGCTGTTTGTCCATCCGCAGGTCGCCATGCGCTTGCTCCAGGAGGATCGGTCCAGCCTGACGGCCATCGAAGTGCAGCACCACGCCCGCATCCTGGTGATGTCCGATCCGAGCCTCCATCTGGAGCAGGTGAAAGTCCAGCTCACGCAAGCGTAGACCGAAAAACCAAAAGACGGAAAAACCGAAAAACGTTTTTCGGTCTTTAAGTTTTTCGGTTTTTGGGTTAGAATTATCAACATGTATGCGATTGTCGAAACAAGCGGTCGGCAGTGGCGGGTGGAGCCAGGCGTGCAGCTGGTGGTGAACCAGCTCTCCGGCGAGGTGGGGAGCCGGCACGTCCTGGAGAGGGTGCTGTTGGCCAGCGACGGCGGTACCACGCGGATCGGCCAGCCGTATGTCTCGGGGGCGCGGGTGCTGTGCGAGATCCTGGAGCACCGCAAGGGCCCGAAGACCATCAGCTACAAGTTTCGTCGGCGGGAAAACTACCGGCGGATCCGTGGCCACCGGCAACTGCTGACCAAGCTGCTCGTGAAAGACATCACGCTGAGCTAGGAGGGCCTCCATGGCGCATACCAAAGGACAAGGCTCCACCCGTAACGGCCGCGACAGCCGCGCCAAGCGCTTGGGCGTGAAGTGCTTCGAGGGGCAGCGCGTCTTGGCCGGCTCGATCCTGGTACGCCAGCGCGGCACGCAGTTTAAGCCGGGTTGGTTCGTCGGGGTCGGCGGCGACTGGACGCTGTTTGCCAAGGTGGCCGGCGTGGTCCATTTTCCAAAGCCGCGCATCGTGAGCATCCAGCCCGCCGAGAGTGCCTCCTAAGGAGTGATGAGTGATCAGTGACGAGTCTCGTTACTCACATGTTCATCGACCAAGCCAAGATTGTCGTGATGGCTGGCGCCGGCGGCAATGGCTGCCGGGCCTTTGTCCAGCCGCCCTTCCACCGTCATGCGCGTCCCTCCGGTGGCAACGGGGGTGATGGAGGGGACGTGATCCTGGTCGCTGACCCTCAACTGGCGACCCTCCTGGATTTTCACTTCCGCCACGAGTTCCGCGCCGAGCGCGGCCGGCATGGCAGCGGCAACAACAAGACGGGCCGGCGCGGGACTGATCGCCTCGTCCGCATTCCGGTTGGGACCGTGGTCTACGATGCCACGGCCAACCGCCTCCTCCGCGATTGCGTGACCCCGCATGGACGTCTGCTCGTCGCCAAGGGCGGGAGTGGTGGCGTCGGGAATGCCAACGCCGCGCAGGCCAAACCTGGCAAACCCGGCCAACAGCGTCCGCTGCGCCTTGAGTTGAAGCTGATCGCGGACGTCGGCCTGGTCGGCTTTCCCAACGCCGGCAAATCTTCGCTCCTGGCGCGCCTCTCGACCGCCCGGCCCAAGATCGCCCCATATCCGTTCACCACGCGCACACCGGTGCTCGGGGTGGTGTCGGCGGGCGAGGAGGCGTCCTTTGTCGCCTGCGATATCCCAGGGTTGATCGAGGGCGCGCACGAAGGCCGCGGCATGGGGATACAGTTCTTACGCCACATCGAGCGCACCAAGCTGTTGGTGCACGTCCTCGATATGGCGGCGAGCGATGGGCGGGATCCTGTGGCAAGTTTCAGGCAGCTCAATGAGGAGCTGGCGGCGTACAATCCGGTCCTCGGCCGACGGGCGCAGGTGGTGGCCGCCAACAAAATGGACGTGGCTGACGCCCGGCGGCATCTGAGGCGATTTGAGGCGCAGACCGGCCTGCCGGCGGTTCCTATTTCTTGCGTGACGAAAGCGGGAATTCCCGAGCTGGTTCGCGTGATCTGGCAGCGCCTTCAGACATTGCCCAGCCAGGCGAGCCTGGTGTCGTCTGCACATGAGTAGCATGAAACAACCCTTTCATCGAGTGGTCGTGAAAGTCGGTGCCAGCGTCCTGACCCACGCCTCCGGCGAGCCCGACACGGGTCGGTTCATCCAGATCGTGGAGCAGCTCGCCGCGTGCCTGCGCGAGCGTCGCGAGGTGGTGCTGGTCAGCTCCGGCGCGATCGCCTGCGGGATGGCCCGTCTGGGACTCACTCGAAGGCCGAAGGGCATCGCGCAGCTGCAGGCCTGCGCGGCGATCGGGCAGAGCGAGCTCATGCGGCTCTACAGCTACGCGTTTGGGGCGCAAGCCTTCAGCGTGGCGCAGGTGCTGCTGACGCAAGCCGACCTGGCTGATCGCACGCGGTGTCGCAATGCGAAGAACACGCTCCAGGCGCTGTTGCGCCGGCAGGTCGTGCCGATCGTGAACGAGAACGATGCCGTGGCCGTCGAAGAAATCACCTTCGGGGATAACGACCGGCTCGCCGCCTTCGTGGCCTCCCTGCTGGAGGCGCAGCTGTTGGTGATCCTGTCGGACGTGGATGGGGTCTTGGAGCGCGGCCGGCTCATCGGGCGCATTGATGAGCTCAACCACCACCATCAGGCGATTGCCTTGGGGCCGTCGAGGGAAACCTCAACCGGCGGCATGGCCTCCAAGCTGGCGGCCGCGCGCATCGTGCGGCATGCCGGCATCCCGATGGTGATCGCCAACGGCACCCGGGCGAGGATCGTGCTCGACATCCTCGAGGGCAAGCCGGTGGGCACGCTGATCGCACCCCCCTCGACGCGCCTGAAGTTCCCCAAGTGGTGGGTCGCCTTCGCGCGGTCACGGCGACCATGAGCGAACAGGCACTTCGAGAGACGATCCGTCGAGTGGCACTCGAGGCCAAGCAGGCGGCCCGCCGACTGGCCCAGGCCTCCACGGAGCAGAAGCACGCCGCCCTCAAGGCCATGGCGGACTCCTTGCGCGCGGCGCGTCAGGAGATCGCCTCCGCCAATGCCGCCGACGTCGAAGCGGCTCGTCAAAGCCGGTTGCCCTCGGCGATGGTGGACCGGCTGATCCTCAACGAGAAGCGGTTTGAGGAGATGGTCGCGTCGGTCGAGGCGGTGGCGGCGCTCCCGGATCCGGTCGGGGAGGTCATCCGGAAGTGGAAGCGACCCAATGGTCTCTCGATCGAGAAAGTGCGCGTGCCCCTCGGCGTCATCGGGATCATCTATGAGTCCAGACCGGACGTCACCAGCGACTGCGCCGCGTTGTGCCTGAAGAGCGGCAATGCCGTGGTGCTGCGAGGCGGGGCGGAGGCGTTTCAGTCCAACCGCGCCATCGCCACCGTCCTGCAGCGGGCCATCAGCCGCGCGGGCCTGCCGGCGGCGGCCGTGAGCTGCCTGCCCACGCCCGAGCGCGCGGGCGTGGACCTGATGCTGCAGATGGATGACGCCATTGACGTGATCATCCCCCGCGGGGGGGAGGCGCTGATCCGCAAAGTGGTCGAGACGTCGAAGATCCCGGTCATCAAGCACGCCAAAGGGGTGTGCCATGTCTATGTGGACGACGCGGCGGATCTGGCCATGGCGCAGCGCATCGCCTTCAACGCCAAGTGCCAGCGCCCCGCGACGTGCAACGCGATGGAGACGCTCCTGGTCCATCAGCGCGTCGCCCCGCAATGGTTGCCGCCGATGGTCCGGCAGCTCCAGCAGGCGGGGGTCGAGATCCGCGGCTGCGAGCGCACGCGCGCGCTGGTGGGCGGCCTCACGGCGGCGACGGAAGGCGATTGGTCCGCCGAGTATCTGGACCTGATCCTCTCGGTGAAGATCGTGGACTCGCTGGATGAGGCGATCGAGCACATCAGCCGCTACGGCTCGGCGCACTCCGATGCCATCGTGACCACCCATCACGCGCGCGCGATGCGCTTTCTTCACGAGGTGGACTCCGCCTGCGTCTACGTCAACGCCTCCACCCGCTTTACGGACGGTTTTCAATTCGGCTTGGGCGCGGAGATCGGCATCAGCACCGATAAGCTGCATGCGCGCGGGCCGATGGGGTTGGAAGAGCTCACCACCTACAAGTACATCGTCTTCGGGGACGGCCAGCTGCGCGAATAGCAGGCCGGAGACATGCGACTTGGGATTCTGGGCGGCACGTTCAATCCGATCCATCTGGGCCATGTGATTCTCGCCGAATGCGCCCGGGACCAATGCGCGCTGGATCAGGTCTGGTTCATTCCGACCGCCATCCCGCCGCACAAACCTTCCCGGCAGCTCCTGGACGGTGCGCAACGGCTGGCGCTGGTGCGCTTGGCGATTCGTGGGCACCCGGCGTTCCGGGCCTCGGATGTCGAGTTGCGGCTGGGCGGGGTGTCGTATACGCTCAGAACCGTCCGGCTCCTTCGTGCGCGCCATCCTCATGCGAATCTGTTTCTGATCGTGGGCTCCGATATGCTGCAGGTGCCATGGTATGGGATGGCGGAGTTGCGCCGGTTGTGCACGTTTGTGGTGGCGCCCCGTCCCACGACGCGGCCGCTTCGACCCTTCGACGCGCCCCGCCATGCGGCGGGGCTTGCTCAGGGTCGTCCTGAGCGAGCGAAGCGAGTCGAAGGACGACGCCTGCCGGGGATGCGGACGATCACGATCCCTCAGGTGGAGATTTCCTCCTCCATGATCCGGGCCCGAATCCGCCGCGGACGGTCGATTCGCTACCTCGTGCCGGACGCCGTCCGGCAGGCCATCCTTCGCCGCCGTCTCTATGCGGGCGGTCCGTGATGCGCGCAGTTGAGCCATGATCCCCCCACCTCCGATTCCCGCCGAAGGCGGGGTCGCACTTCCCGAAAAGCTCATGTTTTACCAGATTGGTCTTCTCACAGTTGTGCGACGGCCTGCCGTAGGCAGGCCCTCGGAGGTGGGGGGATGAGCACCCCGCTCGTCATCGCCCTCCTGGCCCTCTTGGCCCTGTCGGCGCTGTTTTCGATGACCGAAGCCGCCTACCTGGCCGTGAACAAGGTGCGCCTGCGGCATCTGATGCAGCGGGGCTCGCCCGCCGCCAAGGTGGTGTATCGGCTGTTGACCCAGTTGGACCGCCTGATCACGGCCATCCTGGTGAGCAACAACCTGGTGAACGTCGCCATCTCGGTCCTGGGGACGATGGTGTGCGTGAGCGTGTTCGGCGTTCAGCGGGGAGCGCTGGTCGCGACGTTCGCCGTCACCTTCATCCTGCTCGTGGTGGGCGAGATCACCCCGAAGCTGTTTGCCGCGGCCCATGCCGATCGCGTGGCCCTGGTCATCGCCAGGCCTCTGCAGGCCTTCCTGGGCCTCATGCGCCCGTTGGTGTGGTGGTTTACCGCCACGAGCCACCTGATCATGCGCGCCCTCGGCGAGCGGCGCATCCCGCGCTCGCCCATCGTGACGGAGGAAGAGCTGAAGGTGATGATCGAGATGGGCCGGGAAGCGGGGGTGGTCGCCGAGCATGAGCTGCGGATGCTCCATCGGATTTTCGAATTCGACGACACGCTGGTGCGGGACGTGATGATCCCGCGCGAGCAGATCGTGGGCGTGGAGATGGCGCAATCATCGGACGCGGCGCTGGACGCCTTCATCGAAGAAGGCCACTCCCGCATCCTCGTGTACCGCGGGTCGCTCGATCACATCGAAGGCGTGATCTATGCCAGGGATCTGTTGGCCGTCTGGCGCCACGGGGGGCTCTTTGTCTTGCCGGATCTCGTCCGGCCTGCGTATCTGGTGCCGGAAACCAAGCGCGTGGGGGAGCTGCTGGCCGATTTCCAGCGCATGAAAATCCAGCTCGCGATCGTGCGCAGCGACCGCCAGACGACCCTGGGGCTGGTCACGCTCGAGGATCTCCTTGAAGAAATCGTGGGGGAGCTCCATGAGGAGATTCCTAATGAACCAAAAAACCGAAACACCTAAACACCGAAAAACGTTTTTCAGTCTTTCGGTTTTTCCGTTTTTAGGTTTGCGAGTTGACAGGGTGCGCGGCCCCTGCTAGGCTAAACCCCTTGGAGCGTGAACTCGGCGGAACGAAAAACCAGATTGTGGCAACTGGTCAGGTGGAGCAGGACGGTGGAGGAAACAGGAGGACGGATGGACGCCTATTGCGTGAAGTGCAAGGGGAAGAAAGAAATCAAGGACCCCCAGAAGGTGAAGATGAAGAATGGGCGCTCGGCCATGAAAGGCCGCTGTCCGGACTGCGGAACCGGGTTGTACCGGATTCTCGCAACGTCCTAAGACGTTTCGCGTCGCAGTAGGGGTGAGCGCGCATCGAGAGTAAACCCAGCGCCGTCATTGCCGCACAGGCCGCCCTCAACAAGCACGCCGAGGACGTGATCCTCTTGGATCTCAGGCGGCTGTCGAGCGTGGCCGATTTTTTTGTCCTGGCCACGGTCGCGAGTCAGCGGCAGATGCGGGCCATCATCGAGTCGGTGGAGACGGATCTCAAGCGCCTCGGGCAGCGCGTGTGGCATGTGGAAGGGAGGGAGGCGCTGCGCATGCGCGCCGCGGCGCACCCCGACTCGTGGGATGGGCTGTCGTGGGTCGTGATGGATTGCGGCGCATTCGTCGTGCATCTGTTTACCCCGCCCGCCCGTCAGTTTTACCAATTGGAACGGCTGTGGGGAGACGCCCCCCGCACCTCCATCACGTCATAGCCGTCCTGAACAACCCCCGCCGTTGGGCCTCAACGGCTTCATGACCATCGAGCCATGCGTCCCTATCTCAATGACGTGCTGAACGAGTGTCTGCGGCAAGCGGTCGCACGGCTTGAGGCCGGCCCGCCGAGGGACGCCCTGCGATGGGAGATCCCCAAGGATCCCTCCTTCGGGGATCTCTCCTGCCCGGTGGCCTTTCACCTGGCCGCGAAGCAGCGCCAGGCTCCTGCGCAGGTGGCGCAGCGCCTGGTGGAGCTGCTGCAAGAGGAGGTGCGCGCCTCCTCGCTTCGCCTGGTCGTGGATCGCTTTGAGGCGAAGAGCGGATTCGTGAACCTGATCCTCTCGCAGGGCGCCCTCCTTGGCGTGCTGCGCCACATCCGCCGGGTGAAGCCGCGCTATGGGGCCAGCCGTCTCGGGCGGGGCAGAGCCGTCGTGGTGGAATTCGTCAGCGCCAATCCGACCGGCCCCTTGAGCGTGGCCCACGGCCGTCAGGCGGCGGTGGGCGACGCCTTGGCGCGCCTCCTGCGCTGCCAGGGGCACCGCGTTACCGAGGAATACTACCTGAATGACGAAGGTCATCAGATCGACTTGCTTGGCCAGTCGGAGCGCGCATGCTACTTGCAGCAGCTCGGCCAGCAGGCAGCCATCCCGGAGGAAGGCTACCAGGGCGTCTACGTGATGGACAGCGCCGGCCGGCTCAAGCAGGCACACGGGGACTCTTTGCGCGACCGGCCGGTGGAGTGGTTTACCCGGCGAGCAAAAGACGAGCAGCTTGCGCGGATCAGAGAAGACCTGGAGCGCTTCGGCCTACGCTTCGATGTCTGGACGAGTCAAAAGGACTTGCGTACCTCTGGAAAGATTGAGGCTGCGCTGAAGCGTCTCGAGGACCGCGGGCATCTGTTTCAGGCCGACGGCGCGACGTGGTTCGCCTCGACGAAATTCGGCGATGACAAAGATCGCGTCGTGCGCAAGCAGTCCGGGGAGCTGACGTACCTCGCGCCGGATATCGCCTATCATCAATGGAAGTTCCAGCGCGGCTATGCGCGGCTCATCAACCTCTGGGGCCCGGATCATCACGGCTACATCGCGCGCCTCAAAGCCGCTGTCAGCGCGTTAGGGCTTCCAGCCGAGCGGCTGACGGTGAAGATCGTGCAGCTGGTCACGCTCTCGCGCCACGGCAAGCCGGTGCCGATGTCCAAGCGCCAGGGGGAATTCGTGACGTTTCGGGAAATCCTCGATGAGGTGGGGGTGGATGCCACGCGCTTCTTCTACCTCATGCGCACGATGGAGAGCCACTTGGACTTTGATTTGGACCTGGCCAAGTCCCGGTCAAACGAGAACCCGGTCTACTACGTCCAGTATGCCCACGCGCGCATCTGGAGCATCCTGCGCTACGCCCGCCGGCAGCTCCCCTGGTGGAAACGGGTGGGACCGGTGGCGCTTGAGCGGCTCACGGCGCCTGAGGAGCGGCTGCTCATGCGGCAGCTCTTGCAGTTTCCCATGGTGCTCGCCGCATGCAGCCAGGCGCTGGAGCCCCACGGCCTGACGACCTACCTGCAGCGGTTGGCCGAGCAGTTCCACATCTTCTATGACCGGCATCGGGTCATCACCGGCGACGTCGCGTTGTCGCGCTCGCGCCTGGCGTTGATCGAGGCGACGCGCTGGGTGCTGGCCAACGGCTTGGGGGTGCTGGGGATCAGCGCGCCTAAGCATATGTAGTGCCATGAGCGATGCTGGAGTACCTGCGCTTCTATGTCGGTGAGCGTCTGGATCTGGAGCATGCGCTGAAGCAGCTGACGGACTTCGGCTACCAGCGGGTGTCTCAGGTCGCCGATCCGGGCGATCTCGCCCTGCGCGGCGGGATTCTGGACGTGTTTCCCGCCACCTTCGAGTGCCCGCTGCGCATCGAGCTGGCCGGCTCGCGCATCGCCTCGATGCGCAGCTTCAATCCCGCCACGTTGGAGACGCTCGACCGCCACTCGATGGTGGTCGTCTTGCCGCGCCAGTTGCGCATGCGCCTGTCCGCCTCCCGTCTCTCGGGGGAGGAGCCCTTTGAATCCACCCTCGATCTTGAGGAAGGGGATTTGGCCGTCCATCTGGACCATGGCATCGGGCGCTTCGTGGGCCGTGCGAAACTCACGACCAGCCAGGGCGAGACAGAGGCCCTCATCCTCGAATACGCCGACGGCGACCGGCTCTACGTGCCGATGGACCAGCTGCATC
>JACQRB010000031.1 GCA_016206685.1 Candidatus Omnitrophota bacterium | reverse complement strand
CCCATAGATCCGTATTTCCGGGATGCCGGCGGCGTCGTCCATACGCTGTCCAACCCGCTGACCATCGTCTCGGGCTTGGTCAACACCCCGAACGCCAGCACCACGTATCCCTGGCCAGTGCCGGATAAGGCCTCCACCACGGTGGTCGTGCGCGTCGTGAACCCGGCGGATTCGGCGGTTGTCAAGGACAGCCCCACCTTCAAGATTCAGGGCTCCATGACGGTGACGTACCCCAACGCGGCCAATACCGTGCTGGTGGTCAATAGCCCCGAGACGATCACCTGGAATAAGACCGGCAGCTCCATTCTCAGAGCGAAGGTCAGCTACTCGCTCAACGGGCTGGCCGGCCCGTGGACGCCGATTATCGAGAGCGAGGAAGGGACCAACAACGACGGCATCGTCACGAATGACGGGAGCGTCCCATGGACGGTGCCGGACTTGCTGGCGCAACCGACGCTCGGCCTGCCGAAAACCAATGTCATGATCAAGATCGAGGATCCCAACGACAGCGCGGTCTCCGATCCTTCGGATAACGCCTTCAAGGTTCGGGGGAATCTGGCCTTCGTCACGCCGGCCGGCAGCGATCGGTGGGTGACGAACGAATCGCGGATTGTGAGCTGGAACACGACCGGCTCGATCACCGCGACGAACCTGGTGTACACGAAGGACAACTTCACCAATACCACGCCGGTCATCAGCAACTACGCCAACATCATCGGGCTCAATACCTATCCTTGGACCATTCCGAACGACCAATCCGCCACGGTGAAGTTGCGCCTGGCCGACGCCAACGACGCGACGAACGTGTTTGTGGACTCGGCGCAGTTCACGATTGACCTGTACCAGATTACCTTTGAGCTGCGGGACCTGTTGACCAACAACCACATTGCCGCCTTGTCAGCGAATGGGAGCAGCTCGACCGGCGGCTATACCTGGGTGTCTTCGGTGAGCTCACCGGTCACCAAGGGCTTGCAGGCGGGGGCGTGGAGCGTCACCTTTACCAAAACGGGATACGCGGACGGGGGAACCACGGTGGTGGCCGACTCCGATAAGACCGTGGTGCTCTTCATGGAGACCAACGTGGTCCACGTCTGGGAGTCCATTACCGACATGGCGTACAACTCAACGACTGACACTGTGGCCCTCTCCTCCACCCTCCGGCGTGATGGGATTACGGTCAGCGGGGCCACCTCCTGTGCCGTCAACGTCTACGATGGGGCGACCTTGATCAAGACCTTCTCCAAGGCCGGCGCGCCAGATACGGCGCAGGGCTTCTACTCATTCACCTGGGCGGCGCCAAGTGGACTCGTGACTGGCAAGGTCTATAATGTGGTGACGACGATTGTCAATGCCACGGGTGGAAGCATCAATACGCCACGGACCTTCCACATCACCGAGATCAAGAAACTCCAGGATGTGCAGGATACCATCAACACCAAACTGGACATCCCCCTGTCGCAGGTCCGGTCTGAAGTCCGGGCGGATCTGAAGGCCCAGCTAGGGTTCACCGACGCGGATCTTGCTGCCGGCAAGTCGATGAAGAGCGAGATGACCGCCCAGACCGCCGCGATTGACGCCAAGCTGGTCAGCTTTGAGCAGAAGACCGACGTGCAGATTGCCGCCTTGCAAGCCGGGGCCGCTGACATCAAGACCGCGGCGGGCAATGTGGAGATGAAGGGAGAAGATTTGGAGGCAACCAATCTGAAGTTTTCCGGCCGGTTGATGATGCCGCGTACGGTGTTGATCAATGACAAGGACGTCAAGCTGGTCTACCAGGCGATCGAGGGGATCGTGCCGTTGATCACCATTACGGCGCCCAGCGCGGCCGGGAAAGACACGGTCGTGGTGGAGAATTTCCCCATGGCGCGCAGCAAGGACCGGGCGGACACGTACGAGTATACGATTGACAAAGTGACCAGCCCGCCCTACACGCCAGGCAAGTTCGTGACCGTGCTGGTCGAGGCGGAGACCTTCACATACAAGTTGCAGCCTTTGAAAGGCAAGATCAAGAACGTCGAGGTGGGCTCGTTCATCGTCGAATCCACGACGCTCAGTACCCTGGAAGGGTTGGTGGCAGGCAGCAGCGGCGTGAAGGGGATGGTGGCGGATGTGCTCACGACCCTCCGTGGCGTGCAGTCGTCCTTCAGCGCAGGCGGCGACATGACCGCGCTCCTGGAAACCCTGAACCGGAAGGTGGATGCCTTGCCGTCCCAGATCGCCCAACAGATTTCGGCGCAGGGTGACGCGGTGCAGATGCGCAACACCCTCAATGAGGTTGCCAATCAGATCCGCGCGCTCGCCGGCGACGACATGGGCTTGGACTTCTCCCGCTTGATCGGCAAAGCCTTGGATGAGTCCTCCAGCATCACCGACATTCGCAAGAAGGCCGATTCGGTCCAAGGGACGACGGAAGTGATGCAGGTCCTCATGGAGCAGAAGCTTGGAGGCATTGATGCACCGGTGGTCCATGTGGTCTATCAATAAGCCCCTCTTCCGGGGACACAATATTGTGTCCCATCGTTATTTCCCATATTGTGTCCCCGGAATCGTGCTGGCCGGCGTGCTGGCGGCGCCCTGCGACAGCGGGGCGGCCCTTGCCGCCGCTGGTCCGGAACGGGAGCCGGTGACGCTCGCGGTGGTCGCCGTCAATCCTTCGGCGGACAAGACCCAGGTGGTGCCGGTCAAAATCGAGCTTCCTCAGGAAGTGACCCCCAAGGATATCCTGGAAACCGGGGAGCTCAAGCTGGAATACAACGAGGATCGCAAGGCCTACGCGGTCTATAAAGAGGCGGTGGCCTTGGCGCCGAAGGAAACCCGGGTCTTTCAGGTGGTAGTGCGGGATGTCTGGTTCATCCCCCAGGGCGAGTTGAGCGCCTTGCGTGGCTACACCTCGTTGCTGCTGGGACGATTCGAAAAAAGCGAGTACTTTGCGACCGCCAAGGACCTCGCGGACAGCGTCGTCAAGCGCCTGGATGAGATTCAAGCCACCCAGAACGATGAGAGCCTGAGCCGCAAGAGCCGCATCGGCGCCTATCGCTACCACCTCCAGACCCTCGCCGCCATCAAGGAGGATTTGGCCCGGATGGAGAAGCTGCTGACCTTTGTCGGCGGCCCGCCGGTCCCGGAAATGCTGAAAGAGTCGCCCTTGAAGTCCGACGCCCCCTCCCAGACCACCACGTGGCTCGTCATTTTCCTCATCATCATCTTCGTGGGCTTCTTGGCTGGGCAGTTCTTCATGACGTGGCATCGCCGCGCGCAGGTCACCCAAGATCTCGCGCTGGTTCGCCAGGCCGCCTTTCCAACCTCTCAGCGTCCACCCAACCAAGAGCAGCACCCCCCGGCTGATGGGCCTCGCGGCGCCTCTTCCCCGCCACGGGCCTAATCTCACCTGCGCGCTGAAGGTGGACCCATGTTAGCCGTGACGATCCTGAGTCCCCACGACGTGCTGTTCAGCGGCCAAGCTCACCGCGTGGTCTTTCCAGGTGAGCAAGGGGTCTTTGAGGTGCTGCCATTCCATCGCCCGCTGGTGAGCCGCCTCTTGCCCGGGATCATTCTCATCGACGAGCAGTCCGTTCCCATCCAGCGGGGGGTCGTGAAAGTGGAGTCCGACTCCATCACCGCCATCGTCGAGCCGGATACCAAATAAGAACCAAAAAACAGAAAAACCGAAAAACCGAAAGACGTTTTTCGGTTTTTACGTTTTTCAGTTTTTCGGTTCTATATTTGACAGCGAGTCGTCAAAACAGGTATGCTTTAATCAGTGTTAAGTAAGATTGAGTGCTGAAACAGTCCGCCACACTGCGTGGCGGATCCGCCCCTCGGTTAAGCGGGGTGGCGGAGGCAAACTATCCGAGAGGATAGGACCCCTCCTACGCTCACGCACTTGCGTGCGTGAGCTACGGAGCGGCTCTCCGAAGCTCAACCACGAAAGTGGTTGAGCGTAGGAGAGGCAAAGCCACCGGTCCGCCATAGATCGTTGGCGGACAGCGGGGCTGCCGGCACACAAAGGGGTTGCTGTCTACGCCCATCCGTGCCGGATGGGCATTTGTATTTGTGGGGATCGAGATGAGTCGGAATCTAGCGCTCACGGTGATCTTCTCCATATGTGTCTTGGGGCCGGCGCTGGTGATGGCCGCCGCAGGCTATTCCAGCATCGGCGCCTTGGGCCGCAATCCCTCGGCGGCGCCCAAGATCCTGACGGCGATGACCATCCCGTTGATCTTTGTCGAATCGGTGGCGATTGTCGCGTTTCTGGTCGTCTGGCAGCTGTTTGCGCCGAAGTCGTAAGCGGAGGCACGCTCGCGGATGTTTATGATCCAGTTGCTCGTGTTGCAGGTGGTCATTTTCATCGGGCTCGTCGTCGTCCTGCGGCGGCTGATGGGGCGGCATGCCACGACCGCGACCGCCCATCTCCATGGCCTGAGCCAGGACTATTTGAAAAAGCACGATGAGCTCAAGAAACGGCTGGAGGAAACCGAGCGCTACTATCAGGAACAAGTCATGAAGGCCCAGGAAGAAGCGCACCAGACGATGGCGGAAGCCCTGAAAGAGGCCGAAGCGGCCCGAGGGCAGGTGTTGGATCAGGCCCATCAGGAGGCGGAGCGGATCATCCAGCAGGCGACGCGCACGCGGGAGACGCTCCAGCAGGAATTGGTCCAGGCGATGGAAGGCAAAGCGGTCGAACGGGCGTGCGCGTTGCTCCAGGAAGTCTTGCCTGAGGTCCTTCGCGAAGCCGCCCATCGTGCGTGGCTCACCGAGTTGATCACGGACGGCCTGGTCAGCGTGGAGCGTCTGGAGACGAGGGAAGCGGTGCACGAAGCCCGCGTGGTGTCCGCCATCGCGTTAACCGACGCGCAGCGCGCGCTCCTCCTGGAACGGCTCCGGGCGGCACTCGGCTCCTCGGTCACCCTGCAAGAAACGGTGGATCCGCGTTTGGTGGCGGGGCTCATCATCACCATGGGACATTTGGTCTTGGATGGCTCGTTAGCCTCGAAGTTGCGGGAGGCCACTCAGCATGCTCAAGACGACCTTGAGTGAGCCCCGTGAGCGCTCGTGGTTCGATGTCCGCGAGGTCGGCCGAGTGCGGTCGATCCGAGAGCTCATCGTGAAGGTGGCGGGACTGCCCTCCTGCATGAACGGGCAAATGGTGGAGTTTGCGGACGGCGCTCGGGGGATGGTCATGGGGTTTACGGAGGAGCACGTGCTCGTGCTGCTCTTTGGCAATAAGGCGCGCGTGCGAGCCGGGGATGAAGTCTATTCCCGCGGGCAACCGTTTGCGATTCCGGCGGGAGAGGCCTTCATCGGTCGGGTGGTGAGCAGCATGGGAGAGCCGATTGACGGCCAGGGCCCGATCGCGGCGCAGGCCGCCAACCCGATTTTCCGGGAAGCGCCGGGCGTGATGGAACGCGTGCCGGTCCGGGAGCCGCTGGAGACCGGGATCCGCATCATCGATGCGAGTTTCCCCATCGCCAAGGGCCAGCGGCAATTGATCATCGGGGATCAGATGACGGGCAAGACGACCCTGACGACGGACACCATCCTCAACCAACGCGACACGTCCGTCGTCTGCATTTACTGCGCGATCGGGCAGAGCCAGTCGTCCTTCCACAAGGTCCTGCGGCTGCTGCGGGAGCGTGAGGCCATGCGCTACACCATCGTCGTGGGGGGGATTGCGTCGTCTCCGCTGGGCGAGCAGTTCCTGGCCCCCTACGCCGCCTGCGCGCTGGGGGAGTATTTTGCCTCGCAGGGCCGTCATGTGTTCATCGCCTTCGATGATTTGAGCAAGCATGCCTGGGTCTATCGGCAGCTCTCGCTGCTGCTGGAGCGCTTCCCGGGCAGGGAAGCGTATCCAGGCGACATCTTCTACATCCACTCGCAGCTGCTCGAGCGGGCGGGCAAGTTCCTGCCGGAGCTCGGCGGCGGCACCATGACGTTTTTTCCGATCGTGGCGACCATCCAAGGGGACATCACGGGCTACATTCAAACCAACCTGATCTCCATCACGGATGGGCAGCTCTATCTCAACACGGCCCTCTTCCAGCGCGGCTTTAAACCGGCGATTGACTTCGGGTTGTCCGTCTCCCGGATTGGAAACCGGGTCCAGTGCGCGGCGATGAAGGAGCTCAGCGGGAAGCTGAGGCTGGAATACCTGCAATACCAGGAGCTGCTGCGCATGACCACCATGAAGGCCGACCTCTCGGGCGACGCGGAGACACGGCTGCGCCGGGGCGAGCTCATCACGCAGCTTTTTACCCAACCCAAAGCGCAACCCTCGCCGCTGGTCGAGCAGGTCGTGTTTCTCTATGCGGTCCGGGGGGGGCTCCTGGATCAGCTCCCCCAACTGTGGCAGCGGTTTAAGCGGGAGATCCTGGGGTGGCTGAAGCTGAAATATCCGGAGCTCCTCCGCGACATCCACGAGAGACAGACGCTCCTGCCAAAGATGCGCCAGACGCTGGATGAAGCCTTGACCGCGTATCTGCATGAGGCGGAGCCGGCGACATGATCCCACCACCTGCTGGGCTTCGCCGCCACCAGTCTGAGACGCGACCGAAGGCGAAGCGTCCCCGCCGACGGCGGGGACGGCCTTTGGCCAACCAGCAGGTGGTGGGATGATTCCTCTGCTCAAGCTCAAAAAAGACGTGCAGTTCAACCAGGAACTGATCCACGTCGTGGATGTCCTGAAAGGGATCGCCGCGGCGCGCTTCCATGTCCTGGAGCGCCGGCTGGCGGTCTTCGAACAGTACTTCAACGTGGCGAGTGAATTGCTGACGGTCATTGACTTCGCCCGCCTCGGTCATCCCTTCGTGCAGCCGCGGACCCCGGTGACCGGGGTCGTCATGGTCACCTCTGATGCGGGGTTTTTGGGCGGGCTGAACGCCCAAGTGGTGAACCTGGGACTTGAGGAAGGCGGACCGACCGCCTTGCTGACGGTGATCGGAGAGCGCGGCACCTACTACCTTCGCGATACCCGGCAGAGCGTGAGTGCATTTCCAGGCATCCAGGATGACGAGCGCAACCGGCTGGCCCTGGCAGGCGCGGTGAGGGATCACGTGGTGCGCCAGGTGTTGGGCGGCTCGTGCGGCCGGGTGATCGTCGTGTATCCAAAGCCCGTGTCCTTTACGGTCCAAGAGATCACCATGGAAACCCTGATCCCCTGCAGCACCTGGGTCGCCCAGCGCGCCGGTCAGCCTCGGGCCGTGCCAAACCTGCTGTGGGAGTCGCGGATGGATGAGGTGATGGAATATGTGCTCCTGCAGTGGATGGGACGCCGGCTGGATGAGATTTTCGCCTTGAGTCGGTTGGCGGAGCTGGCGGCCAGGGCCGTGCATCTGGAAGGCAGCTATCAGGAGCTCTTGCGGCGCGGGAAGAAGCTGAAGCTGCAGTACTTTCGCGCCCGTCATGAGGTAATCGATCGCAGCATCCGAGAGGTCTGCGCAGCCCAACTCCTCTATGGACAGACTCATGGCGACTAATCAGCAGGGACGGTCCCCCCACCTGTCGCCTTCGCCAAAGGCGAAGCTCGGCTTAGAAGCCGAGCCGCCTACGGCGGTGCGACAGGTGGGGGGATGGATCGTGGGGGTCCAGGGGCCGGTGGTCGAGGTCAAGTTCGCGCCGACCGAGACGCTTCCGAGCATCTACGAGGTGCTGGAGACCACCACCCATGACGGGCGCCGGCTGGTGCTTGAGGTGGCGGAGCACCTGCCGGGCAATGTCACGCGGTGCATCGCCATGTCGTCCACCCTCAATCTCCAGCGCGCCAGCCCGGTCATCCGAGCGGGGTTGTCTATTGAGATCCCGGTCGGTGATCCGTGTTACGGCCGGATCATCAACGTCCTCGGCGATCCCATTGACCGGCAGGGTCCGATCGTCGCCCAGGAGAAACGCGCGATCCGGCGGATGGATCTCCACACACACCGCAACGCCCATCGGACGGGGGCGCATCGGATCGAGGTCCTGGAGACCGGGATCAAGATCATCGATTTGCTCTTTCCGATGGTCAAAGGCAGCAAGACGGGGATTCTCGGCGGGGCGGGGCTTGGCAAGAGCGTCTTGATCCTGGAGCTGATCCAGCACATTGTGGAGCGCCATCATGGGGCGTTCGTCTTTGCGGGAGTGGGGGAGCGGATCCGCGAAGGCAATGAGCTCTTTCATGAATTGCAGCAGCACAAGATCCTCCCGAAGGGCATGCTGGTGTATGGGCAGATGAACGAGCCGCCGGGAGCGCGCTTCGGGGTCGCGGCGACGGGTGCGACGCTGGCCGAATCAATTCAGCGTCAGAACAAAGACGTCCTGTTCTTCGTGGACAACATCTTCCGGTTTGTCCAAGCCGGCGCGGAGATCTCCACGCTCTTAGGCCGCGTGCCCTCGGAAACCGGGTATCAGCCGACGCTGGCCTCGGAAGTCAGCGATTTCCATGAGCGCATCCGCTCGACTGAGGAGGGCGGCTCGATCACCTCCATCGAGGCCGTGTACGTGCCGGCGGACGACCTCACGGACCTGGCCGTGGTGACCATCTTCACGTATCTCGATTCGATCCTGGTGTTGTCGCGCGAGCGCGTGCAGCTTGGGCTCTATCCCTGCATTGACCCGCTTTTGTCCTCGTCAGGCAACATGGATCCGGATGTCGTCGGGGAGTGGCACTACTCCATCGCCATGGAAGTGCTGCGCATCTTCAACAAGTACGAGGAGCTGCGCCGGATTGTCTCGGTCATCGGGATTGACGAGCTCTCCAAGGCCGATCGCACGCTCTACGAGCGCGCCCGGAAGCTCCAGAACTTCCTGACCCAGCCCTTCATCGTGGCGGAGGTCTTCTCAGGCGTGACAGGACAGTACGTCGCGCTCTCACAGACGCTCGAAGGCTGTGATCGCATTCTCTCGGGACGGGCGGACCGTCGGCCGGAAGAAGAGTTCTACATGATCGGAGGGTTAGGATGATCCCCCCACCTCCGTGGGCCCCGCCGTTGGGCGGGGCCATCGCACGACGGCAAGGGGACTGGATTAGTGACACATCTTCTGTTCGGGATGTGCGACTCCGCCTTTGGCGGAACACGGAGGTGGGGGGATGAGCACGGTCGGGGTGACCAAGCGGTTAGGAGAGTTGTTGATGGACAAGGGGTTGATCAGCGCCGGGCAGTTGGAGCATGCCCTGCAGGAGCAGCGCACCAGCGGCGAGTTCCTCGGAGCGATTCTCGTTCGCAGGAAGTGGGTGAAAGAGGGAGATCTCTTGAGCACGTTGGGCGAGCAGATGGGCATCCCCTATGTGCGCCTGGCGGAGCAGGCGGT
>JACQRB010000028.1 GCA_016206685.1 Candidatus Omnitrophota bacterium | reverse complement strand
TCCGGCAGCAGGGCCATTACCTGTGGGGCTGGTGCCCGGAGTGGGGGGTCGTCGTGCAGCCGCTGGCCTGCGTGATCTTCATGACGGCGGCGCTGGCGGAAACCAAGCGCGTGCCCTTCGATCTGCCGGAGGGCGAGCCGGAGATCATCGGCTACTTCGTCGAGTACAGCGGCATGAAGTTCGGTTTGTTTTTCCTGACAGATTTCATTGAAACGACATTGGTGGCGGCGCTGACCACGGTGTTGTTCTTCGGCGGCTGGCAGGTGCCGTATCTGGGGCCGGAGGGCTTCGCGTTTCCGTGGGGCGGGGTGATCGCGCTGTCGCGCCTGACCGTGGTGTTCCTGGGAGTGGCGGCGTTTACGCTGAAGGTCTGCTTCTTCCTGTGGCTGTTCATGGCGATCCGCTGGACGCTGCCGCGGTTCCGGTATGATCAGCTCATGAACCTGGGGTGGAAGGCGCTGTTTCCGCTCTCCCTGGCGAATATCGGCGCGACGAGTCTCATTCGCGTGCTGGTGCATTGATGCCGAGCCTGAGCGAACAACTCCTGCGCCGGATCCGGGAAGCCCACAAGCGCCGCAAGCTGTCCTGGTGGGAGCGCCTCTACCTGCCCGCGATCGCGCAGGGGCTGTGGGTGACATCACGCCATTTTTGGCGCAACCTGTTCCTGCATCTGGCGCACCGGGTCGGGCTGTTCCGGAACATCCCGGCGTCGGTCACCATCCAATATCCCGAGCAGCAACGGCAGATGTCGCCTCGTCTGCGCACCCGCCACCGGCTCATGCAGCGGGACGACGGCACGCCGCGCTGCGTGGGCTGCATGCTCTGCGAAACGGTCTGCCCGGCCAAGTGCATCTACATCACGCCCGGCGAGCATCCGGATCCCAACATCGAGAAATACGCCAAGAGCTTCGACATTGACCTGGGCAAGTGCGTCTACTGCGGCTACTGCGTGGAGGTGTGCCCGGAAGATGCGATCCGCATGGACACCCAGCGCCACGACATCGCCGCCTTCTCGCGCGACGGGATGTGGCTCGACGTCATCGAGCTGCTCCATCCGGGAACCCGCCGACACACCGACCCCCCCAAGAAATATATCCAGCTCGATCTCGCCGACTTCCGCAAACTCAAACAGCAAAAAACACAATCGTAAGAGGCGGCTTTGGCAGGCATTCGCGCTCCGCTCAGCAGATTTTGTCTCGCCGAGCGCGTCCTGGGGCCGAGCCAAAATCTGAATTCGCGTCGCTGCGAAGCCTGCCTTCGCCGCCGACTCTGAGTGTCAAAGCGGCCGGCCGCAGGGAAGCGAACGTCTGCCGAGCCACCCATCGGAGAAACATATAGCCATGATTCAGCGGATTGTGTCAGGCGGACAGACCGGCGTGGACCGCGCCGCGCTCGACGTGGCGCGGTCGCTTGGTCTGCCATGCGGAGGCTGGTGCCCGAAAGGGCGCCAAGCCGAGGACGGCGTGCTGGACGGGCGCTACCCCCTGCGCGAAACCCCTTCCGAGGACTATGCCCAGCGCACCACCTGGAACGTGCGCGACTCCGACGGCACGCTCATCCTGACACGCAGTGCGCTGAGCGGCGGCACCGCCCAGACTCTCGAGGACGCGAAGCAGCTGGGCAAGCCGCACCTAATCGTGGACTTGAACCGTCCGCTGCCGGTTGAGGCCGTGCGCGGCTGGATCCGCACCAGCAACATCCGGGTCCTCAACGTCGCTGGGCCGCGCGAGAGCAAAGACCCCGGCATCTATCACGCCGCATCCGGCTTCCTGCGCGAGCTCTTGCGCGCGCAGCACCCCGCTCCTGATGGACCGCGCTGAGCCGCCCAGGCCGGACTACCACTTCGTGACGCACTGGCGTTTTGGTGCGCCGCTGCCGGAGGTGTGGGAGCGCGTGTATCGGGTGGAGCGTTGGCCGGAGTGGTGGAAGGGAGTGCAGAGCGTCGTCGAGCTTCAGGCCGGGGACGCGCAGGGGATCGGCAGCGTCCGGCGGTTCACCTGGCGAGGGGTCTTGCCGTTTCGAATGGTCATTGACGTACGGATCGTCCGCGTGGAACCGTTCACGACCATCGAAGGCGTGGCGAGCGGCACGTTGGAAGGCCGGGGTCTGTGGCGGTTCTCCGGCGATGCGCGCCACGCCACGGTGCGCTGCGACTGGGACGTGCGCGCGACGGAACCCTGGATGCGCGTCCTGGCGCCGCTGGCGCGGCCCCTGTTCGTCTGGAACCATGATGTCATCATGCGCCGGGGCGCGCGCGGCTTAGCCCGCGCGTTGGAAGGGACGCTAAAACCGGATGGCGGATGAGAGCGCGCGCAGGAAGGGTTCCTGCACGATGCCGACGAGGAGGATGCCGCCGATCAGGGCGATCAGCGCCGCTCGCGTGAGCGGATCCACGACGAGCGGTTGCGTGCCCACCGCTGGCCGCAGGTACATCCGACGCACCACCTGCAAGTAGTAGTACAGTGAAATCGCCACGTTGACCGCCCCGATCGCCACCAGCCACAGCCGCCCGCTCTCGACCGTCGCCAACAGCACCAGCAGCTTCCCGACGAACCCGGCCAGCGGCGGCACGCCGGCCAGCGAGAGCAAGCCCACGAAGAGCGTCGCCGCCAAGAGCGGCGAGCGGCGGGACAAGCCGTCGTAATCCTCCAGCCGGTCGCCGCCCACGGCCTGCGACGCCGTCACGACCACGAAGAACGCCGCCAGGTTGCTGAACAGATACGCCAGCAGGTAGTAGCCCACCGCCTGCGCGCCGAACCACGAGGCCGTCGAGAGCCCCATCAACAGATACCCGGCGTGGCCGATCGAGGAGTAGCCCAGCAGCCGCTTGATGTTGGTCTGCGGGATCGCCGCGAGGTTGCCGTAGAGCATCGTGGCGGCTGAGAGCACCGCCAGGATCCCGCCCCACATCGCCTGGACGGGCCAGAACACGCTGTAGAGCAGACGCAACAGCACGACGATGCCCGCCATCTTCGAGCCCACGGACAGCAGCGCCACCACGGGCGTCGGGGCGCCCTCGTAGACGTCCGGCACCCACAGATGGAAAGGGACCGCCGCCACTTTGAATCCCAGGCCCGCCAGCACGAGCAGCATGCCGGCCTTGGCGAGGAGGGGCATCTGTCCGGTCGCGAAGGCATCCCGCAGGGTGGCGAAGTCCGTGGCGCCGACGGTGCCATAGAGCAGGCTGATCCCGTAGACGAGAAATCCCGAGGAGACCGAGCCCAGGATGAGGTACTTGAGCCCCGCCTCGATGGACCGGGCATCGGTCTTGAGATACGCGGCCATGACGTAGAGCGAGAAGGTGAGCAGCTCAAGGCCGATGAAGAGCAGCAGCAGATCGTGCACGGACGCGAGCACCAGCATGCCCAGCAGCGCCGAGTAGAGCAGCAGATAGAATTCCCCGATGTTGGCGCCGGCCTGCCTGGTGAAGACGCGCGTCATGAGGATGACGACCAGCATCGTCAGGAGGAACAGCCATTTGAAGGTCCAGGCGAAGGGATCCAGCACGAACATGGCCTGCCCGGCCGCCATAGGCTGGAAGCTCTGCCCGATCCAGGGACGCTGCCACCACAGCACGCCGCCCAGGACGAGGACGCCGGCCAGCGCCAGTTTCCAGATCGCCTGCTTTTTAGCGGGGCCCAGCAGCGCGTCCGTCAGGAGCAGCCCCAGCACGCCGGCGCACAAGGCGAGCTCGACAGCCACCGTCGGCCAGTTCATCATCTGGGTTGGGAGGAGGTCGTGGTTGCCATGCGGATGGCTTCAGGATGCGCGAAGGTGCTGATGAACGGCCTGGCGGAGACGTCAATGAGGCGGATCAGGGGGCGCGGCCAGCATCCGACGAGCAGCAACACCGCCACCAGCACCAGATAGGGCAAGCGGGCAAAAAACGTTTGGGCGTCCTGCGCGTGCGTGAATGTCTGGGGCAGCGTCCCGAAGAACGTGCCGCGCACCATCCGCAGCATGTACACCGACGTGATCACGATCCCCAGCACCGCCAGAATCGCCTGCAGCGGATAGCGGTCCCAGGAGCCCAGGATGACCAACAGCTCCGCGACGAAGTTGCCGAACCCGGGGAGGCTGCTTGAGGCCATGGCCGCGATCACCCCGCAGGTGGCGATGAACGGCAGCGATTTACCCAGGCCCCCCAGCTCCGGCAGATAGCGAGTGTGAGTCTCGTCATAGACGTGTCCCACCAGCGCGAAAGCCAGGGCCGTCATCAGGCCGTGCGCGAACATCAGCAGCACCGCCCCGTCGAGCGCCAAGGGCGTGAGCGCCGCGATCCCCAGGAGGACGTAGCCCATGTGGCTGGATGAGGAATACCCGATGATGAGCTTGAGGTCCTTCTGGGCCATGGCGACCAGGCCGCCGTAGATGATGTTCATCGTGCACAAGGCCGCCACCCACGGCAGCCACATGACGGCCCCGTCGGGCAGCAGGCCCATTGCCAGGCGGATGATCGCGTAGGACCCCAGCTTCATCAGCACGCCGGCATGCAGCATGCTCACCGCCGAGGGCGCGGCGGCGTGGCCGATGGGCGACCAGCTGTGGAACGGCCACAGCGGCGCGATCACGCCGAAGCCGACCGCCAGCAGCGGGAAGATCATCGCCTGGCGACGGGCGTCCAGCGGGAAGGCGCTCAAATGATGCTGGAGCGCGACCACGTCGAAGGTCCCGGCGCCGGAGCTGACGTAGAGCCACAGCAGCCCCGTGAGGGCGAGGACGGCGCCGGCGGTGAGGTAGATGGTCAGCTTCATGGCCGCGTATTCCTTGGAGAAGCGCACCACGCCGTGTTCCTTGACGTCGCTGCCCCAGATGCCGATGAGCGGATACATCGGGATGACGGCCATCTCGTAGAAGAAGTAGAAGAAAAACAGGTCCAGCGATGTGAACACCCCGAAGACGCCGGTGATCAGCAGCAGGTAGAAGATGTAGTATTCCTTGACCCGCTCCTTGATCGCGTAGGAGATGAGCACGCCCGTGAAGCTGCACAGGGCGTGGAGCAGCACCAGCACGGCGCTCATCCCGTCAACGCCCAGGTGGAACCCGATCCCCAACGGCCTGACCCAGGGAATGAGGACCTCGTACTGGTAGCCGCCGGTCGCGCGGTCGTAGTCGAATACGATCCACACCGCCAGCGCCAGCGACACCGACGTGGCCGCGACGGCGATGCGGCGCGCCCAGTCCGCGCGCGAAGCCGGCACCGCGCACAGCAGGACCGCCCCAAGCGCGGGAGCCAGCAGGAGGACGGCGAGAACCGGAACCACGGTCGGCATCAGAATCGTCCCGCCAGATAGAGCAGCGCGATGATCCCGCAGCAGAAGCCCAGGACGTAGCCCTGCACCCGGCCGGTCTGGACGCGGCGGATCGCGCGCCCGGCCAGTTGGGTCAGCCAGGCAAGGCCGTTGACCGCCAGGCCGATGATGATGAACCGCTCGAAGAGCGCGCAGGCCCCCGCGATCAGCCGTTGCTGGACCTGCTCGACGTACCAGGTGTAGACATCGTCGAAGAAATACCGGTTCACCAGCAGCCGATGCAGCCAGGCGCAGCGCCGGGCGATCGCCTCCGCCGCGATGGCCTTCCGGCGGTAGATGAGCCAAGCCAGCCCGGCTCCCGTCGCGATCGCGGCCAGCGACGTCGCGGCCACGTCCCAGTGGAAAGCGCCCGCAGGCTCTCCCAGGAACGCCGGGATGCCGAGGTAGCCCCCGACGATGGAGAGCACACTGAGCAGAACCAGGGGGATGAGCATCACGGGCGGGGACTCGTGCGCGTGCAGATGCTCGGGCGCTTGGCCCAGGAACGCCACGCACCAGGCGCGCGTCGCGTAAAACGCCGTCAGGCCGGCCGTGACGCTGCCAATCCAATACAGCAGGGCGTTGTGCTCATGGGCCAGCACCAGGATTTCGTCTTTGCTGAAGAACCCGCTCAGCGCCGGGAAGCCGCACAGCGCCAGCGCCCCGATGAAAAACGTGGCCGAGGTCCACGGCATCGAGCGCCGCAGGCCCCCCAGCTCCCGGATGTTCTGACGGCGCGTGCCATGGATGACGCTGCCGGCGGCGAGGAAGAGCAGGGCCTTGAAGAACGCGTGGGTCGTCAGGTGATACATCCCGGCGACGTGGCCGCCGAGCCCCACCGCCATCACCATGTAGCCCAACTGGCTCAGCGTCGAATAGGCGAGGATGCGCTTGAGGTCCGGCTCGACGACCGCCAAGGCCGCCGAGAAAAACGCCGTCGCGCCGCCGACCCAGGCGATGGTCTCCAGCACGGCGGGCGCCCCCTGGAAGAGCCAGAAGTTCCGGCAGAGCATGTACACCCCGGCCGCCACCATCGTCGCCGCGTGGATCAGCGCCGAGACCGGCGTGGGGCCTTCCATGGCGTCGGGCAGCCACACGTGCAGCGGCATCTGCGCGGATTTGCCCAGCACCCCGCAGAAGATCAGCAGCCCCGTGAGGACGAGGGTCTCGTGCGAGAGCCATCCGGATTGCAGCAGGGACGGGAGGCGGGTCTGGAGCAACTGGTAGTTGAGCGTGCGTTCCGCCGCCAGGGGGCTGGAGTGGGCCCACAGCGCCAGGATCCCCAGCATGAAGCCGAAGTCCGCCACGCGGTTGACCAGGAAGGCCTTCTTGCCGGCGTCGGCGGCCTGGGGTTTCTCGAACCAGTGCCCGATCAGCGCGTAGGAGCAGAAGCCCACCAGCTCCCAGCCGATGAACAGCTCGAGCCAGTTGTTCGCCAGGACGATCGTCAGCATCGAGAAGGCAAAGAGCGAGAGCATGGTGAAGTACCGGCTGTACCCGCTGTCATGCGCCATGTAGCCGGTGGAATAGATGAAGATCGCGCTGCCCACGCCGGTGACGATGAGCGACATGAGCAGCGACAGCGGATCAATCAGCACGCCGAAGGGGATGGCGAGATCCGGCAGGAGCAACCACGACACCTTCACTTCAAGCGGGAGATGGAGCGAGCCCTGGAGGGTGTGCAGCAGCAGCCAACACGCGCAGGCGAAGGGCACCAGCAGCCCGCCGATGGCCAGGGACGCGCTGAGCCGCTTGCGGTGCAGGCCCAGGAGCGGGATGCCCGCCGCGGCGGCCAGCGGCGCCAGCAGCAACGTCCACGCCGCCAGCGCAACAGGGAACCCGGTTACCATTTCAACAGGCTGACTTCATCGGCGTTGAGCGTGGACAGCCGCCGGGCCATGAGGATCGCGATCGCCAACCCCACCGTGACTTCGGCCGCCGCCACCGTGATGACGAAGAAGACGATCACCTGGCCCGAGGGGTCGCCCAGGGATTTGGCGAAGGCGACGAACGCCAGGTTGGCGGCGTTGAACATCAGCTCGACGCACAGCAGGATCAGGATGACGTTGCGGCGGGTCATGATGCCGGCCAGCCCGATGGTGAACAAAAGCGCGCTGAGCACGAGATAATGGGTGAGTGTAATCATCGATCAGAATCTTTTAAACGGGCGAGGGTGATGGCGCCGATGATCGCCGCCAGGATCAGGAACGACGTCAGCTCAAACGGCAGGAGATACTTGGTGAAGAGCAGCTGCGCCAGCCGCTCGACCGTGCCGGTCTGCTCAGGAACGGGCGGGACGGAACGGCCCGCCATCGCGCGCGCCACGATGCGCACCAGGCTCATGCCGAGCGCCAGGGCGACGAGCGTTCCCGCGCCGCGCAAGGTGAAGGACCGGGTGCGCGCGAGCGTCTCGCGGTCCAGGTTCAGGAGCATGATGACGAAGAGGAACAGCACCAGCACCGCGCCCGCGTAGAGGAGGATCTGCAGCGCCGCGATGACGTACGCCCCGAGCAGGACGAACAGCGACGCCAGGCAGAACATCGCCACCAGGAGCGACAGGACGCTGTGGACCGGCTGCCGGCTGGTCACGACCAGCAGCGCTGCGATCAGCGCCAGTCCGGCGAAGAGATAAAAAAAGATGGTTTCGGCCATCGCAGCGGGGAGTTTGTGAAATAAATCACAGACTGGGTTATTATAGGGAGCGTCGAGCGCCCTGTCCACCACATTAGACTTGTGCTATCCTAATTCAGCCATGAGCACGGCCAAACTCATCATCGCGGACAGCGAAAAGAACGCCAACCTCTATTACGCCACCCGGTTCCTGGCGCCGGATCCGTTTATTTTTATTCACGTGAATGGCGCCAAGCTGCTGGTCATGAGCGACCTGGAGCTGGACCGGGCCAAGTCCCAGGCGAAAGTCACGGACGTGCTCTCCTATGCGAAACTCTCCATCCAAGCCAAGCGGCGGCTGAACCGGGAGCCGGGCCTGTTGGACGTGGTGGATGAGGCGCTCAAAGCGCGCTCGGTGCAGGCGGTGGAGGTGCCCCGCGACTTCGGGATCGGCTACGCGGATGCCTTGCGCAAGCTCGGCTACGAGCTCATCCCCAAGCCGGAGCCGTTTTATCCGGAGCGGCTGATCAAGTCCGGGGAGGAGATCGCGTTCCTCACCCAGACGCTGCGGGCGACCGAGGAAGCGCTGGAACAGGCGATCGAGCTGATCCGCAACTCCGAGATTCAACCGGACCGGAGCCTGCGGCTCGGCGGCAAGCCCCTGACCGCCGAGCTCATCCGAAAAGTGCTGCACCTGCAGATGATGGAGCGCGACTGCGTGGGCCGGCACACGATCGTCGCCTGCGGCGTCCAGGCGGTGGACCCGCACAACGAAGGCTCCGGGGTCCTGAAGGCGAACGAGCCGATCGTGATGGACGTCTTCCCGCAGCACGCCACGAGCCGCTACTTCGCGGACATCACCCGCACCGTCGTGAAGGGCAAGGCGTCGGACAAGGTGGGAGGGATGTTCGAGGCCGTCAAGGAAGGCCAGGAGATCGCCTGCCGGATGATCAAAGACGGCGTGGACGGGTTGACCGTGCACCAGGCGATCTTGAAGTCGTTTGAGGAGCAGGGCTTCAAGACGGGCGAGCAGGACGGCCGCATGCAGGGGTTCTTCCACGGCACCGGCCACGGCGTGGGCCTGGAGATCCATGAGCCTCCGCGCATCAGCACCCGCTCCGACATCCTGAAAGCCGGCATGGTCGTGACGGTGGAGCCCGGGCTCTACTACGCCGACGCCGGCGGCATGCGCATCGAGGACATGGTCGTCGTCACCCGCGACGGGTGCCGCCTCTTGACCCAAGCGCCAAAAGTATTGGAAGTGTGAGCCTCCTTCCGGTAAGATAGACGCGAGTTCCCACCGAGATGCCGCAGACCGTATCCTCGACGACGTTGACTCCTGAGCCCCTCGTCCGGCTTGAGAACTACTTCCAGCAGCCCTACAACCTGTCGGTGGCGACGGCCCGCACGTGCTATTCCCCGCGGGTCGTCTCGCCCGCCGACGTGGACAAGGACGAGCAGGCCCGGACCCAGCGCGACCGGATCGCCGAGAGCATCTACAAGGCCGGCCACCACACCACCATCCAGCACCCCACCTTTCAGTTCGTGATCGAGAAGATTTCGCGTCAGTGCATCTGGTCGTTCCTGCACGCACATCCGTTTTATAATTCGGAACAAGTTTCACAACGTTTTGTCGAGGTGAAGCCGGAGAACTTCACGGTGCCGCCGCTGGAGGAGCCCGCCCGGACGATCTACCTGGACACCGTCGAGCGGCAGATGCAGGCCTACCACCGGCTCGCCGAGCTGGTGGAGCCGGCGGTCACCACGGAGTATCAGCGGCTCTTTCCCCATCGGGAGCTGTCCGAGAAGCGCTGGCAGGGCGCGATCAAGAAACGCTGCCAGGAGGTCGCGCGCTACTGCCTGCCCGTCGCGACCCACGCGCACCTGTACCACACCATCAGCGGGATCACGCTGCATCGCTATTGGCGGCTCTGCCAGGAGTTTGACACGCCGCTCGAGCAGCGCCTGATCGTGCAGAAGATGGTCGAGGAAGTCTGCCGCATTGATGAGCACTTCATGGTGCTGGCGGAGGACCCCATCCCGCTTGAGCAGACGCTGGAGTACCAGGCCTTCGAGATGCTCCACCAGCCGCTGGCCAACGGGACCGGACAGAAATTCGTGGAGGAGTTCGACCGGGAATTGGACGGCCGTACCTCGAAGCTGGTGGACTATAAGGTCAACGGCCAGGCGACCATGGCGCAGGCCGTGCGCTCGGTGCTGGGCCTGCCCAGGGAACGGCTGGGTGACGCCCAGGCGATTGGGCTGGTGCTCAACCCCGCCACCAATCCGTACCTCTCGGATGCGCTGACGCTGACGACGCTGAGCAAGCTCACCCGCACGATGGTGCACCCGCACTTCACGTTCAAGAAAAAGCTCTCGCACACCGCCGATTCCCAGGACCAGAGGCACCGGATGGTGCCCGCCTCGCGGCCGATCCTGGCGGGGCACGTCCTGGCGGACCGCCCGGACTACATCGTGCCGGCGCTGATCCAGGCCGCCCCGGAGGCGCTGGCCTTCTACCACCGGACGATGGCGATGGTCTGGCAGGCGATCGCGCGCCTGCTCGAGCTGGGTGTCGCGCGCGAGTTTGCGCTGTACCTGCTGCCCAACGCGTTCCCGATCCGCTTTGAGGAATCCGGGGATCTGCTGCACTTCCACCACAAATGGGTGCAGCGGCTCTGCTACACCGCGCAGGAGGAGATCTGGAACACCTGCCGGGAGGAAGTGTTGCAGGTGCAGGAGCGCTTTCCGGACATCGGCCGCTACCTGGGCGCGCCCTGCACGCTTCGTTCCCAGGCGCGCGCGCGGCCGTTCTGCCCGGAGGGGGACCGCTTCTGCGGTGTCGCCGTGTGGAAGCTGCCTGTGGAGGAGTATCAACGGCTCATCTGATGCCACACGACGCGACGACGGCACAACCCCATCCCGCCACATCCGCGAAAGCCCAGGATGCCCGGCAGATCGTCGGGTTTTCCTTCTACCGGCTCGACCCGGAGTGGCGGCGGTTGCCGAAAGCCGTCAAGACCAAGCAGAGCGGGGAGCTCGCCGGGGTCATCACCCGCTACAGCAAGAAGCTGATGGTCCTGACCTACTCGCTCGTCGGGATGAAGGCCGATGTGGACTTCCTCATCTGGCGCGTGGGCAAGTCTCCGGAAGAGCTGCAGGAGATGTCGGCGGCGGTGCGGCAGACGGCGATGGCGGGGTATCTGTCCACGCCGTACTCGTACCTGTCGATGACCAAGCGGTCCATCTACGTTGACAAGCTCGACCCGGACCATCCGGACAAGCGGCGCTTCATCAGGCCTGCCAGCAGCAAGTACCTCTTCGTGTATCCGTTCGTGAAGACCTGGGAGTGGTACGCGCTGCCCTTCGAGCAGCGCCAGGCGATGATGGATGAGCACATCATCCTGGGCAACAAGTACCCCTCGGTGCGCATCCACACCACGTATTCCTTCGGCCTGGATGACGCGGAGTTCGTGCTGGCGTTCGAGTCGGACAGCCCGCAGGACTTTTTGGATCTGGTGATGGAGATGCGCGAGAGCAAAGGCCGCCGCTACACCCTGAGCGACACGCCCATCTTCACGTGTGTGGCCAAGCCGTTCAACGAGATCCTCACGGACATCGGTGGCTGATGGCCGTTGCCGCAGGCGAGATCGTCACGTCCCCGGTGACCTATCCCGGTGAGGGAGTGGCGCTGTCGGGCTTTCTGGCGCGCCCGGCCGATCGTGAGCCCAAGCCCGCCGTCGTCATCATCCATGAGTGGTGGGGCCTGAACGACCACATCAAGGACATCGCGCAGCGCTTCGCGCGCGAAAACTTCGTGGCGCTGGCGGCCGACCTGTACTCGCGTTTGGGCAATTCCGTCACCAAAGACCCCGACGAGGCCGCCAAGCTGATGGAGAGCCTCGAGTCCCAGCAGGCGCTCAAGGACCTCAACGCCGCCGTGCGCTACCTCAAGCAGCAGCCGTTTGTCGACGGCTGGAAGCTGGGCACGATCGGCTTCTGCATGGGCGGGACGTTCGCGCTGATGCTCGCCAGCCATAACTCCGACATCAAAGCCGCCGTGCCGTTTTACGGCCAGATCCCGCCGACGGACAACCTCAAGTACCTGCTCTGCCCCATCCTCTACATCTACGGCGAGCAGGACGGCTGGATCCAGAAGGCCGACGTGGAACGGCTGCGGCAGGGCTTGAGCCGGCTCGGCCGGCCGGGAGAGGTGCGCACCTATCCCGCCTGCCCGCATGCGTTTTTCAACGACACCCGAGCCGACGCGTATCGGCCGAAGGAGGCGCAGGACGCCTGGCAGCGGACGCTGGCCTTCCTGCGCGCACATCTGGGGGCCTGATGGATTTGGAAGCCAAGAAGATCGCGCTGAGGAAAATCCCGCACGGCGTCTACGTCGTCGGCGTCAAGCAGGATTCGCAGGTCAACGCCTTCACCGCGACCTGGCTGACGCAGGTGTCGTTCACCCCGCCGCTGGTGGCCGTCGGCATGCGCAAGGACACGTTGTCCTTCAAAATGGTCGAGGCCGACAAGGTGTTTTCCGTGAACATCCTGGGTAAAGAGCATAAACCCCTCGTCGAGCATTTCGTCAAGCCGGCGACCGTGGCGGGGGAGAAACTCAAAGACGTGCCGTATCGGCTGGGCAAGACCGGCGCCCCCATCCTGGAGGATGCCATCGCCTACGTCGAATGCGAAGTCCGCGAGATCGCCAACCGCCTGGGGGACCACGCCGTCGTGATCGGCGAGGTCATCGAGGCCGGCGTGCGCAGCAAAGACGCTCCGGCGCTGACGCTGATGGACACCGGGTGGCACTATGGCGGATAACGGCAGGCGGTGGCTCATCGTGGGCTGCTGCGTGGCGGGGTTGGTCATGGCGGCGCGGGTGCCGGCAGCGGGAGCGGATGATGGTCTCCTCGGCGGCGTCGCGGATATCGTGACGGGCGCGCTGTCCATTCCCGCAGGCGCGATCGCCGGCACGCTGAACGGCCCGCCGATTCTCGGAACCGTCACCGGCACCTTGCTGGGCGCGCTCAACACGCTCAGCCTGACCAGTCGCGGGGTGCTGCGCCTGGCCGGGGCGGTGGTTCCGCTTGTCGCGCGCCTGGCTCCCTTGCTGCCCGTCTTTCTGTGATCGCCGCCATCGCTGTTCGCCTCAAGACCTACGCCGGTTTCGTGAAGATCGAGCACACGATCTTCTCGCTTCCGCTCATCTACGCGGGAACCCTGCTTGGCGCGCACGGCCGGCCGTCGGCGCGCGTGCTGCTCTTGATTCTTGTTGCCGCCGTCGGCGCGCGCGCGGCGGCGATGGGCCTGAACCGCTTGATCGATCTGGAGCTCGACCGGCGTAACCCGCGCACGAAGCAGCGCGAGCTGCCACGCGGGGCCATGCAGGTATGGGAAGGCCGGTTCGTCGTGATGGCGGGGAGCGTGGTGTATCTGGCCGGCGCCGCGGCCTTGGCGCCGATCTGCCTGGCACTCGCGCCGATTCCGCTTGCGTTGTTCGTCGGCTATCCGTATCTCAAGCGCTTCACCAGCCTCTCGCACCTGGGGCTGGGGCTGGCGTGGTCCACCGGGCCGCTGGCCGGATGGTTGGCGGCATCAGGGTCGCTGGCGAACTTCGCCGATGTCGTGTGGCTGTGGCTGTTTTCGCTGTTGTGGGTGGCGGGGTTTGACGTCATCTACGCGACGATGGACGAAGCGTTCGACCGCGAAGCCGGCCTGCACTCGCTTCCGGCGCGCCTTGGCAAGCGCCGCGCGCTCAACGTCGCCTTAATCCTGCACGCCGCAGCATTTCTTGCGCTTGTCATCCTATGGCGGGACCAACTCCGGTCACCGGTTGCGCTTCCATGGCTTGTCGGCATCGGCCTCCTCTTTCTCTGGCAGCACGCCGTCGCGGAGAAGAACCCCGGATTCGCTTTCTTCCAGTTGAACGGCATCATCGGCTTCGTCGTCTTTGGATTTGTGTGGGCAGGGATTTGAGACCTGAGCGGAAGTAAAAAGATACTGCGATGAAGGAGGCAGAGAATGACGGTTGATGAACTCAGGCGTGAGACGGGCGTTCCCGTTGTTATTGCCGATCATCAGGGGGTGATCCTCTATGTCAATGAGCGGCTTGAGCGGGTCTTCGGATGGTCTGCGAGTGAGATTGTCGGCAAGCCGCTGACCATCCTCATCCCGACGAACATGCACGATGCCCATCATTTGGGTTTTTCCCGTTTCTTGACGACCGGCAAACCAACGCTGCTGAATCAACCCCTCAAGCTGAAAGCGATCACGAAGGAGGGAGAGGTGTTCGATGCCGAACACTGTATCATCGCAGAAGAACGTCAGGGTCAGTGGGTGTTCGGAGCCACCATCAGACCACTGGATCAACAGCCATGATGAGGACTCAGGGAGTCTTCTGTGATGTCCCAACCTAGTGATCTGCCGAGCCAGCTGCGCGCCACGTTAGGGAAAATGGAGCTGGCGCTTGGGGCTATTGCCGAGGCTATCGTGTGGACCGACGAGGCAGGAAGGGTGCAATGGGCGAACGCTCCATTTAGCCGCTTGGTCGGCAAACGGAACGTTGAGGTGCTTGGAGCTCCACTCATTGGTCTGCTGCCCCTGGAACGAGGCGGCCAAGCGCTTACCCCTGAAGCGCACCCCATGAACCTTGTCCTGACGACCGCGCCCATCGCCAGCGGAGAATATGAGTTTCGTGCCCCACGCAAACGGCTTCTCCTGGAACTCACCGCCACGCACACCATGCTGGAGACCGGAGCGATCGTCGTGGTGGTGATTCGAGATATCACTGAACACAAGCGGACTCAAGAAACCCTGAGGAAGGAAACGAAGGAAAAAGAAAAGTTGGAAACGATGAGCCAGGTCATGCTAGGACGAGAGGAAAGGATTCTGGAGCTCAAGCAGGAGGTCAACGCATTGCTCAAGGGACTCAACAAGCCGCAGAAGTATGTATAAGGTTTGAATGCCGGCGACATAGAATCGGATTCGTCTGAAGAGGAGGGTTCCATGCGCGTGATTGTTGGCATGACCGGGGCGTCGGGAGCGATGTTCGGGGTGGAGTTCCTGCGGCGCTGTCCGGCGGAGAAGTTCCTGATCCTGACGAAGTGGGGCCGCGTCGTGCTCAAGGAAGAGACCGGCCTGACCGAGCATCACCTGGCTGAGCACGTGAAGCGCAGCTTTAACGATGAAGATTTGTCGGCGCCATTTTCCTCAGGTTCAACGCCATTCGACGCGCTGGTGATCCTGCCATGCTCGGCCTCGACCATGGCCAAGATTACCTGCGGGCTGGCGGACACGCTGCTCACGCGGGCCGCGGCCGTGGCGCTCAAAGAGCGGCGCAAGATGATCCTCTGCCTGCGCGAAACGCCGCTGTCCACCATCGCGCTGGAGCAGGCGCACAAGCTCTCGCAGGCCGGCGCCATCGTCATGCCGGTGTCCCCGCAGTTCTACCACCGGCCGCAGACCGTCGAGGAGATGGCCGGCCATTTCGCCGACCGCGTGCTCAGCCTCCTGGGCGTCGAAGGCGCTCTTGCCTGGAAACCCGAGGCTCTGGAGTGAGGGTCGGCCCAGTTGGGCAGCGGGTGACGCCGGAGCCAGGGCTCCCGCCGCGCGGAGCGACGACGCGCGAAGGCTGCGGCGCGCGAGCACGGCGGGATGGCGCAGGCGGCAGGACCCGCTGCCCCCAGCAAACACGTTAATGCCTGACCTCTCCTCCTTCCTAAACCTCCTCGAACGGGAGAAGCAGCTGGCGCGGGTGCGAGTCGAAGTGGACCCGGAGTTGGAAATCACCGAGGTCGCGACGCGCGTCGTCAAGGAGCAGGGGCCGGCGCTGCTCTTCGAGCAGGTGAAGGGCTCGGCGTTCCCGCTGGCGATCAACCTGTTAGGCAATGACCGGCGCATCGAGCTGGCGCTCGGCCGGCATCCTCAAGCAGTCGGCGATGAATTGCGACGGCTCATCGAGGCGGCGATGCCGCCGCGGCCCAAGAGGCTGATTGAAGAGTGGCGCACGGTCGGCCGCCTCCTGGCGATGCCGCCAAGAAAAGTGCGCCGCGCCGCCTGCCAACAAGTCGAAGAGACACCGGATCTGTCACGGTTTCCCATCCTGAAATGCTGGCCCAGGGACGCCGGGCGGTTCATCACCTGCGGCATGGTGCTCACGCACGATCCGGACACCGACGTGCGCAACTTAGGGATTTACCGCATGCAGGTCGTCGCGCCGGACCGGGTGCTCATGCATTGGCAGATCCAGAAGGGCGGGGGGTTTCACTACTGGAAGGCTGAGCAGCAAGGAAAAGCCCTGGCGGTGGCCGTCATCATCGGGGGCGATCCGATTCTCTATCTCGCGTCGGTCGCGCCGCTTCCCGAGGGCATTGACGAGTTAGCTTTCGCCGGATTCCTGCGGGGCGGGCGCGTGCCGCTTGTGCCGGGCAGGACCAAGATGACCGTGGCTCCTGCGGATGCGGAGATCGTCATCGAGGGAGTCGTGCCGCCGGATGAGCGCATTCCTGAGGGGCCGTTCGGGGATCACTTCGGGCACTACTCGCATCCCAAGCCGTGTCCGGTGATGTGGATCCACGCCGTGACGCGCCGTCGGCGGCCTATCTACCAGGCCGCGGTGGTCGGCAAGCCGCCGCAGGAGGATCGGTACATCGGCAACGCGGTGCAGGAGATGCTGCTGCCGATGATCCGGCTGATCCATCCGGAGATCCGGGATCTCTGGGCCTATTATGAGGCGGGGTTTCACAGTCTTGGCGTCGCCTCGGTGATCGAGCGGTTTAGGAAGGAGGGCATGAAGGCGGCGCTGGGGCTCTTGGGCATGGGGCAGATGGCGCTCACCAAATGCCTGATCCTGGTGGATGCGGATGTGGATGCGCGCGATGCGCCGGCCGTGTTGCGCGCCATCCGCGATCAGTTCGACCCTGCCGAGGACTTCCTCTTGCTTCCCGGCGTGCCTTTTGATACCCTGGATTTCACGAGCTTCACCCTCAACCTCGGCAGCAAGATGGTCTTGGATGCCACCCGGCACGGCGGGACCGTGCGGGTGTCGCCGGTCGAATTCACGGACGCGGATATCCTCAAGCTCCACCCCCGGATTCGGGCGTCTCGCTGTGTCGAAGGGGCGCTGCTGGCTGTCCAGGTTGAGGGCGAAGGACGCCCCGTCGTCGAGGAACTCGTCAAGGTGCCGTCCTTGGGGTCGGTCAAACTCATCGCGGCAGTCAGTGACGACGTCAATCTGCACGATCGTGAAAGTCTTCTCTGGGGGATCTTCACGCGCTTCGACCCGGCGCGCGACGTGGTGTTTACCGAGTCATCGCTGCGAGGGGCCTGGCCGGTCTACCGGGGGCGGATGGGCATTGATGCGACGTTCAAGGGCGGCTATCCCGACACGATCGCCATGGAGCCGGCGATTGTTGAGCTGGTGAATCACCGATGGCATCAATACTGGACCGCGTAGCGGACAAGCTCCAGCGCAAGGAGCGGCTGGGCCGCGAGGACGCGCTGGAGCTGTTTGCGAGCAGCGACCTGCTGGGCCTGGGGCGCCTGGCCAACCAGGTCAGGCAGGAGCGGTGGGGCAACCGCGCGCACTTCGTCATCAACCGGCAGATCAACCCCACCAACGTCTGCGTGCTCTCCTGCAAGTTCTGCGATTTCGCGACCAAGCGAGGACGGCCCAACGCCTACGAGATGAGCCTGGAGGAAGTGTTGGCGCGCTGCGACTCCGGCATCCGGGAGGTCCACATCGTCGGCGGGCTGCATCCGGACTGGCCTTGGAGCTACTACGTCGAGATGCTGCGCGCGATCAAGGCGCGCCACCCGCAGGTGCAGATCAAGGCGTTCACGGCGGTGGAGATCGAATTTTTCTCGAAGAAATTCCGGCTGCCCATCGAGGAGGTCTTGCGCCAACTCAAAGCGGCCGGGCTCGACGCGCTGCCCGGCGGCGGGGCGGAGGTGTTTTCCGAGCGGGTGCGCAAGGCGCTGTTTCCTTTCAAGATCGGCGCGCCCCGCTGGCTCGAGATCCACAAGGCGGCGCACCGACTGGGCATCCCCACCAACTCGACGCTGCTCTACGGCCACATCGAAACGCACGAGGAGCGCGTGGACCACATGCTCAAGCTCCGAGAGCTGCAGGATGAGACCGGCGGACTGATGAGCTTCATCCCACTGGCCTATCCGGTGGGCGGGACCCATCTCGACGAGCGCCAGGCATCCGCGATCGAGGACCTCAAGTCGATCGCGATCGGCCGGCTGCTGTTGGACAACGTCCCGCACATCAAGGCCTACTGGGTGACGATGGGCGAGGAGATCGCCTCGATCGCGCTCACCTTCGGCGCGGATGATCTGGACGGCACCATCGGCGAGGAGCGGATCATGCACGCCGCCGACGCGGCCACGCCGATCAGCCAGACCCGCGAGCGGCTCATCCAGCTCATCCGCGACGCCCGCTGCGTGCCGGTCGAGCGCGACGCGCTCTACAACGTGATCGAGGTCTACGAGAATGGCCATCGCCTCAGCTAAGCAAACCGTGAAGACCCTCGTCGCGCGCATTCCCTACACCAACTGCGCGCCGTTCTTCCACGGCCTCGCCGCGGACGGGTGGGAGTGGGCTGACCTCTCGCCCCGGCAGCTGGGACAAGAGGCCAAGGAAGGACGCCTGATGGCGGGCCCGATGGCCCTGGCGGATTTCTTGCGGCTCAACGAGACGTTTGCGCGTCTGGGCAATTTGGGGATCGCGGTGCGGGGGCGCTGCGGGAGCGCGCTGCTCTTTTCACGCAAGCCGGCCCGGCAGCTCGACGGAGAGATCATCGCGGTCACCGAAGACACCTCCACCACCGCGCTGCTGCTGCGGCTGATCCTGGAGCAGCAGTTTCGCGTCAAGCCGAAACAGTACGTGCCCCGACAGCCGTCTGGGACGGACGACGCCGAGGCGGTGCTGCTGATCGGAGATGAGGCGCTCAAGTTCCGCGCGGCCACCCGCCGCTATCCCTACGAGACGGATCTGGCGTTTGAGTGGTGGCTGTGGCAGCATCTGCCGTTCGTCTTTGCGGTGTGGGCCGTGCGCAAAGATGCCTTAGCGGCCGATACGCAGCGGCTCTCGCGGCTGCTGCAGCATCGCTTGGCGGTCAACACCGGACGTCTGGATGAGCTGGCGAAAGAACGCGCGGCTTCGCTGGGACTGCCGGCTGAAGACATCCGGCGGTATCTGGCCTCGTTTATCTACCGGCTGAGCGAGCCGGAAGAACGCGCCATCACGCAGTTTGATGCGCTCGCGCATGAGCACCACCTGCTGTGAATCGGTCCAGGACAAGGCGCGCTCAGGGGAGCGCCTGGGCCGCGAGGAAGGGCTGTGGCTGCTGCGCGAAGCGGACCTGGTGGAGCTGGGGCAGTTGGCCAACGCGGTCCGTTTCCGGCGCAATCCGAACGCCGACGTCACCTTCGTGATCGACTCCAACCCCAACTACACCAACGTCTGCATCACCGACTGCGTCTTCTGCGCGTTCTATCGCAAACCCGGCTCAGCCGACGCCTACACGCTCACCGTCGAGCAGGTCATGGAGAAAATCCAGCGGGCGGTGGAGTTGGGCGCGACGACGGTGCTGCTGCAGGGCGGACACAACCCGGGCCTGGCGCTGGACTACTACGTCGAGCTCGTGCGCGAGACCCGCCGTCGGTTCCCGCAAGTGACCCCGCACTTCTTCACCGCTTCGGAAGTCACGACGATGGCGCAGGTGTCCGGGCTCTCGATCCCTGAGGTGCTGGGTCGCCTGAAGGCGGCGGGCCAGTGCACGCTGCCCGGCGGCGGGGCGGAAATCCTGTCGGATCGCATTCGCCGGCGCTTGGCGCCTAAGAAAGGTGGGGCGGAGGCGTGGCTGACCGTGCATCGCGAGGCGCACCGGCAGGGCTTCAAGTCCACCGCGACGATGATGTTCGGCCACATCGAGGACGACGAGGCGGTTTTCGATCACCTGGACCACATCCGCGCGCTGCAGGATGAAACCGGCGGTTTTACGGCCTTCGTCCCCTGGAGCTTCAAGCCCGGCAACACCCCGCTTGAGAAGCGCATCGCGCATCATGCTTCCCCCACCCGGTACCTGCGCCTGCTCGCCGCCTCGAGGCTCTACCTCGACAACATCCCGCATGTCCAGGCCTCCTGGTTCTCCGAGGGCAAGAAGACGGGCCAGATCGCGCTGCACTTCGGCGCGGATGATTTCGGCGGCACGCTGTTTGAGGAAAACGTGCACGCCGCCACCAACTTCATCAACAAGACAACCGTCCAGGAGATTGCGACACTGATCCGCGAGGCGGGGTTCCGCCCGGCGCAGCGCACCACGCTCTACGAGACCGTGCGGTACTGGTGAAGGCATGGACCTTGCGTGGGATGTCATCGTCAAGCGTTCGCTGGAAGGCGAGGCGTTGAGCCGCGAGGACGCGCACGCGATCCTGCAGCTTTCCGATGAGCGCGTGCCGGAGGCGCTGCAGGCCGCGTTTGAAGTCCGCAAGGCGCACTGGGGCAAGCGCGTGAAGATCTGCGTGCTGCAGAACGCCCGCAGCGGGCTCTGCCCCGAGGACTGCCACTACTGCTCGCAATCCAGCGTCTCCACGGCGGACATCCAGAAATACCGGATGCTCCCCGTCGAGCGGTTGGTGGAAGGCGCGCGGGGCGCGCATGAGGCCAAAGCCAAGCGCTACTGCATGGTCACCGGCGGTCGCGGGCCAAGCGACGCCGATATCGAGCATCTGTGCGAAGTGGCCCGGCAGATCAAGTCCCGCTATCCGCTGGAGCTGTGCGTGTCGCTTGGCATCATGTCTGAGGAGCAGGCCAGGCGACTCAAGGACGCCGGGATCGGCTGGGTCAACCACAACCTGAATACCAGCGAGCGTTTCTACGGGGAAATCTGCACGACCCACACCTACCAGGACCGCATCGAGACGGTGCGCAACGTCAAGCGGGCCGG
>JACQRB010000030.1 GCA_016206685.1 Candidatus Omnitrophota bacterium | reverse complement strand
CTGTTCGACCACGATCGGCACCAACATCTGTCCCTGTTCGCTCATGTGCACCTCGTGTTGAGTCGCCAACTTGTTTCCCAGCAGCGGGTCCTGCCGCTGCGCCATCCCGTCGTCCTCGCCGCGCCGCAGCCTTCGCGCGTCGTCGGCTGCGGGCGACGGGAGCCCTGGCTCCGCGTCACCCGCTGCCGGGCGACGGTCCGACAGAAGCGCCCGTCACTTCTTGGATCTGGGCGGCGTCCATCAACAGCCGCATCGTCTTATCCTGACGGATGGATGACAACACCGATGACCAGAGCCCTTGCGCATCCAGGAGCCGGCGCACCTCCACCGGATCCTTGCCCCAGCGCTTGGCCAGCTTCCACAGCCGATCCACCACCTCATCCTGGGTGATCGAGAGCTGCTCCTGCTCGGCGATCCGGTCCAGGATGAAGGCCAATTTCACCAAGCGGACGGCGTTGGTGCGCAATTGTTCGGTGTACTTGGCCAGCTCCTCCTTCGCCTGCTCTTCCGCGCGACCGGCCAACAGCAGGCGCGCCTGGAAGTCCCGGCTCAACCGCTGGGTCTGCGTGGCGACCAAGCGCGGCGGCACGTCGAAACGATGGCGCCCCAGCAGCTCCTCGCAGAGCTGCTGCTCGCACTCCTGCTCCTGCCGCTGCTGTTTCTGCTCGCGCAGCTTCGACTCCAGGTGCCCCTTGAGCTGTTCGAGAGTCTCGAAGCCGGCGTCTTTGGCGAACTCGTCATCGAGGTTGGGCAGTTGTTTGGTTTTCTGCTCCCCTTCCCCCATCGGGACGAGTTGCGCCATGGACTCCCGCAGTTGCGCGAGCGCCTGCTCAAGTTCCTGCGCGCCCACGCTCCCCGCCGGTTTCTTCAGCGGGAGGCCGCGGTACTGGGCGAGTGGAAACTCCGGCTCGACCTCCACCTGCGCCTCGAGGGCGAGCCCTTGCCGTTCGTCGAAATCCAGCTTGATCACTTCAAACGGCCCGACGGGCTTGAGCTTGCGCTCCTGCGTCACCTGCTCGAAGACCTGCCGCGTCAGCCGGCGCACGGTTTCCTGCCGAATCTCTTCGGGGAATTTCTGCTCGACGAGCTCGCGGGGGGCCTTGCCTTTGCGAAAGCCGGCGAGGGTGGCTTCCTTCTGAAACTCGCGCACCACGTCCTCGCGCACGGGCTGGGTGGCCACGGCGGTGAGGCGGATCTGCAGTTTCTGCTGGCACGGGCCGGGCTGACTGACGGCGACGGCCAGGGAACTGTCCGGAGCGGGCTTGGGCTTCGCAAACACGGGCGACACTCGCGTCGTTGGGTCAGAGACGGAATTTCTCTCCGAGGTAGATCTCGCGCGCGCGGGTGTCGGTGATGAGCTCATGCGCCGTGCCGGAAATCAGCACCCGGCCTTCGGCCATGATGTAGGCGCGGTCCGTGATCTCCAGGGTCTCGCGCACGTTGTGATCGGTCAGCAACACCCCCAGCCCGCGCGCGCGCAGATCCCGGATGATTTCCTGACATTCAAAGACCGTAATCGGATCGATGCCGGAAAACGGCTCATCCAACAGGATGAACTGCGGGTCGGTGACCAGCGCCCGGGTGATCTCCAGCCGCCGCTTCTCGCCCCCGGAGAGCGTGAAGGCCTTTTGCCTGGCCAGGTGGGTGACGCCCAGCTCGTTCAACAACCGATCCAGGCGCCGCCGGCGCTCAGCCCGGGACAGCTCGAGCGTCTCGAGGATGGCCAGGATATTCTGCTCGACGCTGAGCTTGCGGAAAATCGAGGGCTCCTGGGCGAGGTAGCCGATCCCCAGGCGCGCGCGCTGGTACATCGGCGTGTGCGTGATCTGGCGCTCGTCAATCGCAATCGTGCCGCCGTCCGGCGCGACATGGCCGACCATCAGCGCGAAGGTGGTGGTCTTGCCGGCCCCGTTGGGCCCGAGCAGCCCGACGATCTCCCCGCGGCGCACGACGATGTCCACCCCGTCCACGACGGGGCGCCCATCGTAGCCCTTGACGAGATGGCTGGTGGCAAGCTGCTGCATCACTGGCCCTTGGCGACGTCCTGAAACAGTTGCGCCGGATCCCCCGGCGTGGACACGCCCGCCTGCTTCGGTTGCATACGCGGGGTCATCAACGTTTCGAGCGACGTGGCGACTCCGGGGGCCTGCTGCTTGTCATCCGGGTAGAGCACCAGCGACGGGGAGCCCACCAGCGTCACCTTGCCGAAGGCCGGCTCATACACGGCGCGCTCACTGGTGGCGGTGTTGGTCCCTTGCACGATGCGCACGTGCCCCAACGCTTCGGCGTATCGGATCGCGCGGGTGACGCGGTCCAGGTAGGCCACCAGCTTGTCGGAATAGATGTCCCCTTGGCGGTCCACGACGTGGACGTTGTGCTCAAACGTCGCGACGTGCCGCTCGTAGTCGAACGACAGCGGTCCGTCGCAGGTGATGTGCACGTGCGAGGGACCCTCGGCCGGCTCTTGCGCCGTGGGGTTGAGCACCACGTCCACATCGCGCTGGATCTGCGCGCGTTTGAGCTGGCTGTGGCCGGTGGCCCCGCGCCCGCGCACGAGCATATGGTCGGTCTCCAGGCGCACCGCATCTTCCGTGAGCAGCTCCTCCCGATCCGGCAGCCAATACATCACGGGGCTCATCAGCCATAATCCTTCGGAGGTATGCATCGTCACGTCGTGCTCCAACCGTATGCGGCGGCTGGTCTGCTCGATGTGGGCGAGGCTGGCGGTCATGTAGGCCGTGCGGTCCGGGCTGAAGCCCACGGCATTGGGCTGTCGGATCGTCACCCACGCCCCCTCGACGGTGGCGCCGGTCCCCACCAGCTCCCAGCGCTTGGCGCCATCCGGGGCGTAGCCCACCATGGTAAACGTCTGCATCTGCGAAGTCTCCTCCACGCTCGCGGGAGCCTGCGCGGTTTTTGTCGCAGACGGCGGCGGGCTCACCGGCGCGGCCGGCTTCGTGCACCCGGAATAGACCATAGACGATAGACCATAGACCATAGCTAACACGATCGGCGAGAAGACCGGTTGTGGCGTTCTAATCAACGATCCTGTACGTTCTTTTTTGTCTGTTGTCTGAGGCGTACCATGGACTATGGACTTCGGACTATGGACTACTTGGGTCTTCCAGCGACGGTGCATCCAGGCCCACTGCTCCGGATAACGCCGGACGTACGACTCCACGACCCCGCTCCAGGCCTGCGTGAGCTGCTGCATCGCGGCCGCGCGATCCGACGTCGCCGGCACCGCCAGGGGCTCCTCGATCATGATCCGAAACCGCCGGCCGCTTCGGACGCAAAAACACGGGACAATCGGCGCCCCCGTCATCAGCGACAGCGCCGCCGGTCCCACCGGCGTGTAGGCCGGACGCTCAAAAAACTCCACGAACACGCCCTCCAGGCTGTCCACGTCCTGATCCGGCACGACGCCGATGATGTGATTGGCCTTGAGCGCCCGGGCCACATCTTTCACACAGCCGCGCTCATAGGTCGCCACGCCGAGCCGCGTGCGCAGGCGCCACAAGAAGTCCTCATACTCCGGGTAGCGCAGGCGCCGCGCCAGCACCCCGCCCTGAAATCCCAGGTTCGCCACGGCGATCGACAACAATTCCCAGTTGCCGAAATGCCCCGAGACGGCCAGGACGCCTTTTCCCTTCGCCAGCGCCTGGCGCAGGTATTTCAGGCCATGCACCTCGACCAGGCGACGAATGCGGGCCGGCGAATACCGCGCCATCACGCACCATTCCGCCGCGGTTTTGCCCAGGTTGACGAAGACCCTCCGGGCCAGATAGGAGCAGGTCTCCTCGCTCAAGGACGGCCCGAACGCCAGACGTAACTGCGACCAGGTGAGCCTGCGGTATCGGCCAAGCAGCGCGTAGGCGCACCAGCCTACGCCCGCGCCAAGCGCCCGGGCCGCCGACAGCGGCAGCCATCGGATGCCCGTCCGGAACGCCAAGAACGCCAGATAGATCCATCGCCGTTGCAAGGGACGCTTCGCCATCGTCTGGTTGAGTGACACTTCAAACCAATTATTGTACTGCGGAAGGGAGAACGCGTCAATCTTCAGTTACGAGGAAGGCATGAGGAATAACAGGAGGGATGCATCGTCGGGTCTCAGTCCTTCCGGCAGACCAGGAGCTGGACGTAAGGGGCGTTGGTGCCTGCAAAGGAGCCGGCGTTGTTGATCGTGATATTTGTCGTACTCGCTGAAGTAGTCCGAGCCAGATCATCGATATATTGATTACTCAACCCAGCCCCAGTACCTTTGCCCGCATTCATAGGTATCGTGTACCTATCTAAATAGGCATGGGCATGACCCGGGTCATTGATACCATGCGCATGTTGCCCGACTGGGCGGTTTTCCAGGTTCGAGAGGGGGGTCGTCCCTAAGGGGATGCCGCCCACGGCGCCGCCAGGAGGAACTCCAACGATATAACGTCCTTGCGCAGCTCCATAGAGGCTCCAGCCGGCTGGACAGCTCGCGAGGGCGAAGGACATCACGGCACCGGCAGGCACCGTCTCCAGCGTCTGCCAGCTTGCTAAGCCACTGGCATCGGACATCAAGACTTTGTTGGAGCCGGGAGCCCCGCCGGTGATTTTGACCTGCCCCGCCACTTCCAGCTTCGCGGTCGGATTCGTCATCCCGATGCCGACGTTGCCATCGTTCTGGACGACCAAGCGGGGATCCCCATCCAGGTTCCCGACATACAGGGCTTTGTCCGCGGTGCCGGCGGTCTTGCCCCGGATCTCCAGCCGGGCGTTGGGGGGATCCAATTTGCCAATGGCGACATCCCCTTTCGTGCGCAGCTCGTCATACATCCCTCGCGGGGAGGGATAGTAGGTCGTGAGGGTGATCTCCTCGGCGAGGGCGTAGCCGAGCGTGCCCAGGAGGAGACTTACAACTAGCCAGCCTTTCACTTTTACATCCATGCCAGTTTGACCTTCACATCACCGGTTGCGATACGTTCGTAGGTACCGCCGGACATCCTCATGATCGCCGATGAGATGGCACACGAACGTCTCCCCCTCAGCTTTCATGACGATCCTCACTTTGAGGTCCACCCGCAGCTCGTACTTATCGCCGTTGATCTTTTTGAACCCGTAGCCGACCGGGAGGCGCCCTGCGCGCAACGCCGCAAGGAAGCTCTTTAACGTCTCGACGGCCCGCTCCTGCTCCCGTGGAGGGAGCTTCTTCAGTTGCTTGCGAAAATGGGTTGAGGCGGCGAGCGCTCTCAGCAGACCACCTCTTACGCGATCAGCCGGTCAATATCGCGCGGGCTATCCAGTCGCAGCCAGCCTTTCTTTTTCTCATCCTCGTGCAGACGATCAAGCCCGCCCAACTCCTCAGAAGAATACCGAGGTTCCAGATCCACAGGGAAAATGATGAGCGCGTTGCCCCTCATCTCGGCCCTGACGATTCGCTCCTTGCCGAGGTTCAGCACCCGCAGCACGGCGGCGGGCAGATGCAGGTCGTTTCTGGCATTCACTTTCAGGGTCACCGGCATGTCCTCCTCCTCGATTTCTTCAAGCCTAGCATATCTTCATATCTTCATCAATGAAAAAATGAACATCATCCGCGGGGCGGTACCATCAAAAAAAAGTGTCAGACGCGCTGGGCCATGCGCCTGACACCTGCCGTTCGTTGCGAGTAAGTCGTTAATGAGGAACCGGGTCAGTTTGTGTCACCAGAATGCTTGTGCATCTGGGTCTCAAGCCAGCCGTCCAGCACATCGCGCTTGAAGCGCCACTGGCCTCCGATCTTGGCGGCGGGAACCCGGCCCTCCCGCGTGAGCTTGTAGACGGTCATCACGTGCAGGCCGAGGTAGCCGGCGACTTCCCGCAGGGTCATGATTTTTTGTTCCCTGGCCCCGTTTCGCTTCATGACGTTGCCTCCTTCCGAATCCGGAGCGGTTCTATCAGGAGTATACCCTATGGGGTGTTTAGCGT
>JACQRB010000026.1 GCA_016206685.1 Candidatus Omnitrophota bacterium | reverse complement strand
CCCACGCCGGCGTTCAGGAACGCGCGGCCGATGCGCTGGTCCAGCCCCATGCCTTCGGCGACTTTGACCGCGTCCGCCCCGACCTTGTCGCACAATTGCGCGACGGTGTTGATGAACGAAATCTTCAGCGCCAGGAAGGAGTTGGAGGCGTGCTTGATCAGCTCGGCGCTCTTCGTGTCGGTCACCACCAGCGGCGCCCGCAGCGGCTTGTACAGCTCCACCAGCAGGTCGCGCGCCTTTTTGCTCTCCACCCCCAGCACGATCCGGTCCGGATGCAGAAAATCCTGCACCGCCTGCCCCTCGCGGAGGAACTCAGGATTGGAGGCCACGTCAAAGGCCGTCCCCCGCCGGATGACGAGCCGCACGGTGCGCGCGATCCAATCCCCCGTCTGCACCGGCACGGTGCTCTTCTCGACGATCAAGCGGTACGACCGCATCGCCCGCGCGACTTCCCGCGCGACTTGCTCCACCGCCGACAGGTCCGCCTCTCCGCTGGGGCGGGACGGCGTGCCGACGCAGATGAAGATGATCAGGCCGTCGTCCACCGCCTCCTTGATGGAGGTGGTGAACCGCAGGCGGCGCTGCGCCAGCCCACGCCGGACCAGCTCTTCCAGGCCGGGCTCGTAGAACGGCACCCGGCCTTTCTTCAGCAGGATGATTTTGCGGGGGTCGCCGTCGGCCATGAGCACGTGGTTACCCAGATCGGCGAAACACGCCCCCGTCACCAAGCCCACATGACCTGCCCCGATGATGCTAATCTTCATGCTGCATGCTCACTGGAAGCCAGAACGAAAGCAGGAAAAATCTATTATAGAAAAGAACCGGGCGGCTGGCAATGCCTTGGCTCTCTAAAAGAGATATTTGACCGCGATGTCCAGCTCAGGACCGCCCAGATAGGAGGTTTCGACGTTGAGAATCACGTCCTCCGACGGGCCGAAATGCAGGTCGGTGCCGAAGAACGCCCCCACCGGGACGTCGTTCTTGTAGGTGCGCTGGATCAAGGCGCTCCCGTCGCGGATCTTCGTCTTGAAGTTCGTGAGAGAATACTTGACGCCCAGGTAGGGCGTGAGCCGGCCCATTGATTTGGCGACGCTCGTCGAGCCCACCCACTCCTGCCACGTCCCGTCGTTGCTGCCGCGGTGGCGCGCGCGCAGATACACGTACTGGAAGCTCCCGTCCCACTCCAACCCGGTCTTCACATGCCGCCAGAACCGGCTCTTGAGCTGCAGGTCAACGAGCACGGCGCCGTTAAACCGAATCGTCGAGGAAGAGTTGGAGGACCGTTTGATGGACGTGTCTTTCACCTCAAGATAGGCGGCGCCGATCTTGCCGTAGAGACTCAGCCAGTCGGTCAAGCCAAAGCCGCGCCGGTGCCCGAGCTGATACACGGTGGCCTTGGACCCGGAGGGGTTCACCTCTCTCCCAAACACGGCGCCACCGCCTGCCTCCATCGCCCACTGGCCTTTCTTGAGGATGCCGGCGGGGCTGCCGACCTCTTCCGCCCACACCCCACACGGAGCCCGGAGGACCATCACGACCACCCAGGCAGACGACAGCACGCCTGTGGCTCTGCGGGCTGCGCGTGACATCAGCATCCTCCTTGTGACGGTCACCGTCCCCTGATCGGTGAGAACGGGCTGCTCTGCGAGCCGAATTTCGGCTGGTGGTAGGATTCGGAGAATTCGATGGGCATCTGGGGATACGCCTTGAGCGTCATCGTGAAGAACAATTCTTCCCCGAACTCGCGATCCACCCGATAGACCACCTCGGCAAGCCAATCGTGGAGATCGCGCGTCAGCACGTACTGGTATTCCCGGAGGTTGTTGAAGCGCTTGGAGCCGCCGACGACCTCCTTGAAGGTGAAGCGATAGAAAGTGCCGATCTGCCATTTTTCGCTCAGCCGCCAGTCGAATTGCAGGACGTCTTCGGTCTTGTCATTGGGGGAATACCGGTGGCCGAGCCCAAGATACCACTGTCCCTGCGGCAATAAGGGCCGCCCGCTGGTGAGCTGCGGACCGATCTCCTGGCTGCGGACTTTCGGCGCCTGGATGTCGGACGCCTGCTCAGCGGTCACGTCGCCCTGGCCGCCGACCATGACGAGGTCCAGGTTCCAATTATTCACCCGGCTATCCCGAGACCCCGCGACGAGATGGCTGAGGTAGGTCCAGTCCGACTCCAGCCGCAGCCACGGCCAGGGGAACAACTCCAGATCAAAGCTCCAATCCCCCAGGCGCCCGCCCTGTTTGTTCTCATGCCCGCGGAAGGAGTAGGGAAGCGAAATCAGGAAGCGGGCCAGATCCACGCTGCGCAACCCTTTGGCGTCGCCGGGAGCCGGCGAGGCGCCCCCCTCGCGGGCAGCTCCCGCCGCCTTGCCGGTCGTGACCCGGCGCTTGGTCTGTAGCTTGTTCTCTATCCCAAAGGTCAGTTTGTTCCCGCTCCCTGCGGCGACGCCGAAGCTCAAGTTGTCATTCGGCACGGTGGGGGGATGGACATAGCTGTAGGAGACCGTCGGCGTAAGGACATGGCGCAGGAGGTTGACGTTCAGCCCCCAGAAGTCCGTGACCACGGGAAACACCCGGAACAGCTTCAGACTCGCATCCATCCCTCCGGAGAACTGGCCGCTGATGAGGTCCCGCCGTCCCTGGGGGCGCTCGGCACCGCCTTGCTTGTCCTTCGTGTAGTACGCCTCCTGGACACTCATCTTGGGGGTCAGCTCAAGGGGCTGAAACAGATTCCAGGCGTAGGTGAAATCCTGAGTCCAGGAAGTCCGGACGACGTCGGTATCGAGTTCCGAGTGGGCGGTCTTGGTTTGAAGATTGGCAAAGCCCAGCGTCGTTCCGGAAAACAGATTCGTATCTCCAATCCGTTGCGAGCGTGTCGTAAAGGTCAGGTCCGGATAGGCCTCGGTGATCGTCTGGAAGCGGTTGAGGCGCTTGCGAAGCAGCAGCGTCGTCGTGTAATCCGGGTCGCTCGTGACCATGGAGACGAAGCTGTCGACATTGTCGTCCTTGAGGAACTCATCCCGAAACAGGAACTCCTTCCGGAACTCGACGTCGCTGTATTTCTGCAGGTCGGTCACCACGGTGGTATCCGGCACGGGCTGCCACTGATGGCGCCAGAGCACGCGGTAACGGTTCGTGAACGCCCCCTTGGGCGTTTCGCCTTGCAGCCGGCGAATATACCGCTTATCGTTATAGTACAGCTTCAATAAGCCTTTCCCGAACTGGTCGTTTTCGAACTGGTGATCAACCCCGACCCCCCACAAAAACGCCCGGCGCCAGTCCAGGTGCAGCGTGCCCCGCTGGCCCTCCGGCCATTCATACCGGTAGCCCATGAGCGCAAACTGCTCCCAGGGTTTTCGTTTGCCGGGGACGATGAAGAACGGGGTTTGGCGGTCGGCGGCGGACAGCCACGGCAGGTAGAGCAGCGGAAAGTCCTCCACGGCGAGGGTCACGTTTCGGCCTCGCACGATGCCCTCATTGGCAAACACCGTCGCGGAGCGGCCCTGGAAGCGAAAATGCGGAGGCTCGAACTCGCACGAGGTCACATAGCCGGTGTTGACGCGCAGGACGTTTTCGGCGATGTGCTCGATGACCGTCCCGTGCTCATACCACAGCTCCCGGGACGCGGTCCCGCCCATGAAGCGGCCCTTGTTCGTCGTCAGGTTGTACTGCACCAGCTCGCCGCGGAAGACCCCGCTGCCCCGTTCCAGCCGCACCCTTCCCTGGGCGTAGGCGTCCTTGGTATCGGTAAAGAGCGTGACCCGATCCGCGGTCAAGGAGCCGTTCTCAAACAAGATCCGGACGTGGCCGGTGGCCTTGGCGAGGCGGCGCTCCTGGGAGACGTCCATGTGGTCCGCAAAAATCTGCACCGCGCCCGGAGGCCTTGGGGGAAGCTCCTCAGCCTCCTCGGGCGCTTCGGTCGGCACCGTAACCGGTTGGAGCTCGACCGTCCGGGATGGCGGGCCCGTCGGCGCCGGCTGGGGAGCCGGACTTGGCGCAGGAGCTGCCGGAGTCGGTGGCTGCGGGGCGGGGGTAGCACGGACCACGCGCGGGGGTTGCTGCTGTCTGGCGCGACGACGCTGGATCGCTGCGGCGTCGGCGCGCCGCTGCTGGGCGCGCTTGGCGCGACGGGCCTGGTCGTTGATCGCTTTCAATTGGGCATCGGCTTTGGCTTGTTGCTTGGCGATCTGGCGTTCAAGCGCCTTGTGCTGCGCGGCTTCACGCGCCTGGGCGCGTTGTTCCTGCCCAAGCGAGCGTTCCAGCGCCGCCAGCTGCTCCGGCGAGAGCGACCCCAACTCACGCGTCAGGCCCAACCGCTTCTCGCACAGCTTGCGGTACGCCACCGCCACCGGATCGCGCGGCGTGAGGGTCAAGATGATCGTCAATTCCTGCAACGCCTCGCGGTAGGCCTGATTCGCCATCAGGCGTCTGGCTTCCTCCCAGTGCCGCTGGAGGGACTCCTGGGAGGGCTGAGCGAGAACCCCAGGCGAGTGTCCGGGAGCCGTCGCCGGGTCCGTCGAGCACGGCGGGACCCCCACCGTCACGGAGGCGACCAGCGCTCCGACAACCCAGAGGCGACGACGAGAGACAATCATCCCACCCGTTGTCTGGCCGGCTTAAACTGCTTGGCCTCGGCCGGCAGCGACTCCCAATCGCGCAGGAAGCGCTCCAAACCGATGTCCGTCAAGGGGTGCTTCACCAGCGCTTCCAACACGCCAAACGGCATCGTCGCAATGTCGGCGCCGATGCGAGCGGCTTCCAGCACATGGATCGGATGGCGGACGCTGGCCACCAGGATCTGGGTGGTGAAGCGATAGTTGGCGTAGATCGTTTTGATGTCCCGGATGAGCGCCATCCCTTCCTGGCTGATGTCATCCAGCCGGCCGATGAACGGCGAGATGAAATAGGCGCCGGCCTTGGCGGCCAAGAGGGCCTGCGTCGCCGAGAAACAGAGCGTCATGTTGACGCGGATGCCTTGCGCCGTCAACTGCCGCGTGGCGGTGAGCCCCTCCTTGGTGAGCGGACATTTCACGACGACGTTCGGATGGATGCCGGCGACCAATTTCCCTTCCTCGACCATGCCCGCCGCATCCCGCGAGACCGTCTCGACGCTGATCGGGCCGTTCACCCGTTGACAGATCTCCTGGATGAGCGGAAGGAACTCGCGATGCTCCTTCGCGACGAGGCTGGGATTGGTGGTGATGCCGTCAATCGCCCCCCACTTCACGGCCTCCTCGATCTCCTTCAGGTTCGCAGAATCCAGGAAAATCTTCATCGCCCCTCCTCCACCAACATGGCTCCTCCGATAATCCCCGCATCATCCCCGAGCTGGGCCCGCACGATCTGGCAGGCGCGCGCCGGCACGGCAAAGGCCAATTCGCGGACCGTCGCGCGCAACCGCCCCCGAAACCACGGCCAGGCGCCTGCGACGCCGCCGCCGATCACGATCCGCTCCGGGCTGAGCAGGTTCACCACATTCGCCAGCGCGGCCCCCAGGTAGCAGCCGACCTCCTGCCAGATCTCCCTCGCCGCCCGATCGCCGGCCCTCGCCGCCCGGCTGACCAGCTCCGGGGACAACCGACCGCCGTGGCGGGCCGCTAACCGCTCCAGTGGCCGGTTACCGGCGCGGATGGCCTGCCGGGCGCGTCGCACGATTCCAGCCGTCCCCACGAATGCCTCCAAACATCCCCGGCGCCCGCAGGCGCACCGGGGCCCGTTGAGCCGCACGCCGGTATGGCCGATCTCTCCGGCGGTGCCGGCGATCCCCCGGACTAACTTCCCGTCGACCACCAAGCCGCCGCCAACGCCTGTGCCCAGCGTCACGTAGACGCTGTGGCGGGTGCCGCGGCCGGCCCCGAAGCGCCACTCGCCAAGGGCGACCGCGTTGACGTCGTTCTCAATCGCGCACGGGCATCGCAGCCGTCGCTCCAGCAACCGTCGAAGCGCGACGCCCTCCCAGCCGCCGGGGACGTTGACGAGCCGGTAAATGACGCCGCGAGAGCCATCAACGAGTCCGGCCACCCCGACCCCAACGCCGCGCACCTGCGAACGGCGGATGGTCAACGCCGCACACAACCGGGCGATCGCTCCCTCCACGCCGTCCAGAAAGGTCTCCGGGGTGGTGTGCGCTCGAGTCGGAAGGACGAGGCGGCGAACCACCCGCCCACGGGGCGTCACGCACCCGACCTTGATGTTCGTGCCCCCGAAATCAACCCCGACCGTGACGGAGCGGCTCATGCACCGTGGACTGTGGACGGTGGGCTGTGGACTGAAGGTGTCCAGCGGATGACACGGTTACGGCCGGCGTGCTTGGCGGCATAGAGCGCTTCATCCGCACGCGCGATCAAGTCCTCAAGCGTCCGGCCGTCTTCCGGAAAGCCGGCGATCCCCAGGCTGACCGTTTGGCTCAGGGTTTCGTCATAGGCCCGGATCTGGTGCACCTCCATCAGCTGCCGCAACCGCTCCGCAATCGGCGCGGCCTGGTCGGGACCGGTTTCCACCAGCAGGAGCACGAATTCTTCCCCCCCGTAGCGCGCGATCAGATCAATGCCGCGCAGGTTCTTGTGCACCAGCTGGGCCACCTCGCGCAGGACGACGTCGCCCACCAGGTGCCCGTAGGTGTCGTTCTTCGCCTTGAAGAAATCCAGGTCGGTCATGATCACCGTGCAGGGCAGTCCATGGCGCGCGGACCGTTGCAGCTCCTCAGCCGCCAACTCGAGGAAGTAGCGACGCACCAACAATCCGGTCAGGGTGTCGGTGATGGCCATCGCTTCGATGGCCTCGTAGAGATGCACCCGGGTCAGTTGCAGCGAGAGCTGGTTGGCCACGATCGAGAGGGTGTCCGCTTGGTCCGGTGGCAGGTCGTCGGCGATCACGACGCCGATCGGCCGTTGCTCGTTCCACAGCGGCGCCCAGGCCAGGCGCGTGAGTCCCGTCGGCAAGGAGCCCTCGAGGGCCGTCGCCTCCGACGTCGACGCGGCGCCGGCGCGCGCCACCTGCTGGATGACGGCCCGTTCGATCGGGAGGATGGCGTTGATCTCATCCCGAAGCAGCCGCCCGTCGGACACCCGATGCGCCCGCAGGGTGAGCGGGGAGTCGTCAACCTGATGCACCAGATCGATCAGCCGCAGCCCCTTGACGTCCAGCAACTTCGGCACAAGCTCCAGAGAAAACGCGAACAGCTCCTGGACGTGCAAGGCGCGAGCGGTCGCTTTCGTCACATGATAGAGCGTCGTAATCTGGGTGATGGTTGATTCGCGTTCCTCATTCTCCCGCTGCAGGCGGAGTAGCCCGTGTTCCTGCAACTGACTCAGCTTCACGGATTCCCTGGCCTGCAGGCGCTTGACCCGGCGCTCGTAGCGGCTGCGCTGTGACGCCAGGAGCCACGGCGTGACGCCGACGGCGATCACCCCAACCCAGCCGGCCGGCCCTCCGAGGTGGCTCAACTGGAGCGCGCCGCTGGTGAGCACCGACGCCGTCGCGAGCGTCGCGACGGCCCACCGGGCCCAACATAAGCCCGCGACCATGGCCAGCATCCACACCGAAACCGCCGCGGCCTGCATCTAACGACGAACCGGCGTTGACGTGGACGCATCCGCAGGCGAGGCCGCGACGACGCGGTTGCGGCCGGCGTGCTTGGCCTGATACAGGCGCTGGTCAGCGACTCGGATGAGCTCAAGCTCCAACTGGGCATCCTCCGGGAAGACCGACACCCCCGCGGAGATCGTGATCCCCCCACCGGCGCCGCGCCCGCTGCTAGGCACCTGTCCCTCCACCAGGCCCCGAATGCGCTCCGCCACCTCGACGGCCTGCCGGCGTGACGCCCGGGGCAGCAACACGGCAAACTCTTCCCCGCCGTAGCGCGCGCACACGCCATCCGGCCCGGCCCCCAGACGCAGGAGGTCGGCCACCGCCTTCAGGACGAGATCCCCCGCCGGATGGCCGAACAGATCATTGTAGCGTTTGAAATGATCGAGGTCGAGCATGAGCAGGGCGAACGCTTCCGTCTTTCGCGTGGCGCGGGCGACTTCCCGGCCGAGCTGGTCGAGAAACGGTTGGCGGCGATAGAGCCCGGTGAGCCCATCGGTCATGGCGAGTTGCTGGGTCTGGGCGAACAGGCGGGCGTTGGTGATCGCGGTTTCCACCAACCCGAGCAGGATATCCAGGAAGCGGAGGTCATCCTGCGTGTAGGCTCCGGGCTGGGCGCTGTCCAGCCGCAAGACCCCTTCGGCGCTCTCCCCCACCAGCAGCGGGCAGGCAATCACCGACCCGATGGGGCGGTCCAGATCCCCCGCCTCGCTAAAGCGAAAATCCCGGCGCACGTCATTGACGAGCAGCGGCCGGTGGGTGCGCAGCGCATAGCGGTCGAACTGATCCCCGTGCTTGCTGCGAATCGCGCTCACGTGGGGCGCCCGTTTCGAGGCATAGAGCGCGAGTTCCTGGCGTTCCCGGTCGACGAGGAACAAGAGGCACGTCTCCGACTTCCCGATCAATTCGAAGACCTGCTCGACGGCGAGTTGCGCAATCGCATCGAGCTGCGCGAGCCGGCTCAAGCTTTCCGCGATGGCCTGCAGTTGTTGGTACCGGGCCAATTTGCGCTTGAGCGCCTCATGGGTCTGGTGGGTGAGCGTGAAGTTCTGCTCCTTGAGATAACATTCCTCCTCGAGATCACCGAGCACCTGCTCCAACCGGCGCAGCCGGCGCGCGCGGCGGTGTTGTTGCCATCCGGCGATGGCGACCAGCACCCCTGCGGCCGCGGCGTCAACGCCCAGCAGGCCCTCCCGGAGGGCGGCCCATGCCCAGAGATTCACCAGGATTGCCAGCGCGCCAAGGACGAAGGAGAGGGCGAGCGGGAAGACCGCCGCGCTGTACGTCGCCAAGGCGATCAGCATGACCGCGAGGCTGTGGAGCAGGAGCCGGGAGACCGGCGCTCCCGACGCCACCACCCACGCCTCTGCGACGGCCACCACGACACTGGCCGTGATGGTGAGGGCCTTGATCAGCTGCTGGCCGGTTGACTTGGTTGAGAGGCCGCGACGGTGGGCCACGCGATCCTCTAGACGATGGCGTGCTCGGTCTTCGGGTCGAAGAAATGGGCCTTGCCCATATCGAAGACGATGTCGAGATCCTGATTCACCTCAGGCCGGGCCTGCGGATTGACGCGGGCGATGAACGGATGGCGGCCGGATTTCAAGTGGAGGTAGACCTCCGCGCCCATCGGCTCGACGACCTCGACGGTCGAGGTGACCATGCTCTCAACCGGGGACTCGGCGATGAACAGCTTGTCGTAGAGATCTACCGGCCGGATCCCAAAAATCGTCTCCTGGCCCTCGTAGGACGCAAGCGTAGCCACCATATCATCAACGATCCGCAGCTTGAAGGCCCCCTCGTTGAAATACCACTGGCCGTTGACACGCTGGATGGTCCCCTGAAGGAAATTCATGGGCGGTGAGCCGATGAAGCTGGCGACGAACCGATTCACCGGGTGCTCATAGATGGTCAGCGGATCGGCCACCTGCTGCACCAGGCCCTTGTTGAGGACCACGATGCGATCCCCCATGGTCATGGCCTCGGTTTGATCGTGCGTCACGTAGATCATGGTCGTCTGCAGGCGCAGGTGGAGCTTGCGGATCTCCGTGCGCATCTGCACCCGCATCTTGGCGTCCAGATTGGACAGGGGCTCGTCGAAGAGGAAGACCAGCGGCTTGCGCACGATCGCCCGCCCCACCGCCACGCGCTGCCGTTCTCCACCGGAGAGCTCCTTGGGCTTGCGCTCCAGCAACGGCTCGATCCCCAGAATCTGGGCGGCGTCGCGCACGCGAGAGCCGATCTCGCGGCGGCCATAGCCCCGCAGCCGCAAGCCGAAGGCCATGTTGTCAAACACCGTCATGTGGGGGTACAACGCGTAGTTCTGGAACACCATCGCGATGTCGCGGTCTTTGGGGGGCAGGAGATTGGCCAGCTTGCTCCCGATCCAGATCTCGCCCGTCGTGATCTCTTCCAGGCCCGCGATCATGCGCAACAACGTGGACTTGCCGCAGCCGGAGGGCCCCACGATCACGAGAAATTCGCGGCTCTCCACGGCCAGGCTGACGTCCTTCACGGCCATCACGCCGCCGTCGTAGATCTTGCTCACGTTCCGAACGCTCACCTGCGCCATGGTGTCAGCCCAGTTGCACGAGGAGCCTGGCCAACGTGGCTTTGAGCTCCCGCCGATGCACGATGAGATCGATCAGGCCATGTTCCAGGAGGAACTCCGAGCGCTGAAACCCCTCAGGCAATTTTTGCCGGATCGTCTGCTCGATCACCCGCGGCCCGGTGAAGCCGATGAGCGCCCTGGGCTCGGCGATGATCACGTCCCCCAAGCTGGCGAAGCTCGCCAGCACCCCCGCCATCGTGGGGTGGGTGAGGACGGAAATGAAGAGGCCGCCCGCCTCATCCAGGCGCATGAGGCTGCTGGCGGTCTTGGCCATCTGCATGAGGCTCAACAGCCCCTCATGCATGCGAGCCCCGCCTCCCGAGCCTGAGACGATGATGAGCGGATGATGCGATTCGGTGGCCCGCTCGATGGCCCGGGTGAGCTTCTCCCCGACGACCGAGCCCATGGACCCCATGAGGAACCGGGAATCCGTCAGCCCGACCACTGTTCGATGACCGTCCAGGAGCCCGCTTCCCGTCAGGCACGCATCCCGCATCTGACAGGCCTGCTGATCTTCCTTGAGCTTCTGGGCATAGGCCTTGGGGCCCTGAAAGCTCAAGGGGTCTACGGGGGCCAACTGCGCATCCCATTCTTCGAAGGTGCCCGCATCAATGAGAAGGGCCAACCGCTCGTGGGCCGAAAGGGGGAAATGGAAATCGCACTTGGCGCAGATCTTGAGGTTCTCCTCCAGGGCTTTGTTGTAGAGGAGCTGGCCGCAGGCCTCACACTTCGTCCAGAGGCCGGCAGGAATTTCACGCTTGGATTTCCTGGTGAGGGCGCGGTCGGTTCGAGAGAAAAACTTCATCCCACCACCTCGCTGCCAGCCCATCTGGGCTGGCGAACCATCACCGAGACGTCAAAACCGGGGGTTATGTTCGCGGCTCGCCGAAGGCGAGCCCAGCGAGGTGGTGGGATCATAACCCTACTATGCTAGCACACCCGCTTAGCCGTCGTCAAAGGGGTTGAACACCAAGCCTGACAGGACCTTGGGATAAAAAAACGTCGACTTCTGGGGCAGGGCCAGCCCTTCACCGGCGACGGCAAAGACCTGGGCCAGAGGAATCGGCCGCAACAGCCAGGCGCACCCGTCAGGGCCGTACTGGCGGGCGCGCTCGATGGCCTGCTCATGATCCGGCGTGTACCAGCACCCCTGCCCATTCGCACCGGGAAGCCTGGGGAGAAGCGCCTGATGCAGGATCGTCACGTCCAAGCCCGCCAGCGCCGGCGGAACCGACGGACGCAACAGCCACTCAGCGACCACCGCCTCCCGCAGGCTCACGGCAGAGAAACCGCCGGCGTCATAGTAGCCGAAGCACCCGTGGCCCGGCGCCGCGCTCAGCCACCGCATCAGCTCTTCAGCGGATGCCCTCGGCTCCAGCCGGCACAACGCCTCCAGCTGCCGGCGCCATTGCTCTCGTTGTTGAGGAGCCGCTCGGAGGACGCGATGGATCGGCCGCACGACCAGCGCGGGATCCTCGCGTAAGGCGACATAGGTCATCACCGAGGCGGAAAGATGCCGGTGGGCGAGGGCGACTTCAAAGCGGTGATGGCCGTCCGCGATCAGCATGCGCACCCCCGCCAGCCGGCCGGCGATCCGCCCAATCGCGCCGGGATCGGTGACGGCCCAGAGCCGCACCTCATCCCCCCGGAAGCGCGCCGTGGCCAGGGGCGGCTGTTGGGCGGTGATCTGCTCCAGGCATTGATGGAGGCGCCGCTGCGGATCGGGCGCGATGCAAAACACGGGGCTGAGGTTGGCGCGGACCGCCTCAAGCAAATGCGCGCGGTCGGTCTTCGGGCCTTGAAACGTGGCTTCGTGGCGCAGGACCTGCCCGGCGGATCCCTCGAAGTCCAGCAGCGCGATCACCCCCAGCCGCTTGGCGGGACGCCCCTCCCACACGAACGCCTGCTCGCACAGATACACGGCGGGCTGCGCTTCGCGGATCAGCACCCCGTCCGCGCGCCAGCGCGCCCAGGCGTCTTTCGCCCGCGTGTAGCGATTGTGCCGCTCATCGTCGTCGGGCAGCTCTTGGCCATAGATCAGGCGCACCACGTTATAGGGAGAGGCCTGATAGAGCTGCTCCTGCTCGTCGGGGGAGATCACGTCGTAGGGCGGGGCGAGCACCGGACCGAGCGTGCCGATCCGGTCGGGGTTATACCGCAGGGCGCGAAACGGGGCGAGAGCGACCATGAGACGCGTCGTGAGCGGCGCCGATGGGAACCGCGATGTCACTCAAACAACACGGAATCCACACCGCGATCACAATGATCAAAAACACCGGAAACACCAGCTGCGTGTCGGCCAGCCACCCCGTGAAGCCGAAGGACACCAGGTAGAGCAGCGACGCCAAGCTGCTCACGAACACATGCGCCGCGTGCGAGAAGACCGAGCTGCCGGCGAACCGTTCCTCGAACAACAGCCCCCCGAGGATGCCCAGCAGCAGAAACGGCAGGATCACCATGGGGTGCTCCACCAGGCAGATGTGCAGGGCCATCCCCTGGCCTAACAGCCTCCCCCCGATAAAGGGAAAGATGTAGTCGGAGAACCCGCAGGGGATGAGCGTGCCAAAGAATCCCACCAGCAGCGCCTTGACGAGCTTGCGCTCATAGCGCCAGAACACGGAGGTGGTCGCGATCGCGCTCAGACAGACATGCAGGGGGTGCAGGATATGAAACGACCATTGCCCCTGGGCCGTCCAGCCGGCGGCAGATGGCGACGGCAACTGCGTGCTCCCCCACATCCACACCGCCCCCATGGCGATCAGCGAGCTGACGATCGTGTAGGGCAAATGATGGGCGAACTCAAGCACCAAGACCTGCGAGCGGGACGCCATCGTTCATGACCCCATGCGCACGTACCCCAAGAGAAATCCCAGCCCCGCTCCGGCCGTATCGGCCATCAGATCCCCCCACTCCGCGCGCCGGTAGGGCAGCCACGCCTGCACGCCCTCAAGGAGCGCGCCGTAGCCGACCGAGACGACAAACGCCATCGCGCACGCCCGGGTGCGCCTCAGGCCCGAGGCCATGCCGGTCTGCACCAGGCACCACGCAAACAGGAGATACTCGCAGAGGTGGAGAAGCTTGTCAAGCGGGCCGAGGGCGCGGCTGGTTTCAGGCGAGAACGGCCAGACGGCCAGCACCGCGATCAGGACGGCGTAGGCTGATGTGAGTTGTCGCCAGTTACGATTTGTCAGCGGAGGAGGGCGTTGAGGAGGACGTCTTGGGTGCGGGAGGAGCGGGCTTGGCCTGTTCGTCACGTTTTTTGGCGTCCTGGTAGCCCTTGCTCCGATAGTCCGTGATGTAGAACCCGCTGCCCTTAAAGAGGAAGCCCGAGCCGCTGCTGATCAAGCGCTTGAGCTTGCCGCCGCAGCGCGGGCATGTGGTGAGCGGCTTGGCGGTGATGGACTGGGACGCCTCATGGCGGCGCTTGCATTTCCGGCACTGGTATTCGTAGGTCGGCATCTCACCGTTTCAGGACTCCCCTCACTTTTTCCAGGAACGAGCGGCGGGTCGGATACGACTCCTCAGGGCTTGTCTTGGCGAACTCTTCCAGCAACTGTCGCTGACGGGCGGACAGCTTCGTCGGCGTCTCGACCACCACGCGCACCAGCAAATCCCCCACCCGGCCGTCCTGCACGTCGGGCAAGCCCTTGCCCCGCACGCGAAACACCGTGCCGCTTTGCGTGCCCGCGGGGATCTTCATCGCCACGCGGCCGTTGAGCGTCGGCAGCTCGGCCTCGGTCCCCAGGGCCGCCTGCGTGATGGGGACAGGAT
>JACQRB010000025.1 GCA_016206685.1 Candidatus Omnitrophota bacterium | reverse complement strand
CGTGCAGTTAGTGACAACGGAGAGGCCGGGATTCGAACCCGGGAGCCACCTTTCGGTGGCTACACGCTTTCCAAGCGTGCTCTTTCAACCGCTCAGACACCTCTCCATTGTAATCGGTTTTTCGTCGCTGCGCACGCTTTCGGACATTGAACGGAGAGGGAGAGATTCGAACTCTCGAGGGCCTTGCGACCCTACCGCTTTTCGAGAACGGCGCTTTCAACCGCTCAGCCACCTCTCCTAGATATTTCTGGCGGAGGAGGCAGGATTCGAACCTGCGGTCCACTTGCGTGGACAATGGTTTTCAGGACCATCGCCTTAAGCCACTCGAGCCACTCCTCCATTATCAAACGAACAAGGCCCCGAACACGGCCGCGTAGATCGCATGGGCCTGGCGCATGGCCTCGGCAAACACCCCGGGCACCGAGAACGACGGCACCGCCATCGGCAGGCACAGCGCCACGACCACCGAGCTGACCAGGCCGATGAGGACCAGGGCCAGCAGGTAGGCGTCCACCGGGAACCGCTTGCGGTTCTGCTGCAGGTCATCCGCCGCCATCACCCAATGCAAGCTGAGGCTGGCGCCGATCAGAACGGCCGTGATGGGATCCAGCAGCTCCGAGTGAAGCGAGCGCTTCAGGACCCACGAGGCCACGCACGCGAGCATCGTGTAGAGCGGGATCAGGTACGGGCTGAGCACCAGCAGCGTCGAGCCTTGCGCGCCTTCGGCCGAGCCTTTGCCCTTCTCGGTCTTTTCTGATTTCTTCTCGCCTTTCGGCGGCTCCGTGGTCACCTGCCCGCCGAAGAGCCAGACCGAGAGCGTGGACAGCAGCCGGTGCTGCGCGCGGAACAGGGCCTTGGGCTGCACCACGAACAGATGCACCCCGACGTAGCCGACGATGCCAAGGAGGGCCCAATCCGCGAATGACTTGGAGCCTGCAGCCCCCTCACCGAGCTGCCGCCAGACCCCCGCTGCGACGCCGAGAAACGGCGGGACCAACAAGAGCCCGATGACGAGCTTAACGAGCCGTCCGATCCACCGCGCCACGGTCGACATGGGTTCTCCCATCGAGATACGGACGCAAGGCCTCAGGGATCAGGATGCGTCCGTCCGGTTGTTGATGCGTTTCCAGCAGGCAGACCAGCGTGCGCGCCAGCGCGACGCCGGACCCGTTGAGCGTATGGACGTACGCCGCTTTCCTGGTGTCCGTGGCCCGATAGCGGATGTTCGCGCGGCGGGCCTGGAACTCTTCGAAGTTGCTGCAGCTGGAGACCTCCAGGTACTGCCCCAGCCCCGGCGCCCACGCTTCCAAGTCGTAGCACTTGGCTGCCGCAAAGCTCAGATCTCCCGTCGCCAGACAGACCACCCGATAATGCAGTCCCAGGCGCTTGAGGATCGTCTCGGCGTGTCCGACCAGCCGCTCGTGCTCCTCATAAGACGTTTGGGGCGTGGTGAATTTCACTAACTCCACTTTGTCAAATTGATGCACGCGGATGAGCCCGCGCGTGTCCTTGCCGTAGGAGCCGGCTTCCCGGCGGAAACAGGCCGTGTAGGCCGCGTAGCCCAGCGGCAATTGCGCCTCATCGAGGATCTCATCCCGATGGAGGTTCGTCACCGGCACCTCAGCCGTGGGCACGAGAAACAGATCATCATCCTTCAGGCGATACATGTCTTCTTCGAACTTCGGCAGCTGCCCGGTCGCGAACATCGCCTCGCGGTTGACCAGAAACGGCGGGAAGACCTCGGTGTAGCCGTGCTCCTTGGTCTGGACGTCGAGCATCCAGTTGATGAGCGCGCGCTCCAGGCGCGCCCCGAGCCCGGTGTAGAGCGGAAAGTGCGAGCCGGTCATCTTGGCCGCGCGGGCAAAGTCGAGCAGCCCAAGGCTGTCGGCCAACTCGAGGTGCGTCTTGGGCTTGAACGTCAGGGCCGGCTGTTCTCCGACGACGCGCACGACCTGATTCGCTGTGGCGTCTCCCACCGGCACCGACTTGTGCGGGATGTTCGGAATAAGCGCCAGCTCACTCTGTACACGCACTTCGTACGTCTTGAGCTGCTCCTCCAAACGCTTAATGCCCTTTGAGCGTTGTTTCAAATGTAGCGGTGGCGATACGTTTGGTCCGCTTTTTTGCTTGGCGAACTCATCAGATTCTTGCTTCAACAGGTGCCGTTGCGTTTCAATCCCGGCCAAGTTCTCTCGGCGTTGTCGATCGATGTTGAGGAGCGTCTCGAGATCAAACGTATAGTGACGCCGCTTGAGCGCTTCACGAATAACGTCTGGTTGCTCTCGTAAGAGCTTGGGGTCAATCATTTGTCTATGGACTATCGACTGTGGATTATGGACTCGATTATCCTTTGATCACGCCCAGCGGCCGCATCCGCGCGACCCGCTTGGCCAGGCCCGCGTGGTGCACCACCCGCACGACGTCATTCACGTCTTTGTAGGCCTGGGGTTGCTCCTCGGCGATCCCTTTCCTGCCCCGCCCCATGACGATGATCCCCTGGCTCTCCAGCTCTTTCTCGATGGAGCGCCCCTCGGCTTCGCGCACGGCCTGCGCGCGGGACATCATGCGGCCCGCCCCATGACACACGGTTCCGAAAGTCTGCTCCATCGCGCCCATCGTGCCGGCGAGCAAAAAGGAATGGCGGCCCATGTCGCCGGGGATGATCACCGGTTGGCCGACTCCCTGGTAGTCTGCGGGAATTTCCGGATGGCCTGGGGGAAAGGCGCGGGTGGCGCCTTTGCGATGCACCAGGACCGTGTGCTCCGCGCCGTTCGTACGATGGCGCTCGAACTTGGCGATGTTGTGGGCGACGTCGTAGATGAGCCGCATCCCCAGCTCCTGCCAGTTCTTGCCGAAGACGTGCTCAAACGCCCCGCGCGCCAGGTGCATCAGGCACTGGCGGTTCGCCCAGGCGTAGTTGGCCGCGCAGCGCATCGCGCCCAGGTAGGCCTGCCCCTCCTCGGAGTGGATGGGCACGCAGGCCAGTTGCCGGTCAGGCACCGTCAGACCGTACTGCTGCATGGCGCGCTCGACGACGTCCAGGTGGTCGTCGCAGACCTGGTAGCCAAACCCCCGCGAGCCGGAATGGATCATCATGGTGATCTGGCCCACCGACAACCCGAAGACCTTGGCCGCCTCCTCATCGAAGATGGTGTCCACCACCTGGACCTCGAGGAAATGGTTGCCCGACCCCAGGGTCCCGAGCTGGTCGCTGCCGCGCTGGTAGGCGCGGGGTGAAACCTTGGCCGGTTCCGCCCCCTCGATGGCGCCGTGGGACTCGGTGTGCTCCAGGTCCTGCGGCACCCCGTAGCCTTTTTCCTCCACGATCCAGCGCGAGCCGTCGGTCATGACCCGGCGCTGCTCCTCGCGGGTGACGCGGATCTGGCCGCTCATCCCGACGCCGCAGGGGATGGTGTTGAAGAGCGTCTGGACGAGCAACCGGAGTTTCGGCTGGACTTGCTCGAGCGTGAGCGAGGTCTTGATCAACCTGACGCCACAATTTATGTCGAAACCGACGCCGCCAGGTGAAACCACGCCGCCGGCGTTGGGGTCCGTCGCCGCCACACCTCCAATCGGGAAGCCGTACCCCCAGTGAATATCCGGCATCGCCAGCGACGCGCGCACGATGCCGGGCAGGTGCGCGACATTGGCCACCTGCTGCAGGGCCTGGTCCTTGCTGATGTCCTGCAGGAGCCGCTCATCGGCAAAAATGATTCCCGGCACCCGCATGCCCGGGTCGTAGGACGCCGGGATGCGCCAGCGGTAGTCGTCCACTTTCTCCAGCTGCCCGTGCCAGCTCTGCGCGGGCGCAGTTTTCATCCGACCATCACCGGTTTGGATCCCGGCAGGAGATCACAGAACCAGAATCCTTCCCGCTCGACGATCTCGCCTTTCGCCACCGGGATTGGACGTTGAAAGATGGGCCCGTCGTAGACGAAGGTGTGGAATTCCCCGCGCTCGCCGCACGGATCGACGCCGGGCGGGAAGTCCCGCAGCAGGGCCTCGTCGAACTCCCGCCCGCAGAAGGCGGGGTCAAGCTGGTTCGGGTCAACACAGACGAGGATCGCGCGGAAGCCCTGCGCGATGAACGCCCTGGCGAGCGCGGCGGTGTCCTTGAGCCACAGCGGAAACAGCCCCTGCATCCCAAGCTGCGCGAGGTTGCGCTCCCGATATCGGCGAATGTCTTCGAGAAAGAGATCGCCGAAGACCACGCGCGAAACCCCGCGCGCCTGGTAGCGCATCAGCACGTCGCGCATGGCGGCTTCATAGACGGCGTTGGAAGCCTGGATGGGAATACGGACCTGCTCAAGCGGCAGCTTCAGCGAGGCGGCCTGCTGTTCCAGGAGCGCGCGGCGCACCCCGTGCATGCTGATGCGCTCATAGCCCTCGGTGACCGTCGTCAAGAGCGCCTCGACGTTGAGCGCAGGATCCTGGAGCACCGCCTGGAGGGCCAGGGAGCTGTCCTTGCCCCCGCTCCAGCACATCAACACCGGCTCAGGCATCCGGGGTGTCCTCACACGTCGAAGATGATCTCGGCTTCCCACCCCTCGTGGGTGCGCGCCACATGGAAGCGATGATAGGTGATGCCCTTAACCTCGATGCCCTGTTGGTGCCGGGCCGGATCGAATCGTTCGCCCACGATGCGCCCGCGCAGCTCGGTCTCGGTGAGGGTGTCGAAGTGATAATCGCCAGGCAAAAAGCGCTCCGCCGAGAACCAGAACAGCAGCTCCTTGAGCCAGGCGTGCAGCAGCGCCTCGACGGAGGTTCCGCTGAGCCCGATCAGCCGCGACTCGGACACTGCGATCGGGCTGTCTTCCACCAAGACAGCCACTAAGCCTTGCGCCGCGTGGATGAAGAGATTCTCCAGACGCTTACCATAGATCTTCACGCCCGTGTCGGCGGTGTGCTCGAAAAACTCGTATCCTTTGTTCTGAGGTATCCCTTCAGTTTCACTCATCACTTATCACTCGTCACTCTCGTTTTCCGCCTTTAGGCGGAAAACGAGTGGGCCGCCTGGGACTCGAACCCAGCACCCACAGCTTAAACATCTGTGTTAGCTGCATGTCGCCATGCAGATCAGACT
>JACQRB010000029.1 GCA_016206685.1 Candidatus Omnitrophota bacterium | reverse complement strand
GTATGAACAACACCCCATCGGACTCAAGACACAGGACGCAGGACGCGAGTCTCGGGTCTTGGGTCTTGAGTCCAAGAAGAAACGGAAGGTCATGATCCTCGGCGGGGGGCCCAACCGCATCGGGCAGGGGATCGAGTTTGACTACTGCTGCGTGCATGCGGCCTTCGCGCTGCGGGAGATGGGCATCGAGGTGATCATGGTCAACTCCAACCCGGAGACGGTCTCCACCGACTACGACACCTCCGACAAGCTCTACTTCGAGCCGGTGACGCTGGAGGATGTGCTCAACATCGTGGAGCGCGAGCAGCCCGAGGGCGTCATCGTCCAGTTCGGCGGGCAGACGCCGCTGAATCTCGCCGTGGGGTTGGCGAAGGCCGGCGTGCCGATCCTGGGCACCTCTGCCGAGGGAATTGACTGGGCGGAGGACCGGGAGAAATTCCGCCAACTGCTCGACCGCTTGGGGCTGCGCCAGACCCCCAGCGCCGGCGCCTCCTCCGTCGAGGCCGCGAGGACCGTCGCCCGCAACGTCGGCTATCCCGTCCTGGTGCGGCCCTCCTACGTCTTGGGCGGGCGGGCCATGGAGATCGTATATGACGATGAGCACCTCGGGCGGTTTGTCCGCGCGGCGTTCGAGGCCTCGCCGGGCTTTCCCGTGCTCATTGATAAATTCCTGGAAGACGCCATCGAGGTGGACGCGGACCTGGTCGGCGACGGCGCCACGTTCGTCATCGGCGGGATCCTGGAGCACATCGAGGAGGCCGGGATCCACTCCGGCGACAGCGCGATGGTCCTGCCCCCCTACACCTTGAGCGAGGAGATCCTGGCGGAGATCCGCCGCGCGACCACGGAGCTGGCCGAGGCGCTGAAGATCGTCGGGCTGATGAACGTGCAGTACGCGGTGAAGGATGACGCGGTCTATGTCCTGGAGGTCAACCCGCGCGCGTCGCGCACCGTGCCGTTCATCTCCAAGGCAGTGGGCGTGCCGCTGGCGAAGCTCGCCACCAAGGCGCTGGCGGACATCAGCCTGCGCGAGCAGGGCTTCACCGAGGAAGTGACGATCCCCTACCTGGCGGTGAAAGAGTCCGTGTTCCCGTTCTCCCGCTTCGCCGGCGTGGATATCATCCTGGGTCCCGAGATGCGCTCGACCGGCGAGGTGATGGGGATCGATGAGGATTTCGGGCGGGCGTTTCTGAAATCCCAGTTGGCGGCGGGCCAGCGCCTGCCGCGGCACGGCGTCGTGTTTGTCAGCGTGAAGAATCGCGACAAGCGCGCGGTCGTGCTCATCGCCAAGCGGCTGGAGGAGCTGGGATTCCAGTTGGTGGCGACGAGCGGGACCGCCAAAGCCCTGCAGCGGTCCGGGGTCCATGCGACCTCGGTGCAGAAAATCCACGAGGGGCGGCCCAACATCCTGGACGCGATCAAAAACGGCGGGGTCCACCTGATCGTCAACACGCCCTCAGGGCGGTTGCCTCGCGCGGATGAGGTGCGGATCCGCTCGGCGGCGACCGCGCTGGGGATTCCCTGTGTGACGACGATCTCCGGGGCGCAGGCGCTGGTCACCGGCCTTGAGGTCTTTCAGAAGCACGCCCTTGGGGTCAAACCGATCCAGGCCTATCATCAGGAGGTGGCGCGCGTGTAGCATGGGCAGCGAACGCCGGGAGTTTGATCGCGTGCCTATCCCGATGCCCGTGCGCTTTCGCGTCCTGGGAGGATTTCTGGGAATGTGGCTCGATGGGCTGGTGCAGGAGCTGAGCGCCGGTGGGGTGCGGTTCACCAGCCTCGAGCCGGTTGACCAAGACGCCACCCTTGAGTTCCAATTGACCCTGCCGGGCCGCATGGGGCCCTACGCCGTGACCGGCCAGGTGCTCTGGGTGGATGCCGCCAGGCCCGAGGCGCTCGAATACGGCGCGGTGTTTATCAACGTCACCGACGGGCAGCGGGCCTTCATCGAGGAGCTGGTGCAGTTTTTGAAAAGCCGGAAGGGCTAAACCATGACGGCCCCAGAACGTCGGCGGTGGCCAAGGATTGAGCAAGCGTTTATCGTGAAGTATCGATGTCCATCGCTTGGGGAAACCGATTGGCGTGCGACACCAATCAGAGATCTCAGCGTGGGTGGGGTTTGCTTGATGAGTGAACATGCATACCCAACCGGCTCCCTCCTGGAGCTTCACGTGCAACTTCCGAACCTCAAACCACCGGTCAAACTGAAGGGCGTCGTGGTCTGGCAACGCCAAGTGGTCCGCGGCTCCATGGTGGAGCATGGCGTGCACTTTACGCCACTTGAGCCTGCTGTCAGACAAGAGTTGGCCAACATCGTGGAGTTCTTTTTGCATAAACACAAACCTGCCACCTAAACGAGCATGATCGTGGATGTCTGTGTGCGGATCGGCACGTTGCAGCTCGCCAATCCAGTGCTGGTGGCCGCCGGGACGTTTGGCTACGGCGTGGAATTCCAGCAGGCGGTCAGGCTCAAGGCGCTCGGCGGGATTGTCACCAAGACGATCACCCTCAAGCCACGCACCGGCAACCCGCCCCCTCGGCTGGTGGAAACCTCCTCAGGGATGCTCAACTCCGTTGGGCTGCAGAACGTCGGGTTGGACGCCTTCCTCTCGGAGAAACTCCCCGAGGCGGCCTCGCTCAACATCCCGGTCATCGTGAGCGTCTTGGGCGAGTCGCTGGAGGACGTCCAGGTCCTCTGCGCGAGGTTGGACGACCAGCCGGCGGTCGCGGCGATCGAACTGAACCTGTCGTGCCCGAACCTCACCCATGCCTCGGCGCTCATGGTCGCGCAGGACGCCGACGCCACGCGCGATCTCGTCACGGCGGCGCGGGCCAAGACCGCCAAGCCGCTGATCGCAAAGCTCAGCCCGGATGTCACCGATATCCGCCCCGTCGCGCAGGCGGCTGAGCGGGCCGGCGCCGACGCGATCGCCGTCGGCAACACGTTCACCGGCATGAGCCTGGATCCGCGCACGCGCCGCTCGAGGCTCGGCTCCCTCGCCGGGGGATTGAGCGGCCCGGCCATCCGGCCGCTGGCGGTGTATCGCGTGTGGAGGGTCAGCCAGGCGGTGCGCTGCCCGGTGATCGGGATCGGCGGCATCGTGCGCGGGGAGGACGCGGTGGAGTTCTTCCTCGCCGGGGCGAGCGCCGTCGCGGTGGGCACGGCCCATTTCGCCGACCCCGCGGCCGCGCTGGCGGTCTTGAAAGGTCTGCGCCGCTATCTGGCGCGCCACCGGATGGCGTCGATGCAGGAGCTGATCGGAACCCTTCGGACGGATGCCGTCAGCGGCTGATCGCTTGATCGTGGCCTTCGATTCGCCGGAGCTGTCCAAGGCGTTGGCGTTAGGACGGCAGTTGCGCGGGCTGGCGCGCTATGCCAAAATTGGCAGCATCCTGTTCACCGCCGCCGGGCCCGAGGCCATCGCGAAGTTCAAGGCCCTGGGGTTTGAGGTGTTTTTGGACCTGAAGTTCCACGACATCCCCTCGACGGTGGAGAAGAGCTGCCGCGCGGCGGCCGCCCACGGCGTGTCGCTCTTGACCGTCCACGCGAAAGGACGAAGAGCCATGTTGGAAGCCGCGGTGCACGGCGTCCGGGACGCGAGGCCCCGGCCGAAGATCCTTGCGGTCACCGTGCTGACCAGCGTGGCTGTTCCGGCGACGACCGGCGGAGGTTCGCAGAAGCGCGGGGGACGGCAGGAGCTGAGCAGGGACGTGTGTGATCTTGTGGGCGAGGCCATCCACGCCAAATGCGACGGGATCGTCGCCTCTGCGCAAGAAGTGAAAGACATTCGCGACGCGTTCCCTGACGCGAAACTTGCCATCGTCTGTCCAGGCATCCGCCCGTCGTGGGCGGCAGGTCGCAATGACCAGCGTCGTCTCGCCACGCCTGCCGAGGCGATGGCCAACGGCGCCGACTTGCTGGTGGTGGGGCGCCCGATTACCGAGGCGCCTGACCCGCGCGCAGCGGCGCAGCAACTGCTTGACGAAATGGAGGATTAGGACATGGCGTTAACACGGGATCAGCTGCTGGCGATCTTCCGGAAAGCCAACGCCCTGCAGCGGGGGCATTTCGAATTGGCGTCCGGGCTGCACAGCGGGCACTACTTCCAATGCGCCCAGTTCCTGCAGCATCCGCGGCTGGCCGCCATCGTCTGCCGGGAGCTGGCGCGCCGCTTCGCCTCGAAGAAGCCGACCATCATCATCGGCCCGGCCATCGGCGGCATCCTCGTCTCCTACGAGGTCGCGCGGGTGCTGGGCACGCGCGCGCTCTATACCGAGCGCGTGGACGCCGAGATGCAGCTGCGCCGGGGCTTCACCGTGACCAAGAAAGACCGCATCCTGGTCGTCGAGGACGTGATCACGACCGGCGAGTCCGCCAGGAAGGTGGCGGACCTCATGGAGGCGCTGGGCGCGAAGGTCGTCGGCATCGGCGTCATCGTGGACCGCTCAGGCGGCTCCGTGAAATTTCCGAAGCGGTGGAAGTACGAGCGGCTGCTGATTCTGGATTTTGAGCACTTCAACCGGCACGACTGCCCGCTGTGCAAGGAAGACGTGCCGCTGACGCACCCGGGTAGTCGCCCACGACGGTCTGTGCTATAATCGCTGTTCTTCAACACCGCATGCAACCCCCGATTGTTCTCGCCCAAGCCGGGCTGTGGTTCCTCAGCGCGCTGGTGATCGCCGGCGCGATCTTGGTCGTCACCCTCGGCAATCTGTTCCGGGCCGCCTTGAGCCTCGGGGTGGTGCTGGTCGGCGTGGCCGGGCTGTTTCTCCTCGTCGGCGCGGAGTTCCTGGCGTTCGTGCAGATCCTGATCTACGTCGGGGCGATCCTGACGCTCGTGGTCTTCGCGATCATGCTCACCGCGCGCGTGCATAGACCGGCGGGTTCTACGGCTGCAGCCAGCCAATGGCCGGCGGCGGTGGCGTCGCTGGCGTTGTTCGCGCTGCTGGCCTGCGTGATCGCCGCGATCCCGGTCCCGACCCCGACTGCGGTCGGGGGGGCGCCCGTCAGCCTGCAGGAGCTCGGGCGGGAGCTGATCACGACGCTGGTGCTGCCCTTTGAGGTGATCAGCGTCGTGTTTGTGGCGTCCATGGTGGGCGCGATCGCCGTGGCGGCCTCGCCCCGACAGCGTCGGGCTCAGGCGCCTCCATCCTCCTCTGCATGATTCCTGTGCGGCCGCTCTTGTTCCTGGGCAGCGCCCTCTTTGCGATCGGGGTGTTTGGCGTGTTGACCCGCCGCAACGCCATCGCCATCCTGCTGTCCATCGAGTTGATCCTGAACGCCGCCAGCCTGAACTTTGTCGTGCTGGGACAAGCCTCAGGCCATCCCCAGGGGCAGGCGTTTGCGCTGTTTGTGATCGCCCTGGCGGCCTGTGAGGCGGCGGTCGGCCTGGCGATCGTGCTGGGGCTGTACCGGACCGCCAACACCGTGCTGGCGGATCAAGTCAATCTGTTGAGAGGGTGATGCCGCTGTTCGCGTGGATCCCCCTGCTGCCGCTGGCGTCCTTCGTGCTGCTCATCCTCCTGGGACGTCGCCTGGCCCCGCTGGTGGCGGGGTGGGTGTCGGTCGCGGCGCTGGCGGGCTCAGGGGTCCTGACCTTCCTCATCGGGCCCCAGATCTGGCACGGCCATTCGCTGTCGGTGCGATGGGCGTGGCTGCCTGCGCAGGATTCGCTATGGACGATCGGGCTGGCGGTGGACGGCCTGAGCTGGGTGATGCTGGCCGTCGTCACGCTCATCGGCACCATGATCCAGTGCTACTCGATCGGGTACATGCGCGACGACGCGCGCTTCCGTCGGTTCTTCGCCTACCTGTCGCTGTTCTGCGCTTCGATGCTCACGCTCGTCCTGGCGGACCACTTTCTGCTGCTCTATGCGGGCTGGGAGCTGGTCGGCCTGTGCTCGTATCTGCTCATCAGCTTCTGGTTCGAGAAGCCGGCCGCGGCCGATGCCGGACGCAAAGCGTTTCTGACCACCCGCATCGGAGACACGGGGCTGCTGGCGGGGATCCTGCTGCTGGCCTTCACCGCGGGGGATTTGCAGTTCGGCCACCTCGACCTGATCCGCACGCGGATGCTGGTGCAGCACCGCGACGCGCTGCTGACGCTCATCAGCGTCCTCATCTTCTTCGGGGCGGTGGGCAAGTCCGCGCAGATCCCGTTGCACGTCTGGCTGCCGGACGCCATGGAAGGCCCCACGCCGGTGTCCGCGCTGATCCACGCGGCGACCATGGTGGCCGCCGGCGTGTATCTGGTCGCGCGCACCCTGCCGCTGTTTACGCCGGAGAGCCTGCGCGTCGTGCTGGTGATCGGCCTGGCCACCCACCTGTTCGCCGGCACGGTGGCCCTGACGATGACCGACATCAAGCGGGTGCTGGCGTACTCGACCATCAGCCAGTTGGGCCTGATGATGACGGCGCTGGGGCTGGGTGCGGCGGGCCTGGCGGTGTTCCACCTGGTGACGCACGCGTGCTTCAAAGCTTTGCTGTTTCTCGGGGCCGGCAGCGTGATCCACGCGACGCATCAGCAAGACCTCGCCCATCTGGGGGGCTTGCGCCGAGCCATGCCGTTGACCTGGCTGGCCTTCCTCATCGCCACGCTGGCGATGAGCGGGGTGCCGCTGCTAAGCGGCTTCTGGAGCAAGGACGCGATCCTGCTGGAAGCCCGGCAGGCCGCTCATCGCCAGCGTCGCGATCAGGCATGTCAGCCACGTGAGCG
>JACQRB010000027.1 GCA_016206685.1 Candidatus Omnitrophota bacterium | reverse complement strand
TGTTCTTGTTCTGCAATTGCGAGCGCTCATCCTGGCACTGCACGACCAGCCCGGTGGGGAGGTGCGTGATGCGCACCGCCGAATCGGTCGTATTGACGGACTGGCCTCCCTTGCCGCTTGAGCGGTACACGTCAATGCGCAGGTCCGACTCCTTCACCTCGACCTCGATCTCCTCATCGATTTCAGGCACGATGTCAATCGAGGCGAAGGAGGTATGCCGGCGCTTGTTGGCGTCGAACGGCGAGATGCGCACGAGCCGATGCACGCCTTCCTCGGCCTTCAGATACCCGTAGGCGTAGGGGCCCTTGACGATCATCGTCGCGTTCTTGACGCCCGCCTCCTCCCCCGGCAGGAGGTCAATGACCTGGGCCTGGTAGCCTTTCTCCTCGGCCCAGCGGCGGTACATGCGCAGCAGCATCTGGGCCCAGTCGCACGACTCGGTGCCGCCGGCCCCCGAGTGGATGGAGAGGATCGCGTCCTTGGGATCGGCGTCACCCCCGAGCAGCCGCTGGAGCTCCAGCCGCTCGCACTCCTGTTCCAACGCGGCCACGTCGGCGGCCAGGTGCTGGAGGGAGGCGGCGTCGTGCTCGTCAACGAGGGTGAGCAGCTCGGTGGTGTCGTGCAGCGAACGTTGGAAGGCGCCGACGGGATCGCGGCGGGCCTTGAGGGCTTTCAGAGCCTGGACGGTCGCTTGGGCCTTGGCTTGATCGCCCCAGAACGCGCCTTGAGCCATGGCGTGTTCGATCTCGGCGATGCGAGCGGAGAGCGTGTCGAGGTCAAAGATACCTCCGGATGTTCTCCCATCGAGCACGGAGGACGTCCAGACGAGTGCGCAATTCGTCACGCATGAGGGGGGTAGTCTAGCACGAACATGCCTGAAGGGCAATGCAGAGCGCGGGCGGAACCGAAATCACGCTGACGGGGCGCGGCCCAGGCGCGGCTCTTTCTCGTCCAGGAACCGGAGGAACGCCTTCACGGCCTGGGGATCGAAATGGGTGCCCGCCCACTTGCACAACTCGTCCTTGGCTTCCTCAAGGCTCAGGCGTTTGCGGTAGGGCCGGTCGGTCACCATCGAGTCGTAGGAGTCCGCCACGACGAGGATGCGCGCGCCCAGCGGAATCTGCTCGCCCTTCAACCCGCGGGGATAGCCGGAGCCGTCGTAATGCTCATGGTGGCAGTGGACCATTTCCGCCACCTTGCCCAGGGAGCGCAAGGGCTTGAGGATCGCCTCGCCGATGGACGGATGCTGGCGCATGACGTGGAGCTCCTCCGGCGTCAGGGCCTCGGGCTTGAGGAGAATGACGTCCTTGACGCCGATCTTGCCGACGTCATGGAGCAGTCCGGCGTTACTGATGAGCTTGCGGGCGTCCTCATCCAGGCCCATCAGCTCGGCGATCTTCTGGGCATAGAACGCCACGCGCTTGGAGTGGCCGGCCGTGTAGGCTTCCTTGGCCTCGACGGCCAGGGCGAGCGCCATGATCGCTTCCAGATAGGTCCGCTCGATGTCCTGGTTGAGCTGGTAGTTCTCCACCGCCACGGCGACCTGGGAGCCGATGCTGGTGAGCAGGGCCTCGTCGTCTTCCGTGAAGGCGCGGCTCATCGAGGCGCGGAACACCGCCAGGACCCCCAACGGTTTCTCCCGGATCGCCATGGGCACGCACAACACCTCCCCGTCGCCGGCTGCGTGGTCGGCCACGCCGATGGCCGGCAGCGACCCGGTCCCGCGCATCGGCTTCATCGCCTTCGCCACCGAGCCCGCAATCCCCTCGCCCAGCCTGACCGGCTGGGTGGGCACGCGCCGGCCATCCAGCGACCAGCCGACCTTGGGCTCAAGCTGTTGGGTGGCGTCATTGAGGATCAGGAGGCTGCCCGCCTGCGCTTCCATGGCGGCGCAGCTCTGCTCCATGATCATCTCCAGGACCGTCTCGATCCCCTCGAAGGAGACGATGGCGGTGCCGATGCGCGAGAGCAACCGCTTGATCAGGGTGCGCGAGGACTCCAGCGCCTCGATCTTCTGCTCCAGCTCCTGCGTGATGCGGTTGAAGGTGCGGGTCAACTCGACAATCTCGTCGCGATCGCCGTGGGATGGCTCCGCCAGCTGACCCGGAGTCACCGTCCGAGCGTGGTGGACGACCGCCATCACGCCATGCATCGTACGCTTCAGCACGGAGTAGCCGACAAACATGGACACAATGACGGCCATGACGATCAGCCCGAGGGTGTCTTTCACGGATTCCTCGACATTCGGCAGGACGTACGAAAGCAGCGCCCAGACGATCATCAGCAAGGGGATGAACGCCATGAACCCAAACGCCAGCGTCACCCGCTGAGCCAGACCTTCCCCGGCCCGTGGCTTGGTCAAAAACTCCACCGGCCTCGACAGCACCTGCCAGAACCCTCGAGCCCTCGGTTGGGTTTTCATAACAATCTTAACTATACCTGAAGGGGCGATCTTTGATAAGTCGTTCCTGGGCCAACAGCCGGCGTTTCTTCGCCGGCCCCCAGGCATACCCCCCTGACGAGCCGTCTGCGCGCACGACGCGATGGCACGGCACGCGATCGGGCCAGGGGTTGTGGTGGAGGGCCTGCCCGACTGCGCGCGCCAGCTTGGGGTTGCCGAGCGTCCGCGCCACCCACTGGTACGAACGGACCTCACCGCGCGGGATGCGCTTCACGATCGCGTAGACGCGTCGCTCGAAATCGGTCGGCGTCCGAGGACGTCCCCGACGTCTCATCCGGCCCGCCCTTTGAACTGTTGCAACAGATGCTTGGCGCGCAGACGACGATGGTACCGAATCGCGAAGCGGTGGGCCTCGTCGCGGATGCGCTGGATCAGGTGCAGCACCGGCGAGGTGGGCAGGAGCACGACCGGAGTGGATTGGCCTGGCACGAACACCTCTTCGAAGCGTTTGGCCAATCCGATGACGGGCAGGTCGGCCCCAAGGGCTTGCAGCGCCTCACGGGCCGCATGGAGCTGGCCCTTGCCGCCGTCCACGAGGATGAGATCCGGGCGCGGCAGGTCCGCGGCCAGCGACCCGCCGTAGCGGCGCCGGATCACCTCGCGCATCATCCGGCAGTCGTCAATCCCGGCGACCGTCCGAATCTTGAAGTGCCGGTAGTGCGCGCTGCGCGGCCGGCCCTCCACGAACGTCACCATCGAGCCCACCGCGAACGCCCCGTAGATGTTGGAAATATCGAACGCCTCGATCCGCCTCGGCAGCGCGGGGAGCTTGAGGGCCAGCTGCAATTGCTCCAGCGGGCCGGTCAGGGCCGACTTCTCCTTGGCCACGATCACGGAGGTCAGCGCGTGAATCTGGTCGCGCAGCCGGGCCGCCTCCTCGAAGCGCCGATCGCGCGAGGCGCGCTCCATCCGGCGGGAGAGCTCGCGCAACAGCGCCTCCCGCTTGCCTTCCAGGAACGCGACGAGATCCCCGACGATCCGCCCATAGGCGGCTTCATCAATGTAGCCGACGCACGGCGCCAAACACTGCCCCAGGTGGTACTCCAGGCACGGGGACTTGGGAAACGTCCGGCAGGTGCGAAGCGGAAACACGCGACGCAGGAATTGCACGGCCTGGCGCAGCGATCCCGCGTCGGGATAGGGGCCGAAGTAGCGGCCCCCGCCTACCCCGGAGAACCCGGGGCGGGCAGGCCCGTCCCGCCGGCGCTCGCGCGTGACGATCAGCCGCGGGAAGGCTTCAGCGGTAAGCTTGAGGAGGGGATAGCTTTTGTCATCGCGGTAGGCGATGTTGTATTTCGGATGATGGCGCTTGATGAGCTGCGATTCCAACAGGAGGGCTTCGGCTTCCGAGCCGGTGGTCGTCACCTGCAGATCGGCGATCCGGGCCACCAGCTGCTTGATGCGCGGGGAGAGACCCTGCGGCGCATGGAAATAGGAGCTCACCCGCGCGCGCAGGCTGGCGGCTTTGCCCACGTAGAGCACGCGCCCCTGCGCGTCCGTAAAGAGGTACACGCCGGGTTGCTCGGGAAGCGTCTTCAGAAGGCGCGTGGCAGGCTCCTCAGCTCCGGAACCCGCAGGAGCCAGCAACCGGCGCCGTAGACGACCAGGCTCCCGACGATGACCACGGATAGCCCCGCCGCCGCCGGCAGGCGCGGGCCGAGCACCGCCCACATCCCCCACGCGGCCACGCCCATGAGGCACGCCGCCGCGCCCATCCGGCTGACGGGCTTGGCCAGGTTAGGCAGGAGGGGCATGTCGAGGCGCCACTCCAGGGCTTTGAGGAGCCGCCACGCGTTGACGCTGCTGGAGAGCGCCGTGGCCAGCGCCAGCCCTCCCACGCGCAGCGGACCGATGAGGAGGACGGCGAAGAGCATGTTGAGCGCGAACGCCTGGATGGCCAGCCGGACCGGGGTGCGCGTATCGTGCAGCGCGTAGAACGCGCCGCTGAGCACCTTGCTGGCGGCATAGGCGACCAGGCCGACGGCGAGGCAACTGAGCGTCTGCGCGGTCATCAGGGTCGCGGCGCGATCGAACGCCCCGCGCTCGAAGCAGATCCGCACGATGGACGGCGCCAGGACGATCAGCCCCACCGCCGCCGGCAGGCTCTCAAACGCGACGAGCCGCAAGAGCGACAGGACCGTCGAGCGGAACGTCTGGAGGTCCTTCACGGCGGCTTGTTCGGACAGCGTCGGGAGGCTCGCCTGCGCGGAGGCCGTCGCGAACAGCGCCAGGGGCAACTGCACGAGCCGGTTCGCAAAGTACAGCGCGGCGATGGCCCCCTCCCCGGCCAGGACGCCGATGGAAGCCAGGATCGTGTCGAACAACACGCTGATCTGATAGACGGCCGCTCCGACAAGCCGCGGCCCGAGGAGCCGCATGACGTCCCGCGAGCCCTCGTGCTGCCAGACCCAGCGCCAGCGGAACCCGCGCGCCGCAGCCGCGGGCACCTGCATGCCCAACTGCACCAGCCCGCCGAGCATGACCGCCCAGGCCAGGCCCACCACGCCGGGCTGGACGCGCGGCACCAGCCACAGGCATCCGGCGATCATGGCGAGGTTCAGCGCAGCCGGACCAAGGGCGGGCAGGGCGAAGTGACGCAGGCTGTTCAGCAGGCCGCCCAGAAACGCCCAGAGGCCCACGAGGGTGATCAACGGAAAGAGGATGCGGGTCAGCCGAACCGTCAGGGCAAACTTCTCAGGGTCGCCGGTAAACCCGGGGGCGATCACCGCGACGAGCCACGGCGCCAGGATGCATCCAAGCAGGCCCAGGAGTCCGACCGCCACGCCGATCCTCACCCCCAGCGCCTGCGCCAAGCGCCAGAACTCCTCAGGGGCTTGGGTGGCGCGATAACGGCTTAAGACCGGCACGACGGCGGTGGTCATCGGGCCCTCCGCGACGAGATCGCGGAAAAGGTTGGGCAGGCGAAACGCCACGACAAACGCCTGGGCCTGGATGCCGGTCCCGAATAATTTTGCGATGAGCAGATCGCGGACAAACCCCAGCACGCGGCTCACCGCAGTGGCGAGGGAAATGGCGCGGGTCGAGGCGGCCAGTCGCGCGGGGGTGGAGCGGACCTGCCCGGATGCAGGGGGGGTCAGTCGCGAGGCCATATTGACAGGATGCGCGCGCCGTGGTACATTCGCCCCTCAATGCCCATCAAACGTGCTGCCCTGCGCCAGTTGCGCAAGGACCGCGTGCGCAATGTCCGCAACCAGGCGTTACGCTCGGAATTGAAGACCCTCAAAAAGCAGCTCACCGAGTTGCTGGCCCAGAAGCGTCAGGAGGAGGCGCGCACGCTCCTGCCCTTGCTCACGCGGCGCTTCGACCAGGCCGCGGCGAAAGGGATCATCCACAAGAACACCGCCTCGCGCACCACGGGACGACTCATGCGGCACCTCACGCGCGGGACTGCGCCGGCGCGTGGACGTGTGGCTCGACCGTCCCGCAGCACGCCACCACCAACGCCTCCAGCGCCAAGCGCGGAACCGTCCGTCCCGTCTTGATCGCCACGTCCACCTCCCAGCATCGCTCAAGCAGCTGACGCAGGTGGGAACTCGAACGATCCGCCACGTCCTGCACGACCCGCTGCAACTGCCAGGGTTCTAAGCCCGCCACAGCCCTCATCCGTTCCTGCGGCATCGCCGCCTCCAGGCAGCGCCTGACCGTCACCCACCGGGACAGTTGCCAGACCAGCATCCCGACCAGGTCCGTCACGTCCTTGCCCAGCGCCAGTTGCTCCTGCATGGCGCGCAACGCCCCGGCGACGTCACGCCGGGCGATCGCCTCCACCAACGCAAACCGCTGCGCGCCAGGAGCGCCGCCGACGATCTCGAACCGCTCGACGACCACGGAGCGCGCCAGGGCAGCCAGGGGATGCGCCGAGGCCGGCTCGCCGTCAACGAGCAGAACCAGGCAGGCCACTTGGGTGAGCCTTTCCCACTGCTCCTTCACGAGCGCGAGGCAGGAGCGATCGAGCCGCTGCGCCTCCTCGATGACGAGCAACCGCAGCGGGCTGGCCGCCGGATGCGCGCGCGCCAAGGCCGCAAGCTCCGTCGCTGAGACCTCGGCCGCGTGGACGTGATGGCGATCCAGCAAGGCGACCTGGAACGTCTGGGCCAACTGCGCGACGCGTTGGCGCTTCCGGGCCCGATCCGCGCCCACCAACAGATAACACCGGGCGGGTCGCTGGGACATCGCCGGCGTCACCAATTCTCGACGGTTCGCTCGACGACCCGGCGGGCGAGGTCCTGCATCGCGCGGTCCAAGGCGACCGACTCAGACTCCGTATTGGCCCCAAGGGCAAAGTAGGTCGTATCGCCGGTCAGCCGCGACTCCTCCCACAGCAGGGTCTGCGTGTGCTGGTCGTAGTAGCGCACGTTGACGACGACGTTGAGCCGCCACTCTTCGACTTGCTGAGAGGCGTTGTAGCGCAGGGCATCCCGCCGGAATTCCATCAGCTCTCCTTCGAGGCGGCTATCCGCCTTCTCCGGGCCGGCCGGGCGCAGCAGGCCCGTAAACTGGAAGCGGTTGATGATCGCCGTGGTCACGTCGGCCTCCATCCCATGCCGGTAGAGCGGAAAGCGGTTGTAGTCGTTGGTCAACTCGGTCAGGTCGATCTTGTTGGTCAACGGCTTGATGTACACGGTGCGCAGATTGCCGGCCAGGCCGGGACGGGTGGTGTAGCCGCATCCGCTAGCCCAGAGAGACCAGAGTAAGACCGAAAGACTGAAAAACGGAAAAACCGAAAAACGTTTTTCGGTCTTTAGGTTTTTCGGTTTTTGGGTTCTCATGGAGCGAGGGGTTCGAGGATCGTCAATCGGGCGGCGGCTTTCGGGGCCCAGGAGGTCTCGGCATACTGCTCGACGACCGACTGATAGTAGAGGACGGCGGAGGCCGGCTGTTTGCGGCGCTCGTAGTACTGCGCGACCTGAAATTCGTGCTCGGCGCGGCGCTCGCGCAACGTCTGCAGCCGATTCAGCGCCTGCGGCGAGAGATCGCTCGCGGGGTATTCTTTGACGAACGTCTCCAGCTCCCCGATCGCCTGATCGGTCGCATGCTGATCGTAGCCGGGCTTGAAGGTGCCTTTGAGGCTGGCCTGGGCCAGTTGAAAGCGCGCATCGTCCACGAGCGGAGAGGCGGGATAGCGCTCGATGAGCTGCTCAAACGCGCTCACCGCTTGCTCGTATTCTTCCAACGCCAGATGCGCGATGCCCAGCTTGTACTGCGCCAGCTCCCCCTGCGAGCTGAACGGCCCATCTTCGACGATGGCCTGGAACACTTCGACGGCTTTGTCCCGGGCCGGCAAGATCGCCGCCGCGCCGAGGAGCCGGCGTTTCTTGCCGCTCAGGAAATAATTGCCGATTTGCATCATCCGCTCCAAGATTTCATTGAACCGGGCCGTGGACGGATAGACCTGGAGGGTCTTGCGGTACGCCAGGAACGCTTCGTAGTAATCGCGCCGGCCCTCGAGGCAGCGGCCCAGGTAGTACTGCGCGTCGGCCGCCTCCCGGGATTCCCGGTAGTGCTTGAGCAGTTTCTTCAGCTCGATCCTGGCCTTGTCATACTCGCTCTTCTCGAAGAAGGCAAGGGCGTAATCGAACTGGGCCGCCGGGGTGTCCTTCACGGCCCCGGAGGGACCGATCCACCCGGTCTGCGGAGACCACACCCAGGCGGCCTCGGCGCACGCCGCCCGCCCGAGGCTTAAGCCCACAATCGTCAGCCACACCACCCAGCGTCGAGACATCCTGGCCTCACGATAGCAAAACTCCCGACCAAAGTCAAAACGCTGCGAGAACGGTCCTAGCGAATGAGCGGCACGTACACGAACAGCCAGGGGATGGCCAGACAGGTCGTCATCAGGAACAACGCCGTGGCCAGCCTCCGATCCAGCCCGAAGAGCATGGTCAGCATCAGCGGCGAGATGGCCACCGGCATCGAGGTCTGCAGCAACACGATGAACCGCGGCAGCCCCTCAAGACGAGCCAGCGACACCAGCGCCCATCCGAGCAGCGGGCTGTAGCAGAACTTGATCGCGCTCATCGCAAGGCCCGCCTGCCTCCACGGCCCCAACGATTCGACGTGCAGGTGCGTCCCGACCATCGTGAGATAGATGGCGGCGTCGAGGGGGATCAGCAGGCGGTTGATCGGTTCGCAGATGGCCGGACGAGGCACGTGGGCGAGGTTCAAGACCACGCCCGTCAACAACCCCAGGAACGGATACAGGCGCAGCTCCTCCATCGGCTCGGCACTCTCCGTGGAGGGGTGCCGGTCCTGGCCGAAACGCTTGGCGATGGCGAAGCCCAGCAGGTAGAACGACGGGCTGAAGTAGACCAGATACAGCATCGCCAGCCCATAGGCCGCTTCCCCGTAGAGCGCGAAGGCGATCAACGCGCCCAGGAATCCCAGGTTGGAAAACAACGCGCACGTCAGGAAGCTGCCCGTCTGCGGCGCCGAGAGCCGCGCGCGCCTGGCATACCACCATGCGGGCAGCAGCGTCGAGCTGGAGACCGCAAAGCCGATCACCGGCAACCAGGCCAGGTGCGCTCCCGCAAAGTGCAACCGCCAGAACGACAGGCACAGGACGACGGGCGAGAGCCATCGCATCGTCAGGCGGATCACCTGTTTGGCTTGCGCTTCGGTCAGCCATCCCCGCCGGCGCAAGGCCCATCCCAGCGCGAGCGACCCGCCGAACAGGCCGATTCCCAGGCTCAATCGCGCGAACATTTAGTCGGCTCGCCCACTTGGGGGCAATCGAAAGGTATGCACCTCGACGCGACGGCCGTCGGTCCGGATCGTCACCGCCCCGTCTCGACGGGTCAACAGGACGTGGGCCCCCACCCGTTCCAAGATCTCCATGACTTCTTCTGAAGGAAAACCCCGCCGGCGGCCGACGCTGATGACGGCGGTCGCAGGGTGCACCTGCTCCACGAACGCCGCCCCCAGCGGGCCCAAGGCGCTGCCGTGATGCGGCACTTTCAACACCGTCGAGGAGAGCGCGCCGCCGACCGAGCCGGCACCATCCTCGCTGGCGAGGGAGTGCCGCGCGCGGTGAGGCGCGCTGCCCCACCGCATCACCCAGGGCAGGCCGTGGGTCTCAAGGTCCGCGCACAGCAGCGCGCTCACGTCGCCCTTGGCCAGACGCATCACCACGGAGTTGTCGTTGGAGGACGGCTCGGTTCCCGGCACAAACCCCGGCGGCGGATGGAGCACCAGCATGGCCAGTTCCGCATCACCCGTCAACCGCATGCCCGCCGTCAGGGGTTCCTGAGGAATGTGCAGCGCCTTGGCGTACGCGAGCACCTCGCGGGCCGTGCGGGTGCGTCCAACCGATCCGTTGGTGAACAGCCGCCTGACGGTCAGGGCGCGCAACAGCGGCGCCGCACCCCCGGCATGATCCTCGTCGAAATGCGTCAGGATCAGCGCATCGAGGGTGTGCCAGCCTTTGTACCGCAAGAACGGGACCACCGCGAAGCGGCCCGCCTCCTCGGTCCCCGCATCCACCAGGAGCGTCTGCCGGCTCGGCGTGCGGATCACGAGGCTGTCCCCGTGGCCGACATCCAACACCGTCACTTCCAGCCATCCGGCCTGGCCTGCCTGCGCCGCCACCAGGCCCCACCACCAGACGTTGAGCGCCACGAGCCAGCAGACCAGCACGTGCACCGGATTCATCCGCAGGCGCCGGGCCAGCAGCGTGAGGATCACCACGAGGTAGTAGCCGAGGATCAGCGCCCACGACGGATGCCCGACCGGCCACCAGGCTCCCGGGATCCGGGACAGCCCCTGGACACACGCCACGATCGCCTCCAACAGACAGGCCAGCAACGGGGCGGCCCCTCCCACCACAGTTGACACCGCCGCGCCGAGCAGCAGCACCGCAGTCCCCAGGCCGACCAACAGACTCACCAGCGGCACCAAGATCAGATTGGCCAGGATTGATACCGGCGACACCAGGTGGAAATACCAGGCCAGCACCGGCCACAGGCCGATCCAGATGGCCACGGTGGAGGCGATCCCCACGCTCACATATCGCCTCAGCCACTCCGGTCGAAGCCGCACCGCGGGCTCCAGGAACGCCTGGAGGCGCGCGGTCAACGCCAGGAGACTCGCGACCGCGCCGAAGGATAATTGGAATCCCGGATCGAAGACCTGTCCCGGGTTCCACCAGAGGATCGCCAGGGCGGCCGCGGCCAGCGCGTTGGGCCAGTTGATCACGCGATCCAGCCACCGCGCGCCCAGCACGATCCACGCCATGACCGTCGCGCGCATCACCGGCGGCTGCAGGCCGGTCAACACGCAGTACCCGCACAGCGCGATCGCCGAGCCGATCAGCCGCGGCCGACGGGACAGCCCCAGGAGACGTAACCCGAACTCCAGTCCGACGGCGATCAGGCCGACGTTGAACCCGCTGATCACCACCAGATGCATCGTCCCGCTGGCAACGAAGGCCCACTTCAGGTCCTCATCGAGCGCCACCCGCTGGCCCAGGAGAAACGAGCGCAAGAGCCCGGCGTGATGGTCACTGAAGTGGGTGTCAATCAGGACTTCCAGCCGATGACGTAGCGTGTAGATGGCCCTGAACCACCAGCGTCCTCGATCCACCTGGAGCCGGACGACCCCGTGATAGGGCTCGACGGCTAGCAGCGCGTGAATCTGTTGACGGGAAAGCGCCGCACGCCAATCGTACTGGCCTGGATTGCCGGGGGGCCGAACCGTTGACCAGCGGCCTTCCAGGAGCACTTCATCCCCGTAGGCCAACCGTCGGCGCGGCTCGCGCACTCGCGCGCGGATCAAGCCGTGCGCGGGCCTCCATTGCCGGTCGAGGCGCACATGGCGCACGGCGACCACGCAGACCTGCCGCTCAGGCTCTGGTTCGACCTCGCTCACCATTTTGTTCGGGCTGAATGCCTCCGTGGGATCATCCACCACCACGCCATGCACGGCCGCTGGAGCGGGCTCCGCAGCCGCCAGGTGTCTGATGTGATCAGCCGGCTGGGAGGACCAGTGCAGGGCGCGCGCCATCCCCACGCACGTCCAGAGGAGGACCAGCGCCAGGACGCTCAAGCGGCAGGATCGACGCCCCATCAGCCCGATGATGAGGGCGCTCACCCCGCCAAGGACAATCGGGACCGTCCATGAAGGCGAGGCCCATGACACAACAAGAACCCCGAGAAGAAAGGCGAGCGTCGGAAGAATCAACGGCGGCATGAGCACAGACGGGAAGGGGTCGGAAGCGGCAGGCCGGCGAGACAGCCGGCCGCACGCGAGCTCACGCGCCTCGCGTGGGAGATGGCAGGCTCAAAATGACATGCTGCATGATGGCTTCCTGGTCCTTGGGGCTGAAGTAGACAAACTTCACGCCGGCTTGGATGGCGCGGCTTCGCTGGATCTTGCCCACCACTTCATACTCCTCGCACCAGGCCACTTCCCCGGTAAAGCAGATCGGCTTCGGACGGTCCGGGAGTTGCACGGCCACTTCCAGGGGCGTGCCCGGGGCGAGCCGCTCGTTCAGAAACACGCACAGCCCGCCTCCGCTGATATTTTTTGTCGTCGAGGCCTTCATCGCGGTGGAGGGAAGGACGCGATAACTGACGGGGAGCGTGGTGTCCAACCGCACGAACTGCCGCCGTTCTTCTCCCCCGTGCTTGCTCATGTCATCGCTCCTTGCGCTCGACGATCCGACTCGCCCATGTGCCGAGTATGCCATCCACGCATGCGGCTCATCAGTCCAACTCGGGAAAGGTTGCGGCGGACTCCTCAACTTGCCCCTGCTCATACAAGGTAAACGGAATCTCCTGGAGAAATCGCGACGGCTGAAGCAGCAACCCGCTTGAGCCGCGCAGGCCCATGTCAATGAGTGGATGGACGATGTAGAGTTCATCCTTGGCCCGGGTCGTGGCGACGTAGAAAATCCGCCGCTCTTCCTCTTCCCCGTCGGGTTCCCGCAGGGCCATCGTCGAGGGAAACTCCCCCTCGCACATGCGCATGACAAACACCACCCGCCACTCGAGCCCCTTGGCTTGATGGACGGAGCTCAACACCACGCGTTCAAGATCCCCGGTCGGCCCGGCCGCCACGTCCTGCCCGTACAGCTCTCCGAGCAACACGAGCTCCGAGAGCAGGGCTTGCAGCGTCTGATAGGCGCGGGCGAAGACGGCCAACTGCTGGATGTCTTCGCTGCGCGACTGCGCCGCCTCATACGTGGCCTGCAGGTAGTCGGCGTAGGCGGTCTCCAGGACCGCGTTGACCACCGCGCCCGGCGGCTGCTCGCGCGAGGCCTCGAGGAGCCGGCGCAGGTCCTGCTGGAAGCGCGTGAAAAACGGCTTGGCCGGGGCGGGCAAGACGCCAACCGCGTCCGCGCCCAGGAGCGCGCGCGCCGGGTCGGCGGTCTGGATTGCGAGCTGCCACAGCCGGGCCGCCGTGACGTTGCCGATGCGGGGAATCATGAGGAAGAGCCGGCGCCAGGCGACTTCATCGAAGGGGTTGTCCAGCACCTTCAGGTAGGCGACCACGTCCTTGATATGCGCCTGCTCGAAGAAGCGCACGCCGGAGCGGATCTCGTAGGGGATGTTGCGGCGGATCAGCTCGGCCTGCAGGATCGTCGAGTGGGCGTGCGCCCGGTAGAGCACCGCCATGTCCTCAAGCGGCAGCCCCTCATCCCGCAGCTGGAGCAGGCGCTGCGCCACGAACGCCGCTTCCTGATAGACGTCGTTGAGCGGCACCACCACCGGCAAGGAGGCCGGGTTGCGGGTGGGGGTGAGGGTCTTGTGAAACTGCTGCTCGTTGTGGTGGATGCTGGCGTTGGTGAACTCCAGGATCTGCGGGGTGGAGCGATAATTGACCTCCAGCTTGAAGAGCTCGGTCCCTGGATTGCGCTCGGGGAACTTGAGGATATTGTCGTAGTTGGCGCCGCGGAAGGCGTAGATGCTCTGCGAATCATCTCCGACCACCATGAGGTTGCGGCCGTTACAGGAGGCTAGGCGCTCCACGATCCGGGCCTGGACGGCGTTGGTATCCTGGTACTCGTCAACCAAGAGATAGCGGAACTGCTCGCCGAGCCGTTGAGCGACGTCGGGGTGGGCCTCGAGCAGCTGCCACCAGTAGCGCAACAGGTCGTCGTAATCCATCGCGCAGGCCTGGCGTTTCCTAGCGGTGTAGCGCGTCTCGATCGCCTGGATCGCATCCGTCCAGGCCAGGAAGTGCGGGTAGCGATGCTCGATCACCGCCGGCACGGACTGCTGCGTGTTAAACGCAAAGCTGATGATGTCCTGCAGGATGGAGGGTGAGGGAAAACGTTTCTCCTCGACCTTGACCTGGGCTTGCGTCACGCAGACTTTGAGCAGGTCCCGCTGATCTTCGTCATCGAGGATGGTGTACGACGGTGAACACTCCAGCAGCTTGGCGTAATGGCGCAGGAGCCGGTTGCCGATCGCATGAAACGTCCCGCCCCAGACCTTGCCGATGTTGGAGCCGGTCAGCGCCTCGACCCGGCTGAGCATCTCCCGCGCGGCCTTGTTCGTGAAGGTGGCCAGCATGATCGAGGAGGCGGGCACGCCCTTGGCCATCAGATAGGCGACGCGGTAGGTGATCGTGCGGGTCTTGCCGGAGCCGGCCCCGGCGATGACGAGCTTGGGCCCATCCCCGCAGGTCACGGCGGCGCGCTGCTGCTCGTTCAAGTCGCGCTCCAAGTCGAGCGCCACAGGGAGGCGGCCGCTGTTGTCCAAGACAAAGGTGCGCGTCATGTGCTATCGCAGTCCATAGTCCATAGACCATAGTCCATAGCCAATCCTGACATGCTTTACTATCGACTATGGACTATCGACTATGGACTGACGTTGGTTCCAGGCGGCGGCCACGGACAACGCCAACAGCGCGACCAGCCAACCGCCCAGGACATCCGTCGCCCAATGCCGGTTGAGATAGAGGCGGCTGATCCCCACCAGCCCGATCATCGCCACACACAGGCCCTGCCCGATTCCGGCGAGCCGGCTTCGCCACGCGGCCAGCTCCCGCCCAAGCCATCCGAACAGGAAGGCGGAGCGGAAGGCGTGCCCGCTGGGAAATGCCGCCAGATGCACGCGAGTCAGCAGAGTCGCCTCGGGAAGAACTCCCGCCGTCCCCGGGCGCCACTGCGGCACGAAGAGGCGCAGCGCACCTTCGATGAGGATCCCGAGCAGGAACGCCCCGCCGAGCATCAGCACCTCCGGCCGTCGCCCTCGACGCCAGGCCAGGCTCGCCAGCGCCGCCAGGGCCGCGACCGCCCACACGGAGCTGCCGAACCACGTCACCGCCTGCATCGGTCCATCGAACGCGGGGGATTGCCACGCCCGCACCCATTGAGCCACCGACTGATCGAGCAGCTTCAGGTGTCCTTGCGCGACCTGGGAGGAGAGCAGGCCCAGCGCCACGCCCCAGATGACGATGGCGCGTTTAGGGCTTTTGATGATCATCGCTGGACCCGCCCTTCAACGCGTCTTGAAACGCGCGCAGCGCCTCTCCGAACGCCCGCCCAAGCTCCGGCAGCCGCTTGGGGCCGACGACGACCAGCGCCACCAGGAAGATCACGAAGAGCTCCGACAGGCCAAGATTGCCCATGAACTTAGCCGACGTCCGCCACGGTCCCGTCCAACAACTCAGCCAGATCCTTGACGTCACTCAGCACGCTCAGCTGTTTGTGCATCCCATTACCTCACAGTGAGGTACTCCTGCAACGCCTCATAGGTTTTGGGGCCGATCCCCGGAACCTGCACGATCTCTTGCGCGCGACGAAACGGTCCATGGGCCTGCCGATACTCGACGATGCGCCGGGCCAACGAGGGGCCCACCTCCGGCAATCGCTCCAGCTCCTCGATGGTGGCCGTGTTGAGGTCGAGCTGCCTGGCCGCCGTCAGCCGCGCATCCCACTGCGCATATGGGGGAAGAGGCCCCGGCTCCACACGAATCGGCGGATGGCGCTGTTGCCACGCCAGGATCCCAAGCGCCGCCAGCGCCAAGCCGCCAAGGATCGTCAGGGTCAGGCGTTCCTGCTGGGTCACGAAGAGCATGAAAGACCTGTGGATCAGGAGTGGGCGGCGCGCACCCGCCATTTGTTCGCGAGCTCCGCCAGCTCGCGCGGCTTCATCCGATACGGCTCAGCGGGCATCTCGACGGTCCGGGCCCGTCCCCCAACGAGGTAGTGAACGCGAATCCCCCGTTTCGTGGCCGAGCACCATTGTACATCCGTCCACTTCAACGATCGTGCACGAAAGAGGCTGCACATCACCAGCCCCTGATCGCTCAGCCGCACGTAGGTGCTGTTGGGGAGGAGCTGGAGGAGGGCGAGCGAGCTTCCGAAGCCGCAGCCAACGGCCACGACCCAGCCCACCAGCTTGTCCTGCCACGCCAGCCAGGCGCCGCCGACGGCCAATCCAAGCATGAGGATCAACGCAAGCGCGAGCGGCGGCTTGGGCGGCCGCAGGATCAGCTGGTCCTGTTGGAATGGAAACGCCGTTTTCATTTATACCACGATATTCACCAGCCGCTTCGGGACGACGATGAATTGCTTGATCGTCTGGCCGTCCACGTAGCGCTTGACCTGCTCGTTGGCCAGCACCGTCTGCTTGAGCGCGTCGTCGTCCGCCTGGGCGGACACCGTGATGCGCGCGCGCACTTTCCCATTGACCTGCACGACCCAAAGCACCTGCGCGTCCTCCAGCACCGACGGATCATACCCCGGCCAGGGCTCAGCGGCGAGGCTCTGCGAATGCCCCAGCCGCTGCCACAGCTCCTCCGCGATGTGCGGGGCGAGCGGAGCGAGCAACAGGACCAAGACCTCGACGGCGCGCGTGGGCAGGACCGGCTCATCGGCCAGGCGGTTCAGGAACACCATCAGGTGGGAAATGGCGGTGTTGAAGCGCAGGCGGTCGACGTCGTCGGTGACCTCGCGGATCGTCCGGTGCGCCGCGACCTTGACCTCCCCGTCCAGCGGCTGATCCTGGATCAACGGGTTCCGGGCGCCTTCCGGCGTGATCACCAGCCGCCACACGCGCTGCAGGAAGCGGTCCATCCCCTCGATGTTGCGCGTGCTCCAGGGCTTGACCGCCTCCAGCGGCCCCATGAACATCTCATAGAGCCGGAACGCGTCCGCCCCGTAGCGGTCGATCACCTCATCGGGGTTGACGACGTTGCCGCGGGACTTGGACATCTTCTCGCCGTCCTCCCCGAGGATCACGCCCTGGTTCACCAGCTTCTGAAACGGCTCCGGGGTGGACACCAGCTTCAGGTCGTAGAGCACCTTGTGCCAGAAGCGCGCGTACAACAGGTGCAGCACGGCATGCTCCGCCCCGCCGACATAGAGGTCCACCGGCGTCCAGTAGCGCTCCTTCGCCGAATCCCAGGCCTGGCGGGCATTCTTCGGATCGAGGTACCGCAGGTAGTACC
>JACQRB010000022.1 GCA_016206685.1 Candidatus Omnitrophota bacterium | reverse complement strand
GTTCTATCAGGAGTATACCCTATGGGGTGTTTATCGTTCAATAGTTTTACTAAATATTTAAAAATAGACTACTTATTTAACGTACTTGACGAAAAAGAGGCTACAACTGGTAGGGTTTGAGGGCTTCTTGCCAGAGCCCCTTGGCTTTGAGGATGAGGTCAATCACTTCGCGCACCGCCCCGCGGCCGCCAGGGAGCTGGGTGCAGTAGTGGCTGGCGGATGTAATCTCCTCCACCGCGTTGGGGACCGCCACCGCAAACCCGACCCGCTGCAAAATCGGCAGATCCATGAGATCATCCGCCATGGCGCAGATCTGCTCAGGGAGGAGCCGGAAGCGCGTGACGAACTGCTCATAGGCCGCCAGCTTGCTGCCGAGGCTCTGCTGGGAGAGAAAATCCACGCGGAGCTCCTTGGCGCGCCGCTTGACCAGTCGGGACTTGCGGGCGGTGATGATGCCGCAGACCAGCCCGGCCCGGCGCCACAGGACGAGCCCGGCGCCATCCTGGACGTCGAAGCACTTGAGCTCATCGCCGAACTCATCGTAGATGATCCGGCCGTCGGAGAGCACGCCGTCAACGTCCAGGACGAGTGCCGTCACACGGCTGGCGCGTTCGACGACGGCAGGAGGTAACTGTTCAAGCGCCATTCGTTTAGTCCATAGTCCATGGTCGATAGTCCATAGCAAAAGCCGCTATGGACTAAAAGCCCGCTTTCAGCAAGTCTTGCACGTCCAGCAGGCCGACCGGGCGCCGGCGCGCATCCACCACCACCAACTCATCAATCCGATTCTCCCGCAAGAGGCGCAGCGCCTCAGCCGCCAGCCGGTCCGCCTGGATCGTCTTGGGGGTCTTCGTCATGACGTCCTGCACGCGGGCTTCCATCAGGTTGGGAGTCGCTTCCAGGTGCCGGCGCAGATCGCCGTCGGTGAAGATCCCCATCAGCCGTCCGCGCGAATCAACGACGCTGGCGCATCCGGCCCGGGCCTTGGTGATCGCCAGGAGCGCTTCTTTCACGAAGGCGGTCCTGGGAACAACGGGATTCTCCGCTCCGGTGCGCATCAGATCGCGCACGCGCAGCAGCAGCCGCTTGCCCAACTGCCCCCCGGGGTGGAAGAGCGCGAAGTCGCGCTCCTTGAACCCCCGGCGCTCCGCCACCACCACGGCAAGCGCATCGCCCATGGCCAGCATCGCCGTGGTGGAGGCCGTGGGCGCGAGGTTGAGCGAGCAGGCTTCGCGCGTGACGCTGACGTCCAGCGCCACGTCGCTATGCTGCGCCAGGTGCGAGTGGACGTTGCCGGTGAGCGCGACGAGCCGGGTGCCGATCTGCTTGATGATGGGAAGCAACTGTGTCAGCTCCGGCGTCTCGCCGCTGTTGGAGAGCGCGATGATCACGTCGTCCTTCGTGACGCGCCCCACATCCCCGTGCACGGCCTCGGCCGGATGGATCCAGAGGCTGGGCGTGCCGGTGGAGGCCAGCGTCGAGGAAAGTTTCTGGCCGATGATCCCCGCCTTGCCCATGCCGGTGACGACCACGCGGCCCTTACACGCGACGATCAGGCTGACCGTCTGATCGAACGAGCGGTCAAGCCGCGGGATGAGCCGCCGGATCGCGTCGGCTTCGATGCGCAGCACCGCTTTGGCCCGCTGAAGGGATGTTGGGCGCATGGCTAGCCGTTGAGCGTATGATAAATGGCGTTCACTTGCTGCAGGAGCGCTTCAAGCGTGTCCAGCTTGAGCATGTTCGGCCCATCGCAGGGCGCATGCTCCGGATCCTCATGCACTTCCAGGAACAGGCCATGGCAATAGCCCGTGGCGATCGCCGCGCGCACCAGCGCCGGCACGAACTCCCGAGCCCCTCCGGAGGCCTTGCCCAGGCCTCCCGGCAACTGCACCGAGTGCGTCCCGTCGTAGATGACGGGATACCCAAAGGCCGCCAATACCTGCAAGCTTCGAAGGTCGGAGACCAAATTATTATAGCCGAACGACACGCCGCGCTCCGCCACCAGGATGCGCCGGTTGCCCGCGGCTTCCACTTTGGCAATCACATGCTCCATGTCCCACGGCGCCAGGAATTGCCCTTTCTTCAGGTTGACGGGCTTGCCCGCCTTCGCCACCGCCATGACGAAATCGGTCTGGCGGCACAAGAACGCCGGCACCTGCAGCACGTCCAGCACCTCGGCGGCGGGCGCGATCTCTTCGCGGCAGTGCACGTCGCTCAAGACCGGGATCCCCAGCGTGCGCTTGACCTTCGCCAGGATCGGCAGCCCCTTCTTCAAGCCGGGCCCGCGATAGGATTCCCTGGAGGTGCGGTTGGCTTTGTCGTAGCTGCACTTGAGGATGTAGGGCAGGCCCACCCGGTCGCAGATCGCTTTCAGGCGCTCGGCATGCGAGAGGACGTGCCGCTCGCTTTCAATGACATCGGGCCCGGCGATGACGACGGGCGGCTCCCCGGCCCCGACGTTGATCGAACCAATCCGCACAATACGCAATCTGCTCATCGCGCGTCCAGGCTCGCTTTCACGAACGCGCGAAACAGGGGATGGGGCTCCAGGGGCCGGGATTTGAACTCGGGATGGAACTGGCCGGCGATGAACCAGGGATGCCCTTTGAGCTCCACCAGCTCCACCAGGTCATCTTGGGGATAGACCCCCGCGACGCGCATCCCCTGCTGCTCGAACTGTTGGCGATACTGGTTGTTGAACTCGTAGCGGTGCCGGTGCCGCTCCGCGATGTCCGGCCGCTGGTACGCTTCGTAGGTCTTGGTGCCCTTCACCAGCCGGCACACCGACGCGCCCAACCGCATCGTCCCGCCCAGGTGCGTCACGCGCTGCTGTTCCTCGAGCAGGCTGATGACCGGGTGCGCCGTCTTCGCATCGAACTCGGTGGAATTGGCCCCACTCAGGCCCAGCACGTTGCGCGCGAACTCGATCACCGCGCACTGCATCCCCAGGCAAATCCCCAAAAACGGGATCTGATGCTCCCGCGCGAAGCGAATGGCCTCGAGCTTGCCCTCGATGCCCCGGTACCCGAAGCCGCCCGGCACGAGGATGCCGCGCACGCCCCCCAACGCCTTGGCCGGATCGTCCCTGGTGAGCTGCTCCGCATCCACCCGCGTGATCTCCACCTCGGCGTCGTTCGCCAAGCCGCCGTGGCGCAGGGCCTCATCAATAGACTTGTAGGCATCCTGCAGCTGGATGTACTTCCCGACGACGGCGATGCGGGCCGTCTTATGCGGATGCCGCGCCCGCTCCACCACCTGGGTGCGCCAATCCGCCAAATCCTCCCGGCCCTTCGGCAGGTCCAGCAGCTTCATGATGGTCTGATCCAGCCCCTGCTGGCTGAACATCAGCGGCACCTCGTAGACGTCCTGGACATCCAGCGCCTGGATCACCGCCTCGGGCTCGACGTTGCAGAACTGCGCGATCTTCTGGCGCACGCTCTCCGCGAACGGCTTCTC
>JACQRB010000001.1 GCA_016206685.1 Candidatus Omnitrophota bacterium | reverse complement strand
TCGAGGAACCGGGCATGCCGCGCGTGATGGTCAGGAAGAGATCCTCGTCAGTGGCCTGCATACTATTGGTTGAGACGAGCCGGAACTCGTTCTGCGTGAAGTCGCGCGGCTTGGGATAGAGGAGGTAAGCCGCCGCGCCGTCGCCGGCCCCTCGGAGTCCGTGACACGAGGCGCACTGCTTTTCGTAAAGCCGCCGGCCCATTTCAAACAGGGCCGGGGTGGGGGGCGGCTTGGCCGTGGAAACGGCCTCCGACGCCTGCTTCGTGCAGGCGAGGTTCAAGCCTGGGACTACCGTCACGATACCGACGAGGAGCACGGACGTCGCCTTGCATAGCCGGGAGGCCTGCCACGATGCGGCGGGCCTGTGCCTATGGCTTCTTGGCATCGTTGACGTCGGTCTCAATCTCCTTGAGGCCCTTCTTGAACTCGTGGAGCGACTTGCCAAGCCCCCGGGCAATTTCCGGCAATCGCTTCGCGCCGAACAGCAGCAGCACGATGAGCAGAATGACCAGCAGCTCCGGAAAGCCGATGTTCCCAAACATCCCCCTTCACCCCCTCTCAAGTTCTTGCTTCCGATGCGCGGCGATCAAGGCGTCATGGGACGCGCATTACGCGGCGCACTCCCCTTTGCCGGCCTCCAGGACAAACGGCTCGGTCTGGCCGAGATCGACAAAGAGCTCGGGCCGGGAAGCCGCGGCCGTCAGATCCCCCACATCTGCCAGCGCCTGCTCAAGCGTCGCAAGGCCCACCCGGTCCACGAACACGGTGAACGGCTCTTCAAGCTGTTTCTGTTCCTGGTACACCGTCATGAGCCGCTTGATCGCCTCGGGAGCTCGCTGCGCGGGAACTCTCAGCAGCCGCTTCCCGAAGGCGGCCTCGCCTTCCGCGGTGCGTCCCCCGACTAAGAGCTGGTAGCAAGGCAGGTGCCGCTGGCCGACCTTGACCGCCACGCCAAAGCAGCCCAGGTCGGCGATATGGTGATGGCCGCAGGAGTTCGGGCATCCGGAGATCTTGATGGACAGCTTCGCATCGGCCCACGGCGAGAGGCCATCGTGGAACAGCCGCTCAAGCGCCAACGCCAGAGCGCGCGGATGGGTGACGGCGGACAAACAGCTATCCGCGCCCGGGCAACGAGTGATGTCCACCATCCTCCCCGCTCCGGCGTCCGCCAGGCCCAGCGGCATGAGCTCCTCGTAGACCCAGGGCAGCGCGTCCGCCGGGACCGAGCGCAACAGGACATTCTGTTCGTTGGTGAACCGCGCCCCTGCGGAGAACCGCCGCACAATGGAAGCCGTGCGGCGAAATTGCAGCGCGCTGACATCCCCCATCGGCACCCGCACGATCACGCTGCACAGTCCCGGCTGTTTCTGCGCGACCGCGTTGGTGCCGGCCCAGCGCACAAACTCGTCGGATGGATGCGGCTCCCGCCGTCCAAACGCGCCGACCTCAGGCGGTGAGCTCTCGGCCATCGTCGGCGGGGCGGCCAAGCTGTAGCCGGACTGAGTCGCCCAGACGAGCCGGCGCTCTTCCAGCACCCGCTGACGGAACTCCTCCCACCCCAGCTGTTCCACCAGGAACTTCAGGCGGGCCCTGGCCCGCTGGCGTCGCTCCCCGCAGCGATCAAACACCCGCAGAATCGCCTCGATGGTCGGCACCAACCACTCCGCGCTCGTCCAGGGCTCAAGGAGCCGGGCGACGCGAGGGACAGGCCCCAGCCCTCCGCCGGCGTACACGCGAAAGCCCTCCCTCCCCTCGCTCAGGGCGGCCACGACGCCAAGATCATGGATGGGTGTGCGCGCATGATCGACAGGACAGCCTTCGAAGGCGATCTTGACCTTGCGCGGGAGGATCTGCGTCAAGGGGTTTCTCAAGAGGTACTCGCTGACCGCCAAGGCGTACGGGGTGACGTCGAATGGCTCATCCCGTGACACCCCCGCAAAGGGGCAACAGGTGACATTGCGCACCACATTGCCGCTGGCTTCTCGGCTCGTCAGGCCGGCCGTCGCGAGCCGTCGCAGCAGCGTCGGAAGCTGGCGCCGCTCGATCCCGTAGAGCTGCACGTCCTGGCGGGTCGTCAGGTGGCCGGCGCGGGCCGGGGTGAACTCTGTACAGACCGCGGCCAAGGCCTCGAGCTGCTCCGGCGTCACGAGGCCCAGCGGCACTCGCACGCGGACCATGTAGCTGCTGGGTGAGCGTCGCATGCTGTAGATGCCGTACTGCAAGCGGAGCTTCTTGAACAACTCCGGATCAAGCTCACGCCGTTCCAGGCGCTCGATCTGTGTCTCCAGGCGCCGGATCTCCGCCTCAACAGCGGCGCGCTCCCCCTGCATCAAGCCCCTCGTCCCCCGACGGATTTCATGTCCCGCACCCACTCCCTAGAGGCCGGATAGCTTCCCGAGATCGATGGTAATCCGTGTCACGTGGGCGCCTGGTGATTAAGCAAGCCCTGGAGCTTTGCCGAAGCCAGCACGGTGATTTTGGCGCGAGAGGAGGCGATCCAGCCTTTGCGCTTCATGACCGAAAGGGTGCGAATCGAGGTCTCCCACCGGGTGCCCGCCATGTGGGAGAGCTCATGATGCGTGATGGGGATGGTCTTGCCGAACGTGGCTCGCAAGCGCAGCAGCACATACGCCAAGCGCTGCTCAACGGGAGCCTGGGCCAGGCTGATCGCCTCCGCCATGTGGCGCATGCGAGTGTGATAGATGGCCAGAACCTTTTCGGCAAAACCGGGTTGCTCGCTGAGGAGCCGCGCGAAGCCTGCCTGAGGCACGCGAATGGCCGTCGTGTCGGTGGCCGAAACAGCCGACGCATAGTAGGCGCTCTGACCGACGACGGCCGAGAAGCCGCATAAGACCTCTTCCGGGGTGATCGTGAAGATCGTCACCGGGATCCCCTGAGGCGCGCGTTTCACGAGGTAGACCCAGCCTCGCTGAATCACCCACACCGACGCGGCCGGCTGGCCTTCTTCGAAGAGGCGCTCGCCTTTGCGAAACCGGCGCCACTCAGAGCGGTCGCCGAGCT
>JACQRB010000006.1 GCA_016206685.1 Candidatus Omnitrophota bacterium | reverse complement strand
GCCGCACCCCGAGCACAGCCGGCGGGGCACCGTGCCCGCTCGGCCGTCGACAGCTGCCGCGTGCCGGAACGCTCGCCGCCCGCCAAGCGCGTAGGGTATTCATGCACGACTCGTAAGCGCGGTCACGTGGCGCAATTGATTCACCACTCGAGGGATGATTTCGAGCGCGCGGTCCATCTCGTCCTCGGTGGTCTGCGCCCCGACGCTTAGCAGCAGCGCGCCCTGCGCCTCCTCATCGGACAGCCCGATGGCCTTCAGCACGTGCGAGGGGCGCATCGCCTTGGAGTTGCACGCCGAGCCGATCCCCGCGGCAATCCCTTCCTGATCCAACCCCAGCACCAGCGACTCGCTGCTCGCGCCCTCGATGCACACATGCAGGTTGTGCGGCAGCCGCGACGTCCACGAGCCGTTCAGTCTGATATGCTCCACGCGTTCCAGCAAGCCGTCCTTGAGCCGGTCGCGCAGACTATTTCCGGGGACACGATATTGTGTCCTATGGCTATTTCCCATATCGTGTCCCCGGAATATGCGGTGTTGCGCTGACTCGGCTGCCACGCCCATGCCAACAAGATTCAGCACCGATTCGGTCCCGGAGCGCGCGCCGACCTCCTGGCCCCCGCCGTCAATCAGCGGGAGAATCCGCACTCCTTCGCGCACGAACAGCGCCGCCGCCCCGGCCGGACCATAGAACTGATTGGCCGCGAGGCTCAACGCATCCACCTTTAGCTCGCGCACGTTGATCGCGACCTGCCCCGCCGAGGCGATCGCATCGGTATGGAACAGCGCGCCCGCCTCGCGCGCGAGGGCCGCCAGCTCGGCGATCGGCTCCATCGTGCCGATCTCGCCGTTGGCGTGCATGATGGAGACCAAGACCGTGGTGGATGTCAGCGCGGCTGTTAACGTTTTCGGCTCGACCACCCCTTCGCCGGTCACCGGCAGGTACGTCACGTCCCAGTCTTCCCGTTCGAGGCGCTTCGCCGCCAACAGGACCGAGGGATGCTCGATGGAAGAGATAATGAGGTGGTTGCCCTTGCGCTTGTTCGCCGCCAACAACCCGCGCAGCGCCCAGTTGTTCGATTCGCTTCCGCAGGAGGTGAAGTAGATCTCTTCCGGCTTGGCGTTGAGCAGCAGCGCGACCTGCTTGCGCGCCTGCTCAAGTGAGCGCTTGGCTTCCCGGCCTTCCGCATGGAGCGACGAGGAGTTGCCGAATTTCTCCAGCCACGCCGCCATCGCCTGCCTCACTTCCGGCAACACCGGCGTCGCGGAGGCGTAGTCGAGATAGATGCGGGCCATGCCGATCAATGTTCCTCTATACGCTAGACCTGCAACACGGACACAGCTTTCTCAACAAATCAAACGCATAGATGCCGGTGCGGTGGCTGTCGGACCATTGGATGTGGATGGCGTAGCGGCCGACGAGCTGAATCCCGAGGGGCTTCACGTCCTCCGGCACGCCGGCGGCGGCGAGCCGGCGCTTGCCGGTCACCTCATCCACGCACCCCGCGCACGGGCAATTGAGCCGCAGGTATTTCGCCGGATACACGCTCTCATGCCCGTCCTCCCATTTCACCTTGATGTCCGCGAGGTTGGCTCTTCCGATCTCCACGGGCGTTGGAGCGTCGGCCGGCGCCGTCATCAGAACGTCACCTTGACCGGCGGCGTGGTTTCACCCTGCGTCGCGCGGAGGTTCACCTGCGCCGCGAGGCGCTCGGCAACGGCGATGAACGCCTTGGCGGCTGGCGAGTCAGGTTGACTCAGGACAACCGGCGTGCCTGCATCCGACGTCTCGCGGATCACCGTCTCCAGTGGAACCTCCCCCAGAAATGGGATGCCCAGCCGCTCGGCGGTCTTGCGTGCCCCGCCGCTTCCGAAAATATCCTCCCGCTTGCCGCAATGGGGACACACATACACGCTCATGTTTTCAATGATGCCCAGGATAGGCGCATTGAGCTTCTTGAACATCGCGATCGCTTTCTGCGCCACATTCAACGCCACGTCCTGCGGCGTCGAGACGATGACCGCGCCGGTGATCGGGATGATCTGGCACAGCGATAACTGCACGTCCCCGGTCCCCGGAGGCAAATCGATCAGGAGGTACTCCAGCTCCCCCCATTCCACGTTGCCCAGGAACTGCTCCATCGTCTTGTGCAGCATGGGCCCCCGCCAGATCACGGCCTCATCCGGCTTCATGAAGAAGCCCATCGAGATGACCTTCAGGCCGTGCTGCGCCACCGGGATGATGCGGCGCGCTTCGGTGACCTGCGGCCCTTCGCTGATGCCCAGGATGGTGGGGAGGCTGGGGCCGTAGACGTCCGCGTCCATCAGCCCAACGGTCGCCCCCGCGCGTTGAAGCGCAAGGGCCAGGTTCGCGCTGACCGTGGATTTGCCCACGCCGCCTTTGCCGCTGGCGACCGGGATGACGTGCTTGATTGTAGGAGCTTGTATACTCATGCTCTATGGCGCAGGCGGCAGGACCCGCGAACCGGGTCAGCCTTCTTTGGCGATGACCACTTGCTCCAGCTTGGCGCCGGCGCCCCGCGGGACGACCATCCAGAACCGCGGCTGATAGTCGTCCCAGTTGGTGAGAATCTCAAGCGCCAAGCCGCTCTTGGTGGCGATGAAATGCCGCTCGATGAGCGTGCGCACGATCTCGACGTCCTCCGCGCCTTCCAATGGCTGCAATTCCACCAGCTCCGGATTCACCCGCTTGTCGAACGTGCGTCCCTGGTCCAGCACGTAGGCCCGGCCGCCGGTCATCCCTGCGGCGAAGTTGCGGCCTGTGGCGCCCAGGATCACGACGATGCCGCCGGTCATGTACTCGCAGCCGTGGTCCCCCAGCCCCTCGATGACCGCGACCGCCCCGGAGTTGCGCACGGCAAACCGCTCGCCCGCCCGGCCGGCCGCGTAGAGATAGCCGCCGGTCGCCCCGTAGAGGCAGGTGTTGCCCATGATGACGTTCTTG
>JACQRB010000024.1 GCA_016206685.1 Candidatus Omnitrophota bacterium | reverse complement strand
GTTCTGGATCGTCGTGTAGCGCAGCTTCGCGTGCGGCTTGGCGATGAGCTCCACCACCGCCGAGTGCAGTGAGTCGCTGGAATACACGGGCGCCGTGCATCCTTCAATATAATGCACCGAGCTGCCCTCATCCGCGATGATGAGCGTGCGCTCGAACTGCCCCATCCGCTCCGCGTTGATGCGGAAGTACGCCTGCAGCGGCATCTCGACGGACACGCCCTTGGGAACGTAGATGAAGGATCCGCCGGACCAGACCGCCGAGTTGAGGGCGGAGAACTTGTTGTCCGCCGGCGGGATCACGGTGGCGAAGTATTCCTTCACGAGCTCCGGCTGCTCTTTGAGGGCCGTGTCCATGTCGAGAAAAATGACGCCCTGGCGCGTCAGGTCCTCGTGCATCGAGTGGTAAACACTTTCGGATTCATATTGCGCGGACACTCCGGCGAGGAACTTGCGCTCGGCTTCCGGAATTCCCAGCCGGTCGAAGGTCTTCTTGATGTCCTCCGGCACGTCGTCCCAGTTGTCGCTTTTCTTCTCGGTGGGCTTGAGGTAGTAGTAGATCGCGTCGAATTGGATCTTCTCCAGGAGCTCCAGGTCCGCCCACGTGGGCAAGGGCTTGGCGAGGAAGTGGTCCAGGGAGCGCAGGCGGAACTTCGTCATCCACGCCGGCTCGCTTTTCATCCAGGAGATCTCCTTGACGACCTCGTGGGTGAGGCCCTGCTTCGCCTTGAACACGTAGCGCTCCGGCATCTTGAACCCGTAGAGCTGCTCGTATTCCTCGTTGATCTGCACCAGGGGTCTCGTGGCCATCGTCTGGCTCCTTCGGTTAGTGGACGCCGGCGGTTGTGGCAGGCGCTTGAAAGCTTTTGTAGCCCTCGCGCTCCAATTGGAGCGCAAGCTCCGCTCCGCCCGACTTGGCGATGGCCCCATCAACCATCACGTGGACGTGATCGGGCTTGATGTAGTTCAGCAGCCGCTGGTAATGGGTGATCAGGAGCATCCCCCGCTCAGGGGTGCGCATCGCATTGATCCCGGACGCCACCGTTTTGAGGGCGTCGATGTCCAAGCCGGAGTCGGTCTCATCCAGCACCGCCAGCTTCGGCTGCAGGACCGCCAACTGCAGGATTTCCAGCCGTTTCTTTTCCCCACCGGAGAAGCCGTCGTTGACGTAGCGGTTCATGAACCCGTCCTGGATGCCCAGCGTCTTCATCTGGGTTTTCACCAACTGGCGAAAATCCTTGATGGACACTTCCGAGCTGCGGACCGCCTTCAGCGACGAGCGCAGGAAATTCGTGATCGTCACGCCGGGGATCGCGGTCGGATACTGGAACGCCAGGAAGATGCCGGCCTTGGCCCGCTCATCCGGGGGGAGGGAGGCGACGTCCCGTCCTTGGTAGAGGAGGCGTCCCTGCGTGATGGCGTACCTCGGATGCCCCATGAGGCAGAACGAGAGCGTGCTTTTGCCGGAGCCGTTGGGCCCCATGATGGCGTGGACCTCCCCGGCGTTCAGGAGGAGGCTCACGCCTTTGAGGATCTCTTTGCCCTCGACGGCCACGTGCAGGTTCTCGATCACTAACAAGGGCTCGCTCATCGCCGACTCTTTCTATCGCCTGGTTGGGTCGTGGGCCTGGCGCAGTCCGTGGGCGAGGCGGTTGGACACCGCGTATTCATCGCCCAGGAGACTCTCCAGCGTCGCGTGGTCCAGGAAGTTCTGGATGTAGTTGGTCAGTCCCGACCACACCGACCGGATCCCACAGTTGGAAAAGTGGACGCACTCCGCCTGCATCCCGGTAAATTGCGTGCAGATATGGTCGGTCGTCGGCACCTGCCCGATGGCGCGCACCACTTCGCCCAGCGTGACCTGGCTGGGCGCGCGGTTGAGGACATAGCCGCCCTTGAGACCGCGCAGGCTGTGCACCAGGCCGGCCTTCGCCAGCAGGCGCAGCAGCTTCTCGACGTAGGCGCTCGAGAGCGCCTCCTTCCCGGCGATCTCTCTGACCGTCATCACCTGGCCGTCGCGCGCGCGCGCCAGCTCCAGCAGGCAGCGCAATCCGTATTCTTCCTGAGCTGAGATCTTCATGGTTCGACTCGTTTCGCTCGCTCACCACCTACTAGGATACAGAAACACGACTAAGTTGTCAAGTATTCGAGGCGGAAAAGCAAGCGCTTCCCTACTTCGAGAACCGCTTGATGGAAAAGGGGCCCAGATCGAACGAGGAGCGACCATCGAGGATCAGTTCCGCCATCACTTTGGCGGTCATGGGAGCAAGCAGGATCCCATGACGGAAATGCCCGATGGCGGCGTGCAACCCCGGCAGGCGCGTCGGGCCCAACACGGGCAGGCGGTCCGGGCCGCAGGGCCGCAGGCCCACCCACGATTCGCGAAAGGCGCACGCCTCCAGCGCCTCGCGACGGAACATGCGCGTGAAACCTGAGACGATCGTGTGCAGGCCCTCCATCGTGACGCGCTTATCGAATCCGACAAACTCCACGGTGGAGCCGGCGATGAGCGTGCCGTCCCTGCGCTGGACCGCGTAGCCGGCTTCCGACATGACGACGTGGCGGAGGAAACGCTTCGGCGCTTCAAAGGCAAGCATCTGCCCTTTCGCAGGCACGATGCGCGGCAGACGGATGCGCGAGCCGCCGAGGGAGGCCCAGCTCCCCAGGCAGTTCACCACCACGTCCGCCTGACACGCGCCTCGGCTCGTCTGGACCCCGGCCGCCATCCCGCGACGGACGAGCAGACGGCGGACCATCGTCTGCTCCCACACCGCGACACCCGCGCGGCGGCAGGCGACGGCCAGCGCCTCCATCAGCGCGACGTTGTCCAGCTGCGCTTCATCCGGAAAGAAAAAGCCGGCTTTCACCTGGTTGCCGACGTTCGGTTCTCGACGGCGAACTTCCTGCGCGGACCACCGCTCCACCCGATACCCCAGCCGGCGCTGCCACCGCCGACGGACTTCCATCTGGCGCACCCCCGACGGGGTGAGCGCCAGATGCAAGATGCCGTCCACATGATAGCCGATGGGACGGCGCGCCACGCGTTCCAGATGCGCAACCCACGTCGGATACAACTGCATGGACGCCTGGCAGAATTCAAAGAACGCGTCGGGTTGTTCCAGGTCGCTCTGAGCCGAGAGGATGCCCGCGGCGGCGTTGGAGGCTTCGCAGCCGATGGTGTTGCGCTCAATGAGGCAGACGCGCCCTCCGCGCCGAGTGAGCTCCTCGGCCAGCGAGGCGCCGATGATGCCGCCTCCCAGCACCGCCACGTCGTAGCGAGTCATCCCCCCACCAGGCGCTTGAGGGTTCCCTCCACATCCGCCCCCGATTCGCTGATCGAGCCGGACACCGTCTGCGCGATGACCCCCTGCGCGTCGATCACGTAGTAGGCCGGCACACCGCGCATCTCATAGCGCTCCGGCAACGTGAGCGAACCGCCGTCGGGCTGGTCGTAGAGCGCAACGACGGGATAGGGAATCCGGTGAGCGCGCACGAAGCCGCGCAGCGCTTTGAGGTCTTTGTCCACGCTGACCGAGACGATCCGAAGGCCCCGGTCGCCATAGCGGGACGACCACTGGGTGAGCAACGGCAGATCCGCCCGGCAGTGCGGGCACCACGTCGCCCAGAACTGCACCAGCGTCGCGGCCCAGGAGGGATCCGGCACGGCGTGCGTGACGCCGCTCAGGTCGAGGGCGGCAAACGCCTGGGCTTTCGTGCCGGCAGCCACCGGCGCAGGAAGCGGCTCGCCGTCAACCGCGTCCACCTGCCCGCGGGGCACGGCGAGCATCACGTGCTCGGCGTCCCGCTCGAGCACCTCGGCGGAAAACTCCGTCCCGTCCCTGAGCCGCACCCGCTCCGCCGCCACCGGCGGAATGGGCATCAAGAGAACCCCGGAGAGGAACAGGAGCCTGCGGGCGGAGGGCGGCGGCTTCGCAGAGCCGCGAATTCCGAATTTTTCGAGCTCCCGATGACGCATGGCGCAGAAAAATTCGCTGAGCGGCGAGCGAAGCCCTGCCAATACCGCCCGCCCCATCGGTCAGTACTGCACGAGGGAAAAGACCGGATGTTGCTGCAGCCTGGCCCGGCCGCCCAGCGCGGCGAGCTCGACGAGAAACGCGACCTCGATGATCTCGACGCGGAAGTGCTCCATGAGCTTCACGACCGCCTCCATCGTGCCGCCGGTCGCCAGCAAATCGTCAATCAGCACGACCCGCTTGCCGGAGGAGAGGCTGTCGGCATGCACCTCCAGCGTCCCCTCGCCATACTCCAGCGCGTACGTCGCCCGAATGGTTTTCGCCGGAAGCTTGCCGGCTTTGCGCACGAGGATCAGCCCGGCGCCCAGCCGGTCCGCCAGCGGCGCGCCAAAGATCAGCCCGCGGGATTCGACCGCCACCACCGCCTCGATCCGCTGGTCGGTGTAGCGGGCCTGAAACTGATCAAGCACGCTGCGCAAGGCCGGCCCGTTCTGGAGGAGCGGGGTGATATCCCGAAACAGGATGCCGGGTTTGGGAAAATCCGGAATGTCCCGGATGTAGCGCTTGAGCGTGTCCTGATCAACGGCCGCGATGGGCAGCCTCATCCCCCCACCACGTCGTTGGACGAGGGACGAAAGAGCCCCACGCTGGCGGTATACCCATGCAGGAAATTCACCCCGCCGATCGGGCCGATCTCCCCGTTGCAGAAGAAGCCCCCCACCGGCAGCTTCCCGCCCACCATCCGGATGAGGCGCATATCGTGGTTGGCCACCCCGTAGAACGATTTCCCGCGTCCGGTGCAATTGAACACCAACGCGCCGGCCGGCGGGGCGGCCTGAAACGTCGGATTGCACTCGCTCAACCGGCGATGCAGCTCTTCCCTCGCCGAGCCCGGATCCAGCAGATGAAACTGCACCGTCTGGCCCAGGGCGACGTGCTCGGCGATGGCGATGGCCCCGCTGGGCGGGTCGATCCCCGTCACCTGGCGGATGAGAAAATCCCCGGAGGCAAAGCGCGCCTTCATCTCATCAATGACCAACCCCACAAAAATCGCGCGCTGGGCCAGGGCCTGGTCCGCCTGCGGCAGAGCCATGAGCACCTCCCGCAACACCTCCAGCGCGGGACGCCCGCCCAGCTCCCAGATGATGGTGTCTTCCGCTTTGGTGATGATGACGGGGCGGCCGATGGGACGGCAGCCGGGCGCGACGATGGTGTCGATCGTCACGTTGCCACTCATCGCCACCCCCACCGCCCCTTCCTGCAAGAGCTCGCTGTTGAGCACCAACACGTGCTGCCCCGGTCTGGTGCCGCCGCTGGCCAGCCCTCCGATCACCGGGCATTTCGGATACGTCGCGTTCAGTTGCGCCAGCAGGTGGGACGGCTCGCAGGTATAGGGGTCGGCGCACAGGATAAAGATCGGCTGCGCGCTGGGGACCGAGCCCACCTTGTCCACCCAGAATCCCCCGGCCTGGGCCTGTTCCAGTTCCTGCGGGGTGACGGCGAAGGGATGCAGCCGCACGTCCGGCAGCTGCGCCGCGACGAGGGACAGAGCGGGAACGGATTCGCACTCGCGCTCGCCGCCGATCACCCCGCTGCCGCTGCAGCCGATCAGCACGGTCGGCTTGAGCTGCTCATGGAGCAGGGCGAGCGCCTCCGGCCAGTGCGCGCGGTAGCTCGGCGAGGCGAACAGGCACGCCAGATGACACGGCGCGCCGGCCAACTGCTTCAAGACGGACTGGCAGACCTCCCTGACGGCCGGGAGGAGCTGGACGGCATCGCTGATCGCGGAGGTGAATTGCATAGGGGCTCTTAAGCTTACCGGCCACACACGCGCTTGTCAACGTTCGTCGGGGGAGCTGCACAAGACTCTGACGAACAGGGGGCGGCTATTATACAATGGAGCGTTGCCCATGACGGCCAACGCGCTTCACCCGTTTCCCTACGATCCATTCCAGCGGCAGGCGATCGACGCGATCGACCGCGGGGTCTCGCTGTTCGTCGCCGCGCCCACCGGGGCCGGCAAGACCGTGATCGCCGACTACTGCATCGCCACGACGCGCCAGGCGCACCAGCAAGTGATCTACACCGCGCCCGTCAAGGCCCTCAGCAACCAGAAGTTCCGCGACTTCGCCTCGCGCGAAGGCGACGCTCACGTCGGCATCATGACGGGTGACGTCACGCTCAACCCCCGCGCGCCCATCCTCATCATGACGACCGAAATCTACCGCAACACCCTTCTGGAGAATCCGGATCGCCTGGCGGCGTGCGCCTGGGTGATCTTTGATGAGATCCACTATCTCGACGATCCGGAGCGCGGCACGGTCTGGGAGGAAGCGATCATGTTCACCCCGCCTTCCATCAACCTGCTGGCCCTGAGCGCGACGATCCCCAACGTGGAGCAGCTCGCCAGTTGGATCCGCGATGTGCATGAGCGCCCCATCGAAGTCGTCGTGGAAACCAAGCGCCCGGTGCCGCTGCACGTGTGGTTTCAATGCCAGAACAAATTTCTCACCAGCCAGCAGGACCTGAAATATGCCGGCTACCACAGCCGGGAGGACTGGGGCCGCGCCCGCCACCGGCGGACCTCCAGACGAGACCAGGAGCGCTGGCACGTGCACCCCAATCGGCTGGACGCGCTCATCCAACACCTGAAGCTGCAGGACCGGCTGCCGTGCATCTTCTTCACCTTCGGCCGCCGACGCGCCGAAGACCTGGCGTGGGAGGCCTCCGGCGCGCCGCTCATCACGGACGATGAGCGGGCCAAGCTGCAGGCGATGTTTGCGGATCTGTGCGCGCGCTACCAGCTCACGGACGACCCCGGCGCCCAGGCGCTGAGCCGCCTGATCGAGCGCGGGGTCGCCTACCATCACGCCGGGATGCTGCCCACGATGAAGGAGGTCATCGAGCGCTGCTTCGTCAGCCGGCTCATCAAATTCATCGTCACGACGGAGACCTTTGCGCTGGGCATCAACATGCCGGCGCGCAGCGTCGTCATTGACACGCTCAAGAAGCGCATCGGCGGACGCTTCGACCTGCTGCGCAGCCGCCAGCTCTCCCAGATGGCCGGACGGGCGGGCCGGCGGGGGATGGATGAGGCGGGGTT
>JACQRB010000004.1 GCA_016206685.1 Candidatus Omnitrophota bacterium | reverse complement strand
TTCCGGGCCAACTACTTCATCCAGCAGGGGTCCGTGGGCGTCGCCATCCGGATGCTCCCGTTTCGGATCTACGGATTCGCAGACTTGGGACTGCCGGTGCCGATCATCACCGATCTGTGCAACAAGCCGAAAGGCTTGGTCCTGGTCACGGGAGCGACCGGATCGGGCAAGACGACCACCTTGGCCGCGATGATTGACTACCTCAACGCGACGAAAGAGCACCATATCATCACGATTGAAGATCCGATTGAGTACGTCCATGCGAGCAGGAAATCCATCGTGGATCAGCGCGAGGTGGGCGCGGATACGCAGTCGTTCGCGCAGGCGTTGAAGCACGTGCTGCGACAAGACCCGGACGTCATCCTCATCGGGGAAATGCGGGATCTCGAAACGATCGAGACCGCCTTGACCGTGGCGGAAACCGGCCATCTGGTCTTCGCGACCCTCCATACCTCCGATGCCGCCCAAACGGTGAACCGGATCGTGGATGTGTTTCCGGCCCATCAGCAGAATCAGGTGCGGATCCAACTGTCCATGGAGCTCCTGGGGGTGCTCTCGCAACAGCTCGTGCCGAAAGGCACCGGGAAGGGCCGGGTGCTGGCGGCCGAGGTCCTCATTGCCAACCATGCGGTGCGGTCGCTCATCCGCGAGCAGAAAGTCCATCAGATCTATTCGGTGATCCAGACGGGACAGAAAGAAGGTATGCGGACCATGAACCAGGCCCTCTACGAGCTCTACATCAACCGCCTGATCACCTTGGATGAGGCCTTGGCGCGCTCGAGCGACCCGGATGATCTCATGCGACTCGCCAACCGGTAAGATGAGACGAACGATTACCAAGCGGGTCGGGGAAATCCTGTTGAGCCAACAGGTCATCACCAAGGCGCAATTGGAGAAGGCCCTGGCCTATCAACAGGCGCGCGGCGGGCTCGTGGGGCAAATCCTGGTCGCCCTCGGCTTTGTCAGCGAAGAAGAGGTGGCCCTCGCCTTGACGGCCCAATACGGGTTTCCGTTCCTCCCCCTGGAGAATTATGAAATTGACGAAGCGGTGACGCGCCTGATTCCGGAGCATGTCGCCCGCCAGTATTGTCTCATCCCCATCGATCGCATCGGCAACGCGCTCACGGTGGCCATGGCCGACCCCTCGAACGTTCAAGCCGTGGAGGACATCGAGTTGCTCACCCGCTGCGTCGTCCAAACATTCGTCAGCACGCCGTCGGACATCCTCAAAGCCATCGGGCACTGCTACCAGCCCGGCACCAATTCCCATCCCGCTGACGGCGGAGAGGCCGGCTCGTCCAGGGCAGGGTGAGACCGGATGTCGAGCTTCAAAGAACGGATCACGGACGTCCTGGTCTCCAACGGGCTCCTCACGCGGGAGCAGCTCGAGGAGGCCTTGCACCTTCAACAAACTTCCGGCGGCAGCCTCCAAACCATCCTCGTGGCGCGCGGCTACATCAGCGAGGTCTCGCTCCTCTCGGCGCTGAGCCAAGGGCTGGGGATCCCGCCCATCAGCCTGAGCCGCATCAAAGTTGACCCGGCCTTGAAGAGCGTCGTCTCGCCGGAGCTCGCTCGACAGTATCAGGTGGTGCCCATCGCCTGCATGGGCCGCACATTGACGGTGGCGATGGCGGATCCGTTGAACGTGCTCGCCCTCGACACCCTGGCCACGATGACCCACCTGAAGATCAACCTGCTCCTGGCCACCCCGAATGATCTCCAGGAGGCGATCGAGGCCTATTATGGCAGTGACGTGGATGACACCCTGCAGGAAATCGTCAAGGAGACCGGAGCGAGCTCGCTTGAGGTGGTCCGGGCAGAGACCGAGCAGGAACCCAATGCCGATCAGCTGCTCAGCCTGACGCAGGAACTTCCCGTCGTGCGCTTGACCAACGCCCTCCTGACCAACGCCGTCCACTTGAGGGCCTCGGATCTGTTGATCGAGCCCATGGAAACGCGGCTCAGGGTCCGCTACCGCGTCGACGGCGTCTTCCAAGAAGGCGAGGCGCCACCCAAACCGCTCCAGCAGGCGGTGGTGTCCCGGATCAAGGTGATGGCGGAGCTGAATATCGCCGAACACCGGCTTCCCCAAGACGGCCACTTCAGCTTCGAGGTGGAGGGTCGTCCGATTGATTTCCGGATTTCCGTCCTGCCCGCCAGCTTCGGCGAGAATGTCGTCATCCGGATCCTCGATAAAGACCAGGTGAAACTCCAGCTCGAGACGCTTGGGTTTGCTCCTGAGGACCTCGCCGTTCTCAAGCAGTGTGCCGAGCAACCCCATGGGATGATCCTGGCGACCGGGCCCACCGGGTCAGGCAAGACGACCACGTTGTACGCGCTGTTGCGGACCATTGACCGGCCGGAGAAAAACCTGGTGACCGTGGAGGACCCGGTGGAGTATGAGCTTGAAGGGGTGAACCAAGTCAACACCAAAGCGGAGGTGGGGTTGACGTTCGCCAAAGCGCTTCGCTCCATCCTGCGGCAGGATCCGGATATCATCATGGTGGGAGAAATCCGTGACGGCGAAACCGCTGATATGGCCGTCAAATCCGCGTTGACGGGGCACCTGGTCTTGAGCACCCTCCACACCAACAGCGCAGCGGGGACGGTCGTGCGGCTCATCAATATGGGGGTGGAGCCGTTTCTGATCAATTCCTCCTTGATGGCGGTCATCGGGCAGCGACTGGTCCGCAAGCTGTGCCCCCGGTGCAAGCAGCTCTACCACCCCCCAAAAGTCGTGGCTGAAAAAGTAGGGTTGCTCGATGCCAAGGGACAGCCGCTTGAGCTGGCGAAAGCGGTCGGGTGCCACGCGTGCTCGCGATCGGGCTATCGAGGGCGCGAGGTGATCGCGGAGGTCTTGCGACTGACGCCGGCCATCCGCGAATTGATCTTGCGCCGGGCCTCAGAACGGGAATTGGAAGAGGAGGCGCGGAGGCAGGGCATGCGCACCCTTCGGGAACATGGGCTGCAGAAGACCCGGGCGCATCTCACCTCGCTCGATGAAATCTTCCGCACGACCATTGGAGAGTGTGTGGAGGGATGAGCAGCTTGAAGGAACGGCTCTCAACCGCCTTGGTGGACAAAGGTCTGCTGACCAAGGAACGGGCGGGGCGCCTCCTGAAAGAGACGGCGGCCGGCGGCAAGGAATTTGCCAAACTCCTCATTGAACGAGAGGGCATCAACGAGGAAACGTTGGTGGGCGTGATGGCCGAGGAGTTGGGCATCCCCGCGGTCTCGTTGGCCAAATACCGCTTGGATCCAGCCGTGGCGCAACTGGTGCCTGAGCGCCTCGCCAGGCAGCACCTCCTGGTCCCGATCGCCCAATTCGGCCAACGGCTGGTCATCGCCATCGCCGATCCCCTCAACGTGTTTGCGCTTGATGATCTCAGGACGGTGACGCACCACGCCGTGGATCCGGTCCTGGCCCAAGAGTCCGAGATTCGACGAGCCATCGCCCGGCTCTACGGGGGGAAGATCCCGGCGACCGAGGAGGGCTCGACTGGGAATGGGGCCTCCCCGCCTGAGGCCGCGGAGCCTCTCGCGGAGTCGGAGCGCGAGGGCCAGCTGCGCTTGTCCGATGAGGCGGACTCGGCCCCGATCGTCAAGGTCATCAATCTGATGATCGTGGAAGCGCTCCAGAAACGGGCCTCGGATATTCACCTGGAACCGATGGCGGATGTGCTCCGCGTCCGCTACCGCATCGACGGCCAACTCAAGGAAGCCCATCGGTTTCCCAAAACGGCCCAGAGTGCCATCCTGACGCGTCTGAAGATCATCTCCGGGCTGGACATCACGGAATGGCGACTGCCTCAGGACGGCCGCTTCAAGGTCCGCTTGGATGCGCGCGAGGTCGATTTCCGCGTGTCGGTGCTCCCCCTCACCGGTGGGGGCAAAGTCGTGCTGCGGGTCCTGGATAAAGGCAGCCTCTCGGTCGGGTTGGATCACCTGGGGTTTCTGCCTGAGTCGGTCGAGGCGTTTGGGGAGGTCGTGAAACGACCCTACGGCATGATCCTCGTGACGGGGCCGACCGGATCCGGAAAGTCCACGACGCTCTACTCGATCCTGAGCCAACTCAATCTCCCGACCCGGCACATCATCACCATTGAAGATCCGGTCGAGTACCAGGTGGAAGGCATGACCCAAGTCCAGGTCAACCCCGAGATCGGCCTCACCTTTGCCTCGGGCCTGCGTTCGACGCTGCGCCAAAACCCCGATATCGTCATGATCGGAGAGGTTCGTGACTTCGAAACGGCCGACATCGCCATGAAGGCCAGCCTCACCGGCCACCTCGTGCTGTCGACCCTCCATACCAACGACGCGGCGACCGCGGTCCCGCGGCTGGTGGATATGGGGGTGGAGCCGTTTCTCGTCGCCTCCGGCGTGACCTTGATCGAAGCCCAGCGACTGGTGCGCAAATTGTGCCCCAAGTGCCGAAAAGCCTATGAGCCGGCGCCGGAACTCGTGAAACGACTCGGCCGCCTGCCCAAACCTGAAGCCACGTTCTACCAGGCCGCCGGGTGTCGAAGCTGCCAGGGCGGCGGCTACCACGGCCGGATGGGGATCCTGGAGGTCCTCGTGGTGGATGAGCGCATCCGTGAGCTGATCGTCAGCAAGGCGCCCTCGTGGGAGATCAAGCGCTACGCCATCGAGCAGCGGGGGATGACCACGTTGCGGGAAGACGGTCTCAAGAAAGCGGCCATGGGGTTGACCACTCTTGAGGAAGTGCTGCAAGTGACTTCAGAAGAGTGAGCCGACGCGCGATGCCGACGTTTGCCTACGTGGTCAAAGACACCGCGGGACACAAGCACAACGGGCTGCTCGAGGCGGCCTCGCGCCAAGCCTTGATGGAGCAGCTCTGGAAACAGGACTTTGTCGTCCTGGCCATCCAGGAGCAGGAGCGCCGTGCGGGCCTGAGCCGCCTGGGGCAGCCCAAGGTCCCGGTCCAGCAACTCGTGATTTTTTCCAGGCAGCTCGCCACGATGGTGTCCACCGGCATCCCGATCATCGGGGCGCTGGACGTCTTGGCCTCCCAGGCCGAGCACCGAACGCTTCGCCAGGTGATCCGCAGGATCGGCACGGATGTGGAGGGGGGGATGAGCCTCTCGGAGTGCTTGGCCAAGTATCCCCGGATCTTCTCGGAGTTTGTCGTCAGCATGGTCAAGGCGGGAGAGTCGTCGGGGCGGTTGGATGAAATCCTGGATCGCGTGGCGTCCTATTTGGAAAAGACGGATGCCTTGCGCCGCAAGGTCCAGTCAAGCCTCTTCTATCCCATGGTCGTGTCGTGCCTGGCCGGCGCGATCACCACCTTCCTCGTCATCGTGATCGTGCCGAAGTTCAAAGACATCTTTACCTCTTTGGGCGGACGGCTCCCGCTTCCGACGCTGATCCTGATGAGCGTCAGCGAGTTCCTTGGCCGGTATCTCCTGGTGGAGGGCTTCCTCCTCGTCGCGGGGCTCATCGGCTGCCGGCTCTACCTCAACACCAAGGCCGGCCGATGGTGGTTCGATCACTGGAAGCTGCGCATGCCCATCCTGGGGACGTTGTTTCGGAAAGTCGCCATCGCCCGCTTCGCGCGCACCCTCTCCACCCTGGTGCGCTCCGGGGTGCCGATCTTGACGGCGCTGGAGATCGTGGCCAAGACCGCGGGCAACAAGATCGTGGAGCAGGCGGTCTTGGATGCGCGCACCAGCATCCGGGAAGGGGAACCGATCGCCGACCCCCTGACCAAGAGCAAGGTCTTTCCCCCCATGGTCACCCGGATGGTGTCCATCGGAGAAAAAACCGGGCAGCTTGAGCAGATGCTCTCCAAGGTGGCGGATTTTTACGAGAGCGAGGTGGATACCGCGGTGACAGGCTTGACGAGTTTGATCGAACCGCTCATCATCACGGCCCTTGGGCTGGTGATCGGCGCCATTGTGATCGCGCTGTTTTTGCCCATCTTCAACGTCTCCCAATTGATCAACCCCTATTAGCCGGGTTTTTTCCTCTCACCCCTTGGTAATTGGGCTCCTCTTGAGGTACACTGAAAGCAAGGATTCCATATGGCGAACAACAAGCGCGGGGTTGCGTTGGTGATGGCGTGTCTGTTGGTGACCTTAGTGACCGCCTACGGGTCGGCCATGATGGTCCAAAGCCTGACCGAGCAACAGAGCGCCCAGCGATTTCTGCGGCTCTCCGCGGCCTTCCAGGCGGCCGAGGCGGGGTTGGACCGCGCGCTCACCGAATTCAAGACGAATGCGAATTGGGCCGGAGCGGCCTACACCACCACGCTGAAAGGCGGGTACGATGCCACCGTCACGAATCTGAGCGCGACCCTTCGGAAGGTCGTCGTGACCGGACATTATCCTTCCAATACCACCACCGCCTATGGCTATCAGAGCCGGCAGGTGGAAGGGACGGTGTCGGTGCAAGAGGCGCTGTTCAACTACGCCGTGTTCGCCGCCACAACCGTTGAGATGGACAGCAATGCGCGGGCGGATAGCTATGATTCCGGCCTGGGCGCCTACGGCGGCTCGAATGTCGGGACCAATGGCGATGTCGGCTCCAATTCCACAGGGACAGCGACGATTACCCTCGGCAGCAATGCGTATTTAGGGGGGGATGCGGTGATCGGCCCTGGAGGGAACGTCACGACGGACATCTCCCAACATGCCAACGCGACGATTACGGGCAGCAAGCAGACCCTGGTGTCCACCAAGGATATGACCTCCAAGACCTATCCTGGCGGTTCGACGACGAACAACCTGGTGCTCACCAGCAATCAACAGACGCAATTATCGGCCGGGACGTACACCTACAACTATATTGATATGGGTTCCAATTCGACGGTCGAGGTGACCGGCAATGCGACGATCTACGTCAATCAGTACTTCAAGATGGACAGCAACACCCAGTTTGTGACAGCCTCGAGCTGCCCCACGTGCACGATTACCATCTACGTGAATGGGGATACGTATCAAGACGCCCCTCCAGCCGTGGAGTTTGATTCCAACAGCCTCGTGTCGGCGGGAAAACCGACGCAGCTTGCGCTCTACGTGACGGGCACGAGCGCCTCGGCCCGGGAGGTCGAGCTGGACTCCAATGTGACGTTCACGGGCGCGCTCCATGCGCCGCTGTCGCCGGTCGAGCTCGACAGCAATGTGACCGTCTACGGGGCGGTGATGGGGCAATCGATCAACCTCGACAGCAACGCCACGATCCACTACGACGAGGCGCTGGCCGGCGGCGGGGGCGGAGGCGGCACCGTCCAGCTCTTGAGCTGGCGCGAGCTCTAACCTTCGATCACTTGACGCGACACGGGTCAGATGGCATAGTAACTATAAGCGAGGAGGTGAGGAAAACCAGTGATAGGTGATGGGTCATGGGTGATGGGTAAAGGACGTGGACTTTATGGATACATTCATAAGGAGGAGGCGAGGATGAAACGCATTGGAAGAGGAGGCTTCACGCTCGTGGAAATCATGATCGTGGTCGCGATCATCGCGCTCCTGGCCGCGATCGCGATTCCGAACGTGCTGCGAGGGCGGGCCACCGCCAACGAGTCGGCGGCCACCGGGAACTTCCGGGCGCTGGTCAACGCGCTGGAGATGTACCGCTCGACGAACAACGAGTATGCCAGCGCCTGGCAAGCCGATCTCTACACGAACCCAGAGCCGGACTATGGTCCGCCATCGTTCGACCTGAACCTGGCGAGCGCGCAAGCGGTGCAGGGGTATAACTACATCTACGCGCGGACCGCGGCTCAGACCTACACGTTGGATGCCTATCCCACCGCCACGACCAACGGGACCCGGGCGTTCTTCGTGAACGAAACCGGGGTCGTGCGTCATTGCCGGTGCCCGGCCGCCGGCTGCTCGGCGACCGTCAACGCCGTCGCGACCAGCAATACGCTTGATGCGTTACCGGGGGTGTGCGCGTAACCTCCGCTGACGTTGTTGGTCGGGAATGAGGGAAGGGATGGCCCTATGGCCAGGAACCGGGGGCCATCCCTTCTTGTTAGATGAGAGCCGGCGAATCGGCTTCACGTTCATTGAAATCATGCTGGTCGTCAGCGTGATGATGATCCTGGCGATCATTGCGGTCCAGAGCCTGCTGCGTTCTCGGCTGACCACGAGCGAGAGTACGGTGATCGCGAACATGCGCACCTTGGCCAACGCCGTGGAAATGTACCGCTCGGTCAACCAATCCTACCCGGATGACTGGCAGGCGGACCTCTACACGGATGCGGACCCGGATTACGGACCACCGGCGTTCAACTCACTCATGAGCAATTCGACTCTGCAAGGGTACACCTACACCTACACCCCGCTGCCAGGCGGTTGCGCCACGGCCTGCTCGGACTACACGCTCTCGAGCGTTCCCCAAACGCTGGGGAGCACGGGATCGCGGGCGTTTTTTATCGACCGGACTGGAGTGATTCGGCACTGCACCGGAGCTGGGCCAGCGGATGCGAGCGATGAACCCATGCATCTGGCGCCGACAGTGTGCTGAGCGTAAACATGCGTCCCTCAAGCGGGTTTACCTTGCCGGAGCTGCTCATCGGCGCGACGTTGTTGATGATCGGCATTGTGGCGATGCTTGGCGTGACCGTGAGCCAGTTTGCCTTGAATGAGCATGCCCGCAATCTCAGTTGGGCCTCGAATGACGCCACGAGGGTGATGGAGCGGATCCGTCAACAAAATTCAGGGTCCAGTTGTGCCACCCCGAGTGGTGCCGGTCCTGCCGGATTTGCCAGTTGGGATGCGTGGCTGGCTGACACGGGCACCAACGGCGGGGGAGGCAAGAGCGTCGAATCCAATCAAGCAAACCATGAGCTGGTCGTGGTCACGACCTCAGGGACTGATCCCCTGACGGTCACGGTGGCCATCTGCTGGCGTCATCGAGGTCGAGTCATCGGGGAATGCGCCTGGAATGGGAGCGCCTTGGCGGCGGATGAAAGCCTCGTGATGGCCAGCGATACCACCGCCATTGACTCCCCCGCGATGCTCTCCACACTGATGACGTGTCGCAAATGAGCGGGCCGATTGCCAAACCCGGCCTGCCTGTTGTATGATGAAGAGGCCCTGGACCGGATTCAGCCTGATCGAGTTGCTGATCGTGGTGGGCGTGCTGGGGATCGTCACCGGGGCGCTTGCCCTGCTGTTCACCAGTGGTCATCGCTCGACCTTGTCGAGCGAGGCCTATGTCCATGTCCAACAGGAGGCCCGTCGAGCGCTGGGTGCCATGAACACAGAGTTGCACAAGGCCAATAACATCGATACGGAGTTGACGAGTCCCGGCGGCGATACCCCATCAGGTGGAGCGACGCGGCTGAACTTCCAGATTTCCCGAGGGTATAATGTGAGCGGGTGTACGCCCAACGCCACCTGTTGGGGAAACGACACCACCAACGGTGGATGGGTGCATGCGCTGCGCAATGGCACCCAGCTCGTGCGCTGTGAGTCGGCCGCCTCGGATACGACGATCACAGATTTTTCGCCCTGCCGCGTGCTGGCCAACTACGCGGAGACTTTTCTGGTGGACTATGCCAGCAGCACGCGGACCGTCACCCTCCGGCTCCAGGTGAAACGCTCCTCCAGCCTCCTCCCAACAGGGGCGATGGATACGGGGACGTTGCGGACCCAGGCGAGACTTCGGAATCCGAGCTGAATGCGCCTTGCGCCTCTGCCGCCGTTCGTCCAGTCCGGTTGGCAACTGTTGAAACACCTCGCCACGGTGAAGCCGCAAGCCCCCAAAGCCACGATCGGGCTTGACATCGGTTCCTCCTCGGTCAAAGCGGTCGCCCTCGGACCGCGGATCGGATCGGGGATGCGCCCGCTACTGGCCCAGCAGGACGTTCCCCTGACCGAGATGACGGACGCCTCGGTGCAAGCGGCCGTCCAGCAGGCGGTCGGGGCGCTTGGGGTCCCGCTCAAAACCGTGAATCTCTCGGTCAGCGGCCAATCGGTCATCATGCGCGTGGTGGAGATGCCCAAGCTCGCGCCGCAGGAATTCGCCCAGGCCCTCCCCTTTGAAGCCCAGCGCTATTTGCCGTTTACGATCCAAGATGTGGTGCTGGATGGGGTGGCCCTCGGAGCGACGGATGGCCAGAAACTCCAGGTGCTGATCGTGGCCTGTCGCCGGGATTTCTTGGAGCGCCGTGTGGCATGGATCAGGCAGAGCGGATTGGAGCCTGGCGTCATTGACGTGGATGCGCTCGCGAATGTCAATGCCTGGATGGATCGTCGGGCTGATGGGCAAGCGCGCAGCGGCACGCACGCTGTGGCGAACCTGGGGGCCCAGTGGGCGAACCTCGCCATCGTCAAAGACGGACAACCCTTCCTGGTTCGGGATATCCCCTGGGGAGCCGCTCACCTGGTCAAACAAATGGCCGAGCACCTCGGACGCCAGGAGAGCGCGATCAGGGCACACCTTGCGCAAGCCTCCTCCGCGCTTGCCCCTGAGCTCGTCGAGGCCATGCGCAGTGGTTGTGAAGCGTTGGCGGCTGACCTGCAGTTGTCCTTCGATTTCTTTGAGAATCATTTCGGGACGCCACCAGACCGCGTGGCCCTCAGTGGAGGGCTGGTGCGTTGTCCAGGGTTTCTGGAGGCGTTGAGCCAACATTTGGCGCAACCCCTGACGGCCTGGGAACCTCGGGAGGGGCTGGCCAGCGATATGGCCGTCGCGTATGGGTTAGCCCTCCGGACTGACGCGGGATGATCACCGTTAATCTCCTCCCTGAAGGCTATCGCAAACCCACGGCCACCTCGATCCGTCAGTTCCATCGTTCCCCGTTAGCTCTTGGAGCCGCGGGCCTCCTCATCGGCGTTGGGGTGTTGCTCGCCGCGTTGGGCGGGCTTGGCCACCTGCGCCTGGCAGGTCTGCAGGCGCGTATCCACGCCTTGGCTGCGAAGAAACAGGCGATTGACGAGGTGAAAGCCGTCATCGCGACCCTCCGAGAGCAGGAGCGCGTGTTTGAACAGCTCGATCGCCGACGCAGCCACTGGGCCCGGCGGCTCAATGTCCTCTCGGATCTCACCCCGGAGGGGGTCTGGTTCAGCGACCTGGCGCTGGACGCTCAGGGCAAATTGACCTTCCAGGGCGCTGCGATCAGCCAGGGGGGCGAGGCCATGGCGTCCGTCAACCGCTTGGTCCAAACTCTCAAAGCCGACCAGAGTTTCTCACCCATCATCCGCGACATCCAGATTGAGTCCATCCAGAACGTCCAAGAAGGCGAGATCGAACTCATGAAGTTCGCCCTCATCTGTGACTTGATCCCCCCTCCAGCGGCCTCCACACCATGACCCCGCCGCTGCCTCCACAGGACCGCAGACGTCTGGTGTTAGTGAGTCTCCTTGCGGTTGGGCTCGTGTGGGGCTATGATGGGTACATTCTCAGCCCCCTCTGGCGAAGGGGGGCCGAGGTGCGAACCCAGGTGCGCCTTGCCAAGCAGCAACTCCGAGACATCGAACAGGCGTTGATCCAGGAGCCGCAGTTGCAGCAGCAGCGCCGTCAGTTGGAAGATCGCATGGCGCGCCTTCGCACCACGGTTCTCACGGAAGATGAGCTGCCAACCATGATTGAGCAACTCACCGATCTGGCAGGGCAGACCGGGGTGAAGATCCAGCTCATCTCCCCCCAGCGCGCCTTTCCCGCCTCCCTCAGCCCAGACGCCTATAAAGAAATCCCGATCCAGATTGAGGCTCTCGCCGGGTTCCATCAACTCGGAACCTTCCTCAGCCGCGTTGAGCTTGGGACTCAGCCGATGCAAGTGCGCACCTTGCGGATCAGCGAAAACCCCAAGCTGCTGCGACGGCATCTGGTGAAGTTGACGTTGCTCGCCTACGCGATGTCTTCTGCGCTCAAACCAGCCCTGAGTCAGCGACCGACGGACACTGCGGGGGGATCATGAACGAGCTGGTGAGTCGCGGGGTACGCCTCGGGGCCATCCTGGGCGGCCTCTGGTGGGTCGCAGGGTTGCTCGGTGGAAACGCCGCGGCCCAACCGCCCCCGGAGCCTCAACCCTATGACTCCAAAGGGAGACGCGATCCGTTTGTGGCGCTCGTGCGGGAAGGACGCTTTGTCGGGACGGCAGGCGCCCTCTCCTCCGGCTCCTCCATCTCAGGCCTGCAGTTGGCCGGCATCCTCTGGGACCCAGGAGGAAACTCCCTGGCGCTGATCAATGACACCGAAGTGAAGGTGGGGGATGTCGTGGGGGAGTATCACGTGATGGAAATCCGTCAGGATGCGGTGGTGATCGTCCGGGAGGGCAAGCCCGTCGTGTTGCGCATGTCGTCTGACGAACAGGATCCGTCGCATGAATAACCAGGTCAAGGAGGTGAGGGCCGTGAGGATGTGGCGCCTGTGGAGGAGCGGGATCGTGATCGCAACGTTACTCGGCGGGGCGATCGCGGTGGCGGAGGACCAACCGCCACCGGGCCCCCTCGCGTCCCCGTCTCCTGCTGAGGAGGAAATCGCAGAAGCCCCCCTGGTCGAAGGTCCCTCCGTCGAAGCTGAGGGAGGACAGGCCGGCACCATCAGCGTGGATTTTAAGGATGCCGATATTCGGCAAGTCTTGCGCGTGCTGTCGTTGAAGAGTGGCGTCGATATCGTCGCCGGGCCGGATGTGGAGGGCTTGATCACCATCAAGCTCACCCACGTCCCCTGGGAACAGGCCTTGGACATCATCCTGCGGACCTATGCCTTGACCTATGAGCGCAAGGCCGACGTGATCCGGGTGATGACCTTGGCGGCGGTTGAGCAAGAGGCCGTGTCAACCGAGGTGTTTCCGTTGAGCTATGCCAAATCCAAGGACGTGGTTGACATTGTCAAAGAGATGCTGACGGATCGGGGCAAGGTGAAGTATGACGAACGCACCAACACGGTCATCGTCTCCGATATCCCCTCCACCCTCTTTCAACTCAAGCAAGTGGTCGAACGTCTTGACCGACAAACCCCGCAGATCCACATCGAGTCGAAATTTGTGGAAACCCGGCTGAGTCGCGATGAAAACCTCGGCATTGATTGGTTCGACAGCATCGGTCTCAGCATTGACACCGCCATCGCCCCGACCACCTTTCCGTTTCCTGAAGGGGCAGAGTTTGGTGACGTGGGGGCGTCCTTCATCCCGCGCTCAGGCACGTTTTCGCCAACCACCGGCGCGGCGCTGACGAAAGGGCGCGTCCCAGGCGTTGGCGGGCAGTTCACGTTCGGCACGATTGACCTGGGCACCCTCACGACGACCTTGAACATGCTCAAGCAACGCGTCGACACCAAAGTGCTTTCCAATCCCACCATCGTCACCCTGAACAACAAACAGGCCAATATCCAGATCGGGACGGATGTGAACATCCCCAACTTCCAGATTGACCCGTCCACCGGCCGCGCCACCGTGACCGGCTTCCAAACCCGCTCAACGGGGATCCTCCTGAAGGTCACCCCGTACGTGAACTTGAAAGACGAGATCGTGGTCGAGTTGAAGCCGGAAATCACGACGGTGGGGGCCGACCGGACGTTTGCCTCCGGGATCACCTTCCCGGATTTCGACGTGCAGAAAGCCGAGACCCAGGTCCGCCTCAAAGACGGCGAGACCCTGGCGATCGGCGGATTGAAACGGCAAGCGGAGCGGGTCACGAAAAGCGGTGTCCCGATCTTGAGCGATATCCCGGTGGTGGGATGGCTGTTCACGAACCGCCGTGAGCAGACCCCCTCGGGACAAGACCAGCTCGATTTGCTCATCTTCCTGACGGTCCGGTTGATTCGCGACGCCGCATCGCCCGCAGCGGTTGCTGCCAAGCCGGCGAGTTGAGGAGGGAACTGCCCCATGACCCGCCTGCGAGGAATCCAAACAGTGATTGGGGTGTTGCTGTTCGCCACCGCCGTGATCGCTCTGCAACATCTGGCAAGCGCCCAGAGCACGCGAGAACCCAGGTCCGATTCGCGGGCGCTTGAGAAAAAACTTGATGAGGTCCTCGCGACCCAACAGACGATCCTCCGGAAATTGGATGAGATGATGGAGGAGCTTCGTATCATCAAAGTCCGCGCCACCCACTCGTAACCAACCAAAGAACTTAAGAACCGAAGAACTGAAGAACACGGCCAGTCGCCCGTTCTTCAGTTCTTTCGTTCTTCGGTTCTTCAGTCCGTCTAAGGTAGCGCTACCTTGACGCTCTCGAAAGGCGTATGGTATACTTGTGGACGAGCTCCTAACAGAGGTTTCGACGCCGACGACGTGGCCCAACTGGGTTGATCTTATTCTTGTAACTCTTCTTCTGAGAACCTGTTACACAGGATTCGGGAGGGGAGTCTTGGTTGAGCTCCTCCACCTGGTTGGGATAGTCGGCGCGACGATTTTTGCGTGCGTCTTCCACGGTTCCGTGAGTCGAGCGCTCGCATCGTGGGTGACCGTGGTCGGCCCCGCCCTACTCGATTTTGGCAGCTTTCTGGCTCTGCTGGCGCTGGGCTTGGCGGTCTTTGTGCAGTTTGGCGTGCGCGCGCTGGCCAAGAGCGTCACCGGGAACCGGTTGGCATGGAGCGTGCAAGGACTCGGGTTGCTCGTAGGCGGCGTGCGCGGGTTGTGGTGGGCGGGACTCGCCTTACTCGTGTTCTTGGCGACCGGGGGGGCGTATGTTGCCCGCAGCATCCAGGAGCGCTCCGTGTTGAGCCCGCCCCTGCTCGCGGTGAGCCGCACGACCCTCGCGCAGCTCGTCAGTTGGACCGTCGGATCACGGAGTGAAGGTCCGCTCATTCCGACCCTCTCGCCACGTCGGTAAGCGATGCCGCTCCTTCCTGAAACGCTCTTAGACGACATCCAGGCGCGCGTGGATATCGCCCAGGTCATCGGCCAGTACGTGCCGCTCAAGCGGGCGGGCCGGCATTTCAAGGCGCTCTGCCCGTTTCACAAAGAGCGCACCCCCTCGTTTCATATCAACACGGACAAACAGATTTTTCATTGTTTCGGCTGCGGCGTCGGGGGCAACGTCTTCACGTTTCTCATGCAGCAGGACCGCTTGACGTTTCCAGAGGCGGTCCGGCAGCTTGCCCAACAGGTTGGGGTGACGGTGCCGGAGCCGACCGGCGCCGCCTCGAACGGGAAGGCCCAGCAGCTCGTTGAGCTGATGGAGAAGGCCGCTCATTACTACGAGCGCATGCTGGCGCATCCCACGCGTGGGCGGGCCGCGCGCGAGTATCTGCGTGGCCGAGGCGTGAGCGAACGGACGCGGCAGGCGTTCCGGCTCGGGTATGCGCCTGGAGGCGGCGCCGACCTGCTGCAGGCGGCCAAGCGCGCCAAGATCGCGCTTGACGCGCTGGAGCACGCGGGCCTGACCCTGCGCTCATCCCGCGGGCTCGTGGATCGGTTTCGTGAGCGCCTGGCGTTTCCGATCATCGATGCGCGCGGGCGGGTCGTGGGGTTTGGGGGGCGCAGCCTCCAGGGGCAGGAGCCGAAGTACCTGAACAGCCCTGAAACGCCTCTCTATACGAAGGGCCGACAGCTGTATGGGCTCTGGCAAGCCAAGGACGCGATCGTGAAACGGAAACTCGCCGTCGTCGTGGAAGGCTATTTTGATTGCGTGGTGTTGTGGCAGGCGGGGATCACGCATGTCGTCTCCCCCTCAGGCACGGCCTTCACCCCTGAGCAGGCGAAGTTGCTCGCCCGATACACCGATCAGGTGATTCTGGCGTTTGACGCCGATGCGGCCGGAGAAACGGCCGCGCTGCGCGGGATGGACGTCCTGGTGGAAGCGGGGTTCCAGGTCAGCGTGGCCCAACTGCCTTCCGGCGTTGATCCGGATGAGTTCGTGCGCGCCTATGGCCTGAAGGCGTTCGACGGCCTGCTGGACAAGGCGCTCAACGTCGTGGAGTTCTTGTTAGCCTGCGCCGCCCGGCACCACAGCTTGTCGGATCCGGATCAAAAAGTGCGGGCCGCCCAAGGGGCGCTCGCGACGGTGGCTCGGGTGCCCGACGCGATGCGCCGGCGCGAATACGTCCGGTTGTTGGCGCAGCGGCTGCACCTCGATGAGCGCGCGGTCCTGGAGGAACTGGAGAAAACCCACGCGCGCCTCCAGCGCCAGGCTCCCAACACCGCCCGCCAGGAATCGGCTGCCCGCGGGGGGCTGCAGCGACCGGCAGAAGCCGACGCCGTGGAGCGTCTCTTCGGCGCGTTGCTGCTCGATGAGCCCTCGCGTTTTGAGAGCATCGTCAAGGAATGGGAGCTCCTGGAGCAACTCAAGGACGGCCGGCTCCGGGGCCTGCTGATGGCCTTGAACGAACTGCGGGCCGTGTCCCCGCACCTGGGCCCGGCGCAGCTCATCTCGCGACTCCAAGAAGGGGAGCGCGCGCGGCTGGTGGCGGAATTGGTGCCGGTCGCGCAACGCGAACCCGCCAAGGAGGAGGCCTTCCGCAAGTGCCTGGAGCGGCTTCGCCGTCGGGCGCGAGCGCACCAACAGGAACAGATGCAAGACCAGCTTCGCGTGGCGCAAGAGCTCGGACGGGACGATGAGGTCCGACGCCTCTTGATGAAGTTGCAGCACCTGATGCGAGAGCCGATGGGAACGCGCAAGGAGGAGGGAAGTGCCGCATGGGTCCGATGAAGAAAAAGCCCCTGAGCGAACGGCTGGCGCGCGTGGTCGCGTTGGGACGCGATAAAGGGCGCCTCACCTACGAAGAGCTCAATAACCTCCTGCCGGAGGATGTGGCTTCACCGGAAGAAATCGATGAGCTCCTGACCCTCTTGGGCAAGGAGCATATCGAGATCGTGGATAAGCCCGCCTCCACCACCTCCACCTCCAAGCCCGCGCACCGGGCGGAGGAGCGCGACGAGGAGGAAGCCGAAGAACCCCCGCCGCCGCCGGAAGTCAAGCAGCTGGACGATCCCGTGAAGATGTACCTGCGCCAGATGGGGCAGATTTCGCTCCTCACGAGAGAGCAGGAGCTGGCCTTGGCGAAGAAAATCGAGGCCGAGGAGCTGGCGTTCCGGGGCAGCGTCCTGCGCTTGCCGTTTGTGCGGCGGGACGTGCTGATCCTGACGGATATGCTCATTGACGGCAGGCTCGCCCCAGAAGACTACAGCAAGGATGACCCGAATCTGCGCCGGGAGGAGCTGGTCGCGCGCCTGACGCAGCTGCGCAAGCGGCTCAAAGCCACGAGAACGGCCCGCCGCGTGCGCAGGCTGATCGAGGAGTACCACCTGACGATTCTGGCGATTGAATGGCTGGTCGGACGCCTGGAGCGGTTCCTCCGCTCGACGGAGGCGACGGATCGGCAGCTCGCGCAGACCAGACACCCCAAGGGCCGCGGGTCGAGAGCCAGACGGCGGGCGCTGTTCATCAAGCGGCGCGAGCAGCGCCGCCTGCTCGGGGGAGATCCCGAGCGCATGCGCCTGGTGTTGAAGGAAATCCGGCAGTGCGAAACGGACTACACGAAGGCCAAGAAAGCGCTCGTCGAGGCGAACCTGCGGTTGGTGGTCAGCATCGCCAAGAAATACACCAACCGGGGATTGTCCTTCTTGGATCTGATCCAAGAAGGCAACATCGGCCTCATGAAAGCCGTGGAGAAGTTCGAGTATCAGCGGGGCTACAAGTTCTCCACCTACGCGACCTGGTGGATCAGACAGGCCATCACGCGGGCGATCGCGGATCAGGCGCGGACGATCCGCATCCCCGTCCACATGACGGAAACCATCAACAAGCTGGTGCGCGTGTCGTTGGCCATCGTGCAGGAAACAGGCCGGGAGCCGATGCCGGAGGAGATCGCCAAGGCGACGGGGATTCCCGTGGACAAAGTGCGCGGGATCCTGAAGATCGCGCAGGAGCCGATCTCCCTGCAAACCCCCATCGGCGAAGACGGCGATACGCATTTCGGAGACTTCATCGAGGACAAGCGGGCGATCTCGCCGGCCAACGCCACGGCCTACAGCATGTTGAAGGAGCAGATCGAGGAGGTCCTGACCAGCCTCTCGGAGCGGGAGCAGCAGGTGCTGCTCTTGCGCTTTGGGCTGCACGATGGCTGCCCGCGGACCTTGGAAGAAGTGGGGCAGATGTTCAACGTGACCCGCGAGCGGGTCCGGCAGATTGAAGCCAAGGCTCTTCGCAAGCTGCGCCATCCGACCCGCAGCCGTCGGCTCAGGAACTTCCTGGAGCTGACGTTCTCCCAAGATAAGGGCTACGCGGCGTAACGACCGGTCAAGGTCGAGCGTGAAAGGTCGAAAGGGGAGGAGAAGTTTCTGCTTTCGACTTTTGGCGTTCGACCTTATACTGTTTTCAAGGGCCGGTAGCTCAGTGGGAGAGCAGGTGGCTCATAACCACTTGGTCGGAGGTTCGATCCCTTCCCGGCCCATTTACCCGATCCGAGGGCGATTAGCTCAGCCGGTTAGAGCGCATGCCTCACATGCATGAGGTCAGAGGTTCGAATCCTCTATCGCCCAGTGACTCATAACGCATGAGCGACCAAATCCAGACCTTGCGTCAACTCCAAGAGGTGGATGCCCAGCTGTATCGGCTGCGCCGGGAACAACAACACAAACCCTTGGTGCTGGAGCGGACCAGGCAACTGGTGGCCGAGCAGCAGGCCAAGGCGCAAGCCAGCGAGGCGCATTTGAAAGCCCTCCAACTCCAGCAGAAAGAAAAGGAGCTGGAGCTCTCCGCCAAAGAAGCCAACGTCAAGAAGCTCCAGATGCAGCTGTTCCAGGTCAAGACCAATAAGGAATACACGGCCATCCAGCATGAGATCGAACAAACCAAAGGGGACGTCTCCCTCGTCGAGGAGGAGATCCTGAAGGTGATGGGCGCGATCGAGACAGCGAGTCAAGACCGTCAGGCGCAGCTGGCCCAGGCCGCCGAGCAGCAGGCGCACTTCCAGGATGAAGAGGTCCGCCTGAACCAGGAGCTTCAGGCGATCGAGGAGCAGCATGACAGGCTCCAGGGCCAGCGCAACGGCATCCTGCCGCTCATCAAGTCGCCGACGCTGGCCGTCTACGAACGGGTGCTGGCCAGCCGTGATGGCCTGGCCATGGTGCCCCTCGTTCAGGAGTCGTGCGGGGGCTGTCACATGGTGCAGCCGCCGCAAGTGGTGAGCGAAGTGCATCTCAACGCCAAGCTCGTGACCTGCGAAAGCTGCAACCGGATTCTCTATCTGGAGACTGCGCATGAGCTCTCCTGAGCCTGTCATCGTTCACATTGATGGAGCGAGCCGTGGGAACCCCGGCCCCTCAGGGGTCGGCGCGGTGTTTACCGGCGCGAATGGGAGCCCGGCCCTTGAGCTGTCAAAATACCTTGGCGAAACGACGAACAACGTCGCCGAATATCTGGCACTCCTCTACGCCCTGCAAGAAGCCCAGGCGAGGGGATTCACGAGCGTGCACGTGAGGACGGACAGCGAGCTGCTGGCCAAACAACTCCACGGCGAGTATCGCGTGCGCGATGCGACCTTGCGGTTGCTCCATGATTTCGCCCGCCAGGTCATGCGCGCGTTTGCCCGGTGCACGATTGAGCACGTGCCCCGCGAGCAGAACACGGCAGCAGACCGGCTTGCCACCGCGGCGGTGGAAGGCCGTTTCACGGCAGCAGTCACGACACGGGAGGTTGGCGGCACCGAAGGATAGCCGGATGGTCGCTCCCGCCCACGGTTGACCTCGGGGCGGGGGAGGAAAGTCCGAGCTCCATAGGGCAGCGTACCCTGTTAACTGCAGGGCCGACCCCGCAAGGGGTTGAGGATCTCCGCCCACTCGTTTAAGCGCGAGGGGCGGATCCGCCACGCATGGTGGCGGAAGAGCCACAGAGACGAGTATCCCCCGCCCACAGTGAATCCGTGGGCGGGGGGGACGTGAAACGCGGCAATCTCTACGCGGAGCAAGACCAAACGTTCCCGCCCACGCGTCTTCAATGATGCGTGATAGGATGCCCGTCTGAACCGCTTCAGTCGGAGGCGGGCGGGAGAGGTGGGTCGCAGGAGTCCCGCCGCAAGACGGGACCCAGATGGATGACCATCCCCTTGACATCTCATAGAAATACTCTGAGATGTCAAGGGACAGAACTCGGCTTACAGGCGATCCTTCGGTGCTTCTTCTTGACCGCTTCTGAGAGTCAGGGTATACTGCTGATCTCTTGAGATGGAGGATGCACGAACGCATGGCCACTGAACAAGCACAGAAGACTGCCGTCATCGGGCAGTTCCAGCAGCATCAAGGGGATACCGGATCGGCCCCCGTCCAGATTGCGATCCTGACGCATCGAATCAAGAGCCTCTCGGATCATTTCAAGACGCACAAGCGGGACGTCCACTCGCGCCAAGGCCTCCTGAAAATGGTCAGCCGGCGGCGACGGCTGCTGGAATACCTCAAACGGCACGACGAGGCCGGCTACCGCAATCTTCTGGAAGCCCTTGACCTTCGCAAGTGATGATCAACCGCGTCTCCATCCCGCTCGGATCGTCCACCCTGTCCCTGGAAACCGGCAAAATCGCCAGGCAGGCTCACGGGTCGATCGTCGTGCAGCAGGGCGGGACCGTTGTGTTGGTGACCGCCGTCTACAACCCCTCGCCGAACACCTCGAAGGTTGATTTCGTGCCCCTGACCGTTGACTACCGGGAAAAGACCTATGCGGCCGGCAAGATCCCTGGGGGCTTCTTCAAGCGGGAGGGGCGCCCCACCGAGAAAGAAATTCTCACCGCCCGGCTGATCGACCGGCCCCTGCGGCCGCTGTTCCCGCACGGGTTCCAGCATGAGCTGCAGGTCATGGCCAGCGTGTTGTCCTCGGACGGCGAATACGACCCTGATGTGCTGGCGGTGCTGGGAGGCTCGGTCGCCCTGCAGCTGTCGCCCTTGCCATTTCCTCAACATCCGGTTGCCGCGGTGCGCGTCGGGCTGGTCAACGGCGCCTGGGTCGCCAATCCCACCTACCAACAGCTCGCTCAGAGCGCGGTGGATGTGGTCGTCGCCGGAAGCCCGCAAGGAGTCCTGTCGTTAGAGGGGGGCTTCAAGGAAGTGCCGGAGCAACAGGTGGTGGAAGCGATCGCCTTCGGGTACGACCATGTGCGCAAGCTCATCGGGCTGCAGCAGGAACTGATGCGGGCGGCCGCCCGTCCCAAAACCAACGGGCTGGCCATCCGGCAAGCGGCTCCTGAGGTGATCGCGTCGGTTCGGGAGCGGGCGGTGAGCCAGCTCGCCCGGATCAATCGCCTGCCGGCCAAGGAGGAGCGTCACGAAGCCCTGGCGCAGTTGCGTGAATCGTTGATGGAGCAATTGGCGCCCGAGGGAAGCCCGGTGGATCCCGTGGATGTGACGCTCGCCTTCGCGCTCGTCGAGCACGAGGAAGTGCGGAAGTTTATCCTGGACACCGGCAAGCGGGTGGATGGACGCGGCTACACCGACTTGCGGTCCATCACCTGTGAGGTGGGGGTGCTGCCGCGCACCCACGGCTCCGGGCTCTTTACCAGAGGGGAAACCCAAAGCTTGTGCGTGACGACCTTGGGCACCAGCGACGATGAGCAGCACATCGAAGCCTTGGAAGGGGAAAGCTTCAAGCGCTACATGCTTCACTAGAACTTCCCGCCGTTCAGCGTGGGGGAGGTCCGGCCGATCCGCGGCCCGGGCCGCCGGGAGATCGGCCATGGAGCGCTCGCTGAACGGGCGCTGCAACCGGTCGTTCCGTCGAAAGACGAGTTTCCATACACCGTCCGGCTCGTCTCGGATATCTTGGAGTCGAACGGCTCCTCCAGCATGGCCACGGTCTGCGCAGGCACCTTGTCATTGATGGATGCCGGCGTCCCGATCAAAGCCCCGGTCAGTGGGGTGGCGATGGGCTTGGTGAAAGCAGGCGACCGCGTGGCGATCCTCACGGATATTTCAGGCTTGGAAGACCATACCGGCGACATGGATTTCAAGGTGGCGGGCACCCGCTTGGGGGTGACCGCCTTGCAGGTGGACGTCAAGCTTCCCGAGGGCTTGTCCGTCGAGCTCGCCAGCCGCATCCTCTCCCAGGCGCATCCCGCCCGCATGACGATCTTGGATAAAATCGCCGGAGCCATCGAGCGGCCCCGGCCATCTTTGTCGGTCTATGCGCCGCGCATCACGACCCTCAAGATCAATCCCGACAAGATCCGGGACGTCATCGGGCCGGGCGGGCGCGTCATCCGCAAGATCATCGAGGAGACCGGGGTGACCATTAACGTTGAAGATGACGGCAGCATCGCCATCGCCTCCACCGACGCCCACGCGTCCGAGAAAGCGATCGAAATTATTCGCGGGCTGACGGAGGACGTCGAGGTGGGCAAGATTTACACGGGCAAGGTCAAGCGCATCACGAACTTCGGGGCGTTTTGCGAGATCCTGCCCGGCAAGGAAGGCTTGGTCCGCGTGTCCGAGCTGGCCGAGCAGCGCGTGAATCGGGTCGAGGACGTGGTCAAGGTGGGAGATGAGATCAAGGTCAAAGTCATCGAGGTTGATGAGCAGGGACGGGTCAATCTCTCCAGGAAGCGGGCCTTATAGGCGTCAGGCCGTCGCTTCCTCTATGATGCGGCAGCGGCTGTACGCAAGATGATTCCTGCCGCCCTCGCGTCGCGCCTCCTCAGTGTGCTCCTGGGCGCGGGGAGCGTGTTCAGTGTTCTGGTCTTCCTCTCCTACGATCCTGCGGATCTGCCGCTTTTCACCTCCAGTCCGAACTCTCCTTCTCACAATATCGGCGGCGTCGTCGGCGCGTGGTTCGCGTTTCTGGGGCGGGGAGGGTTTGGATGGACGGCGCTGGCGTTCTCGGGACTGTGCCTGCTCTGGGCCCTGCAACTATGGAAGGGGACGATGGCCGCCAAGGGCCGCTGGACCACCCGCGCCCTCGCGGCCCTGTGCTGGCTCGCGGGCCTGAGCGTCTTCTCGACGCTCGCGATGGGTCCCATTGATGCCACCCGGCAGGCTCAGGCCGGAGGGATGGTCGGGTATGTGCTCGCGCGAGCCGGGCGCTATTACCTGGGCGCAGTGGGAACCGGATTGCTCGCGGGCTGCGTCACCTTCCTGGCGTGGGTGCTGGTCTCGGATGGGACCGCGCTGACGGCGTCGGCGATGACGTTTCTCACGCGGGCGGGTTCGCTCCTCAACAACGGCCTTGGGTGGCGCGCGCGGGCGGTCGGCGTCCCCGCCCTTTCGACGGGAGTCCTCGTTGAGGTGAGCGCGAAAGCGGCTGCCCCGCGGATTCGATCGACCGCCGTCGTGCAAAAACCCAAAGTCCTCACGAATGCCTCCGCTCGCCCCCGGCCGGCGCCGGGCGGGCTGCAGTTGCCGCCGCTCGATCTCCTGACGACGCCCCCGCCGCCGGCCGAGCGGCAGCTTGGCGAAGATCTCCAGGCCCAGGCCAGGGTGCTTGAGGAGACCTTGAAAGAATTCGGCATCGAGGCGCGTTGCGTGAACATCGATCGCGGCCCCACGGTGACGCGCTACGAGCTCTCACCCGCGCCCGGCGTGAAGATCACCAAGATCGTCTCGCTCGCCGATGATCTGGCTCTGGTGCTCAAGACCGCCAGTTGCCACGTGATCGCGCCCATCCCCGGCAAGGGGCTGGTCGGGGTCGATGTGCCAAACTCCACCGCCACGATCGTCTACCTGAAAGAGCTCCTCGCCTCGCGCGAGTTTCAACAGATGGCCTCGCCGCTGGCCCTGGCCATCGGCAAAGACGTCTCGGGCGAGCCGGTGGTCTGCGATCTTCGCGAGGGGCCGCACCTGCTCATCGCCGGCGCCACAGGATCCGGCAAGACCGTCTGCCTCAACAGCCTCTTGACGGGCCTCCTCTACCACGCCAGCCCCGATGAAGTGAAGTTCCTCATGATCGATCCAAAAATGGTGGAGCTGGTCCTGTTCAACGACATCCCGCACCTGGTCGCGCCGGTCGTCACCGACGCCAAGCGGGCAGCCGGCGCGCTCTTCTGGGCGGTCCAGGAGATGGAACGCCGCTACCAGCTGCTCGCGAAAGCCGGGGTGCGCAACATCGCCGGCTACAACCAACGACTGGAGGCCGGGCAGGGCGAGCCGGAGCAGGCCCGCCTGCCCTACCTGGTCATCGTGATCGATGAGCTGGCCGATCTGATGATGGTGGCCTCACGAGACGTGGAGGAGACGATCACCCGGCTCTCGCAGCTCTCCCGGGCGGTGGGCATCCATGTCATCCTCGCCACCCAGCGCCCGTCGGTGGACGTCATCACCGGCGTCATCAAGGCCAACTTCCCGGCGCGGATTGCGTTTCAGGTGGCCTCCAAAGTCGATTCGCGCACGATCCTGGATATGAATGGAGCCGATAAGCTGCTTGGGCGCGGGGATCTCTTGTTCCTCAAGCCAGGAGCGCCCAAACCGATCCGCGCCCAAGCCTGTTACCTCACCGATGGCGAAATCGAGCGGGTCGTGGCCCACCTCAAGAGCCAGCGCCAGCCCATCTACGATGCACAACTGTTGGCCAAGCAAGACAGGCCTGCCGAAACGCTGATCACCGAGAAAGACGAGCTCTACGACATGGCCAAGCGCCTGGTGCTCAACACCGGTCAGGCCTCCACCTCCCTCCTGCAGCGCCGGCTTCGGTTGGGCTACGCGCGCGCCGCGCGGATCTTGGACCTCATGGAGCAAGAGGGGCTGGTCGGCCCACCGCAAGGCAGCCGAGCGCGTGAAGTCCTGGTGGACCCAGACGCACAGGCGGCTTCCTGATGATGCCAAGCGTCGGCGCGCAACTCACCCAGGCCAGGACCGAACGGCGACTGAGCCTCCAGGAGGCCACCAAGGCCACGAAAATCCAGGTGTGGGTCCTCGAAGCGCTGGAGCGCGACGAACTCCATGCCACGATGAGTCCGGTGTATGTCAAAGGGTTCCTGAGCACCTACGCCAAGTTCCTCGGGCTGGAGCCGGCCCCGTTGATCGCGCAGTTGCTTCCCGCCCCGACGGGGTCGGGGCAACCAACGCCGGAGGCCTCGCCACACAGCACCCCGCTGGGATTCATCGATCGATTCGAATGGGGTGGCCCCTGGGCCCGTCGTATTGGCTCGCTTGGGCTCGGGCTTGCGGGATTGCTGGTCGTGATGAATACGCACCCGCAGCGATGGGTGCCGCGCCGGGTTGCGCACCAGGAGGCCAGCCTGTCCGTCATCCACAAGCAGGAACCTCTCGCGCCCCAGCCGTCCATCGCTCTGAAACCCCTCCAGCCGCTGGAACTGGCGATTGTGGCGCGGCAGCCCACGTGGATCTCGGTGAAAGCCGACGGCACTCTCGTCGCTCAGCAGAAGCTGGCCGCCGGGGCCCAGGAAGCGTGGAAAGCCGACCGCCGCTTCGACGTCGTCATCGGCGCGCCGGCCAAGGTTGAGGTCCTGCTCAACGGCCGGTCCATCAGTCCGTTGGCCATGGCGCACCGAGGACGGCTGGCCATCACGCACAGCGGGATCGCCGCCCTGAAAGAGGAAGCTCCCGCCCCCCGCCCCGCCCGGGTCGGCTCGGCGCGCTAGCGCGAACTTGCGCGCCATGGCTGTCTCCTGTGTCACGACTCCTTCCGATTCCCTTCAACCGACGGTCAGCCTCATCAGCCTGGGATGCCCAAGAACCCTGGTGGACTCGGAGGTGTACCTGGGCCGGCTCAAGCAGCACGGCTTTCGACCCGTGGAGCAGGTGGAAGGCTCCGACGTGGCCGTCATCAACACCTGCAGCTTCATCCAGGAGTCCATCCAAGAATCGATCGACGCGATCCTGGACGTGGTGGAGCTGAAACGCCGCGGCAAGCTCAAAGCGGTGATCGTCGCCGGGTGTCTGGTGCAGCGTTTCAAAGAGAACCTGATCAAGGAGCTGCCGGAGGTGGATGGGTTCGTCGGCGTGGATGGATTCGGCCAGATCGAACGCGTGGCCCGGCGGGTGTTGGCCGGGAAGCGCCGCACCTGGCTGCGTTTCCGCCCGGCCTCCATGTATCAAGGCTTGCCGCCGCGGGTGGCGCTCACCGATGGCCACTACGCGTATCTGAAAATCTCCGAAGGCTGCCTGAAAGGGTGCAGCTTCTGCGTCATTCCCAAAATCAAAGGGCCGCTGTCCAGCCGGCCGATCGAGGAATTGCTCGACGAGGCCAGGCGCCTGGTCGCCGAGCGGGGAGTGCAGGAGTTGATCGTGGTCGGTCAGGACACCTCCGACTACGGGGTGGATCGCTACGGGCGGCCGAGGATCGCGCAGCTGCTCGCCGATCTGGGGCGCTCCTCCGGCGCGGCCTGGGTGCGGCTGCTGTATTGCCATCCGCGCGGCGTGACGCCGGAGCTCATCGAAACCATTCGTGACGTGCCGACGGTGTGCAAGTACCTGGATATGGCCATCGAGCATGCGGACGATGAGGTGCTGAATCGGATGAACCGGGGGATCACGCAGGCGCGGCTCCTGGAGACCATCGAGGCCCTGCGCCGCCAGGTGCCGGGCATCGCGCTGCGCACGTCGGTGATCGTCGGGTTTCCCGGGGAGACGGAGGAGGCGTTCGAGCGGCTGTGCCAGTTCCTGCAACGGGTCCGGTTCGAGCGTCTGGGAGCGTTTCGCTACTCCAATGAAGAAGGCTCGGCGGCGTTTCGGTCCGCCGACCAGATCCCGGTCCCCATCGCCCAGGATCGCTACGACCGGCTGATGCGCCTCCAGCAGGCCATCGCCAAGGACGTCAATCAGCAGTGGCTGGGCCGGACCCTGGAGGTGCTGATTGACGAAGCCGACCCGGCTGACCCGACGCTATTTGTAGGGCGGACCTACGCCGATTGTCCGGAAGTGGACGGGACGGTCTATGTCACCAGCCCCCGCCCGCTGCATCCGGGGGAACTGGTGCCGGCGCGGATCACCGATACCTATGAATACGACCTCGTCGCCTCTGTCGAGAGCGCATGAACCTCGCCACGCAACTCACCCTCCTGCGGATCCTCCTGACGTTTGTCATCATGGGGCTGTTGTATGTGCCGGGCCTGTTCGCCAAGAGCCTCGCGCTGGCCCTCTTCCTCGTGGCGGCGGCCACCGATTGGCTCGATGGGTACGTGGCCAGACGGTTGCAGCACGTCAGCCCGTTCGGCATCTTGCTCGATCCGATCGCGGATAAGGTCTTGGTCATCGGCCTCCTGGCCGCCTTTGTCCAATTGGGCCTGATCCGCGCCTGGATGCTGCTGGTCATTGTCCTGCGTGAGCTGCTGATTACCGGCGTGCGGCTCTACGCCGCCAGCCGCGAGGTGGTCATCCCGGCAGCCACCGAAGGCAAGCACAAGACCGTCTCCCAGATGGTGGCGATCACGCTGGTGCTGCTGCTGCTGCTCCTCCACGCGGCGCTCCCCGCGCCTCGCGCTGCGGTGTTTGCCGCGCCCATGCACGCGCTGATCCTGGCCTGCATGTGGATCACCGTGGGGTTGACCGTGATCTCCGGAGCCAGTTTCTTTTGGAGCAACCGTACGGTGCTCGCGGATGCCGCGACTCGCCAGAGCGATCGCCACCGTCGGTGAACTGGGGTCGAGCGCCCGCGCTCCCGGCACGATCGGCAGCGCCGTCGGGTGGCTCATCGGCCTCCTCTGGCTCGCGCACGCCGGCGCCGCCGTGCGGCTCTGGGTGGTGGTCGGCGGGACCGTCGCGGGCGTCATGGCCTCCACCCGGACGGAACGCGACCTGAAACGTCACGACCCGTCCTGCGTGATCATTGATGAGGTCATCGGGATGGCCGCGGTGTTCGCCCTGATGCCGGCCATCGCCCAGTCGGTCTGGAAGGCGGGCATCGCCTTCGGATTGTTCCGGTGGTTTGATATCCTCAAGCCCCCGCCCTTGAAGTGGCTGAGCCGGTTTCCTGCGGGGTGGGGGATCGTGCTCGACGACCTCGGAGCGACGGCCTATGTCTGTGCGAGTCTCTGGGTCGCGGCGGCGATGGGCTGGTAATGCGCGCCTTCCTCGCCGTGGAGCTGCCCGACAACGTCCGAGAGGCCGTGGTGGCCGTGCAACGGGCGTTGGCCGGCGATGGGGTCAAATGGGTCGAGCCGGAGAACCTCCATGTCACCATGCGCTTTCTGGGTGAGATTACCGAGGTCCAGCGACAGGCCATCGAATCGCTTTTGCTGAAGGTGGCGGGAAGCCGCGCGCCGATTGACGCGGCCTTGTCGGCAGTGGGGACGTTTCCGGAGCGGGGCATGCCGCGCGTGATCTGGGTCGGGATCGGGCAGGGCGCAGAGCAACTCAGCCGGCTGGCCGAGGAGATCGAGCGCGGGCTGGCCGCGCTTTCGATCTCCAACGAGGAGCGCCGGTTCGTGGCGCATGTGACCCTCGGACGAGTGCGCTCTCCGACGGCCGGGGATGTCCTCCGACGACGCCTCACCCAGATCCGCTGGACCCCGCCGGCCCCGTTTTGGATCGAGCGCGTCACGCTCTTTCAGAGCACGCTCGGAGGCGCCGGTCCGGTCTACACCGCGCTTGGCAGGTTCCCGCTTACCGCCGCCTGAGCAGTCTCTTCCTGAGCAAATTCAGCGCCATTTGGACCGCTTGGCCTTTGATCGCCGCGCGCTCGCCCTGGAAGCGAAAGCGCTCGACCGCGCTTCCGCGCGCATCAGCCACCGCGAGATAGACCAGCCCGACCGGTTTCGCGGGGGTCCCTCCGCCGGGCCCGGCGATGCCGGTGATCGCCAGTCCCACGTCCGCGCCGGCGCACCGGCGGATGCCCTGCGCCATGGCTCGCGCCACCGGCGCGCTCACCGCACCGTCGCGAAGCAAGAGCCCCCCGGGCACGCCCAGCCACTCCTGCTTGGCCCGATTGTGATACGCCACGAGCGCAGCCAGCAGGTAGCGGGAACTGCCCGGCACGTTGGTCAGACGATCCGACACCAGGCCTCCGGTGCAGGACTCGGCGACCGCCAGCGTCTTGTGCCGTGCCACCAAGGCCCCGCCCACGACCGACTCCAGCGTCTGCTCGTCCAGCCCATACACCGCCGCGCCCAGCCGGGCGCGGATCGCCCGCTCAACCGCCCTGAGCGCGCGACGTGACGCCTGCGATGAGGAGCCGCGCATCGTCAGACAGACGTCCACCGCGCGCAAATTCGGATAGAGCCCGAGGGCCATGCCCGCAGGAACCGGCACCGTCTTGAGCAGGCGCTGGATCTCCAGCTCCACCACGCCCACGGTTCTCAGCGTCCGGCTGCGAATCGGCGCGCGCCGCGTGCGCCGTCGAAGGCGCGGCAGGACGCTGGCCTCCGTGATGGCGCGCATTTCCTGCGGCACGCCGGGCAGCGCCACGAGGATCGTCCCGCCAAGCGCGAGCCACACGCCCGGCGCGCTCCCGATGGGATTGGGCAACGCCGCGGCGCCTTGAGGAAGGTAGGCTTGCCGCAGCGCCGGCGTGGTGAGGGAACGTTGATGGCGACGGCAGAAGGCGCGAATGCGCCGGGCGACCGCCGGGACCAGGACGAGCCGACGGCCTGTCGCCTGGGCGATGGCCGCCATCGTCAGGTCATCGAACGTCGGTCCCAGCCCGCCGGTGATGAGGAGCAGCCGGCTGCGGCGAAGGGCCTCGCGCACGCTTTGGACGATCAGCGTCCGCTCGTCCGCGACCACCGCCTGCCGCGGACAGTCGAAGCCCGCCTCACGCAGCCGCCGGGCCAGATACGCCGCGTTGGTGTTGACCGTCTGGCCGCTGGTCAATTCTGAGCCGATCGAGAGGATCTCCGCCTCCATGCCCGGCATTATACCATACCCGTGATTTGTATTTTCTGCAAATTTCCGCTTGACAGGGCGCTGCCGGCTGCTATGGTGGAAGTGAAGCGGTAACGATAGTGTGGTGGGATGGACAGCACCGGACGTGCGGCGTATAATGTCGGCAACGATGCGGGAGGCATGACCATGGCAGACAAAGAGAAAGACCGGCAGCAGGCGGAGCGGCAAAAAGCCCAGGAGCTCGCGTACAGCCAGAACGAAAAGCAGTGCGGCACGGGCACCAGCGAGCGGCAGGCCCAGGACACCAAGCTCGACATCCCGGCGCTCTCCACAGGCTCGCTGGCGTTGGATGTGG
>JACQRB010000021.1 GCA_016206685.1 Candidatus Omnitrophota bacterium | reverse complement strand
GTGCGCGCGACGCTGGAGTCGCTGGCCTATCAGACCCGCGATGTCGTGGAGGCGATGCAGCGCGATAGCGGCATGCGCCTGCGCCGGTTGCAGGTGGACGGCGGGGCGGCCCGGAACGACTGGCTGATGCAGTTTCAAGCCGATCTGCTTGGCGTCGAGGTCGTCCGTCCCGCGCTGGTGGCCGCCACGGCCAAAGGAGCGGCGATTCTCGCCGGGATCACCGTTGGCTGGTGGCACCCAACGCGGTTGTCCGCGTTGATGGGAGCGCCGGATCGTATCTTTCGGCCCCGGATGCCGGATGCCCGGCGTCACCGTCTCTATGCCGGATGGCAAGCGGCGGTGGACAGGGTGAGAACCGATGAGCGTCGCTGACATCACATGATCCCCCCACCTCTTTGCGAATTTTCCATGCGTACCTTGTACGTCAAAATTCTGCCGACCAGAGGTCGGCAGATGCCCACCCTCGGTGGGCATCTCAAAGAGGTGGGGGGATGAGTCGTCGAGCCGAGTTGCTCACTCAACTGCGCCATCAGCCGTTTGACCTGCTGGTCATCGGCGGCGGGATCGTGGGCGCGGGGATCGCCCGCGATGGGGCGATGCGGGGCTTGCGCGTCGCGCTGATCGAGCAGGGCGATTTCGCCGGCGGCACCAGCTCCAAGACCTCGAAGCTCATCCACGGGGGCTTGCGGTATCTCGAGCACGGACAGTGGCGGCTGGTCTTCGAGAGTTTGCGCGAGCGGCATGTCCTGCGCGCGATCGCGCCGCAATTGGTTTGGCCGTTGAGCCTCTCCCTCCCCATCTATCGCGGTGATCCGCGGTCCCGCTGGCAGATCGCGTTGGGCCTGGGGCTCTACGACGTCTTGAGCCTCCATCGCGGGCTGGGCGGGCATCGCATGCACTCCGCGCGCGAGATGGTGCGTCAGAACCCCGGGCTGAATCCCACCGGGCTCCGGGGAGCCGGCTCGTATCTCGACTGCCAGATGGACGATGCCCGGCTGTGCCTGACCAACATCGTCCAGGCCGTCGGCTTCGGGGCGGTGTGCGGCAACTACGTGCGGCTGCGTTCGTTCCTCAAGCACGACAGCCGGCTCGTCGGCGCGGTGGTGGAAGATCTGCGTTGCGCCCAGACGTTTGAGGTGCGCGCGCGGGCGGTGATCAACGCCACCGGGCCGTGGTCGGATCGCCTCCGCCGGCTCAGCGATCCCGACGCCCCCACGCGCCTGGCCCCCACCAAAGGCATCCACGTGATCCTGCCGCGCCTGGCCCACCAGGCTCTGTTCTTCCAGGCCCGCCGGGATCAGCGGATGATCTTCCTGCTGCCCTGGGGCGCCTACTCCTTGCTCGGCACGACGGAGTCTGCGGACGTGGATGAGTTGGACGCCTTGCGGGCCAGCCATGACGAGGTCGAGTACTTGCTGGAGGAAGTCAGCCGCGTGGTCCCTGAGGCGAGGAAGCGCGTGCGCGAGTCGGGCATCATCGGGACCTTCGCCGGGGCGCGGCCCCTCCTGGCCTTCGCAGGCTCCTCCACGCGCGCCTCGCGGGAGCATCGCCTGGAAATTGACCGGTATGGATTGGTGAGCATCATGGGCGGCAAATACACCACCTACCGCCTGATGGCGAAGCAGGCGCTGGATGCGGTGGTGAAACGGTTCCGGTTGCAGGCTGAGCGGTGCCTGACGGATCAGGTGGGGCTGTTGGAGCCGGTGCATCCGGTGGTGCTGGGCCGCTGGCAGGAGGTGACCACGCGCATCGCCCCGGATCTCCTGGCGCGGCTGTTGATTCGCTATGGCACCGGGGCGTTTCGCATCTTGGAGCTGGTCGAGTTCGAGCCGGGACTCCTGCAGCCGGTCTGCCCGCACCACGACCTCATCCAGGCGGAGCTGGTCTACGCCATCCGGGAAGAGTTCGCCTGCACCATCAGCGATGTCCTGGTGCGACGTACCACCATCGCCTACAGCGCCTGCCAAGGGTTGGACTTGCTCTCGACGCTCACCGATCTGTTCCACCGCTACGGGCATTGCACCCCTGAGGAGCTCGCCGAGCAGGTGGAGCGCTACCACCAGTTCCTCGCCGCCAGCCTCGCCTGCTGGCCCTCCGTCTCCTCCGTCGTCCCCGCGTAATCGGATGGCGGGTTGACACCGTTCCACAACCACGCGAAGATGATACGAGCGATGACGTCACCTACTGAGTCTGACGCGCGGCGCTACGCCCGCATCCGCTACCGGCTCATGCTCATCGAGCTGGTCGGCGGGCTTGTGTTCCTGTTGGTCTATCAAGTCAGCGGCGTGTCTGTGGCCTCTGCCCGATGGATCGCCCGCCTGACGCCGGTCGTCTGGGTGCAGCTCGCCGGCTACCTGGCGATCTTCGCAAGCTCCTGGTGGGCGGTGTTCTCGCCGCTTCGGTTCTATGGCGGGTTTCTCCTGGAGCATCGGTTCGGTCTTTCGCGGCTGACGGTGAACGGGTGGCTGGTTCGAGAAGCCAAGCATCTCCTGGTCAGCGGGGTCCTGGGCCTGCTGCTCATGGAAGGCTGGTATGCGCTCTTGCGGGCGTTTCCGACGACCTGGCCCGTCTATGCGACCCTCGGCTGGGTGGCGGTGAGCGTGGTCCTGGCCCGGGTGTTCCCCACGTGGCTGCTGCCGATCTTCTACAAAACCACCGCGTTGACTGATGACGCGCTGGCGCGGCGCCTGCTCGCGTTGTGCGAGCGCGCCAAGGTGTCGGCGCTGGGGGTGTTTCGGATGGACCTCGGGGTGGAAACCCGCAAGGCCAACGCCGCCCTGGCCGGTATGGGGCGCACCAGGCGCGTGCTGGTTTCCGATACGCTCCTGGAGCGATTCACGCCGGAGGAAATCGAGACCATTCTGGCCCATGAGCTGGGCCATCAGCGCTATCGGCACATCACCAAGCTCCTCATGCTTAGCGGCATCGGCTCCTATGCGGCGTTCGTGCTGGTGCAGATCGTGGTGCCAGGCTGGTTCGGGGCATTGGGCATCCGAAACCTGGCGGAGCCGGCGGGATTTCCGACGCTGATGCTGGCCCTCTCGCTCATCGGCCTGGTGGGCTTGCCGATCCAGAATGGCATCTCGCGGGTGTTTGAGTGGCAGGCGGATCATTTCGCCGTCTTGATCACGACCCAAGCCGCGGCGTTTGCCTCCGCCCTGCGCCGGTTAGGGGAACTCAACCTGGCGGACCCGGCTCCTCCGCGATGGGTGGAGTGGCTCTTCTACGATCATCCGCCCATCACCAATCGAATTCGCGCGGCTGAATGCGGCACCACCGTTTCCGCTTCTTCCTCCTTGCCCTGACCCTGGGGGTGGTCAGTTGCGCTCAGGCGTTGCCGGAGTCCGCCGTCATCCGCCGGGTCATTGATGGGGACACCGTGGAGCTGGGCGGCGGGCGTCTCGTGCGCTATATCGGGATCGATACGCCGGAGCTGCGGCGCAAGATCGGCGGGCAGTGGGTCGAGGATCCTGAGCCGTTCGGCCAAGCCGCCAAAGAGGCCAACGCCAGGCTCGTCGCAGGCAAGACGGTCCGGCTGGAATACGACGTCGAGACCCACGACCGCTACGGGCGGTTGTTGGCGTATGTCTACGTTGACGGGACGATGGTGAACGCGACACTCCTTGCTGGAGGCTACGCCCAACCGCTGACGATTCCCCCCAACGTCAGGCACGTCGAGGAATTCCGGCGGCTGGTCAAGGAAGCCCGGGACGCCAAACGAGGGTTGTGGGCGTCCACGAGCTCGCAGCGGAAAAAACGGGCCCGCTAGGACGGTGCGGAGGACGAACGGGTTTCCAGGAAGCGGCGGAACTGCGGCGAGCGGCGCAGGACGTCCAGATCCGGATCTTTCGCGAGGAACTCGAAATCGTCATAGCCCAGCGCCATCGCCCGTTGCAGGGCTTCCAGGGACTCATCCAGGCGCTTCAACAGGCTCAAGCTGCAGGCGAGGTTGTACCAGATCACCGGGTCTTGGGCTTTAAGCTGCGTCAGGCGCCGGTCGATCTCTAAGCCCTTCTCGTGCCAGCCGCGACGCGTGTAGGCCTCCCCGAGCGCCATCAACGCCTCTACAAAATTCGGTTTCTCGTTCAAGAGGCGCTGGTAAAAGGCGATCTCGAACTCCAACAGCTCAACACTTCGTGACGATTTGGCCATTCCTCCTCCGCGTGGGTATCCGTGATATTGTGCCACGCTCGTTCAGATTGTCAACCCCGCCTCCGCACCACGTCAGGCATCAGCGAGGCTCGACGCTCTCAGCTATAATAGGAGCTTCCCGACGGGAACGGCGATGACGACTCCGATGGTTCACGCGATGCTCGCTCAGGTCGCCGCGTTCGCGAAGGCGAAGCGGCTCTCGCTCTACCTCGTCGGGGGCTTCGTGCGCGATCAGCTCCTCGGGCGCGCGCGCCATCCCGTGAACCTGGACTTCGCGATCGCCTCAGGAGCCCTGACGGTGGGACAGGAGCTCGCCGCCCGTCTTCGCGGGACGTACATCTGCCTGGATGAGGCCACCAGGACCTCGCGCGTGGTGGTGGGCAGCGGCGAAGGACGCCTCGAGTTGGACCTCGCCGACTTTCGCGGCCGCGCGCTTGAAGACGACCTGGCCAAGCGCGACTTCACCATCAATGCCATGGCCGTGGCGCTGGACGATTGGCTCGCCGATCCAAAAAGATGGGCGGCGCGGCTGATCGATCCGCTCCAGGGTCGGCGCGACTTGGCCGACCGGCGCCTGCGCGCCTGTTTTCCGGAGACCTTCCTCGACGATCCGGTGCGCATCCTGCGGGCCTTCCGCTTTGCGGTGGAGCTGTCGGTGACGCTGGAGCCCTCGCTGACGGCGCTGATGGCGTCCGCGTCGTTCGGGCTGTCACGCATCGCGGGAGAGCGCGTGCGCGATGAGCTCTTCGCCATCCTCCACACCGACCGCGCCAGTTGGGCGCTCGCGCGCCTCAACGAGGTGGGGGCGCTCGATGTGCTGTTTCCGGAGTTGGTGCCCGGCCGCGGCATCGAGCAAGGGGGCTATCATCACTTGGATGTTCTGAACCACCAACTCGAGGCGGTGGCCCAGTGCGATCGGATGTTGCTTGATCTGGCTGAGTTCAGCCAGGCGCTGCGCGCGCCCCTGGCCGCGTATCTGGCCCAGGACGTGGTGGAGCGGCGTACCCGTCAGGCGCTGGTGAAATTAGGCGCGCTCTACCACGACGTCGGCAAACCCGCCACGCGGCGGATCAAGGATGACGGGGAGATCTGGTTCATCGGGCACGAGCAGTTCGGCGCCGAGCTGACGGACGCGATGGCGATCCGGCTGCGGCTCTCCAATCGCGAGGCGGAGATGGTCCGCCATCTGGTGCTGTTTCACTTGCGGCCCGGGCACTTGAGCCGCCAGGCGCAGCTGACGCGACGGGCGATCTTCCGGTTCTTTCGTGACGTGGGCGAGGACGGGCCCGCGTGCCTGCTGATGTGGTGGGCGGATCGCCTGGCGACGCGGGGGCCGGCTTCGCACCTGGATCAAATTGATCAGCAGCGGGCCCGCCTGGAGGAGCTGTTGGGGGCCTACTTTTTCAAGCCCGAGGAGGCGGTCCGGCCGCCTCGGCTGCTGGATGGGCGGCAGCTCATGGAGGCGCTCGGCCTCACACCCGGCCCGGTGGTCGGCGAGCTCTTGCGGGCGATCGAAGAGGCGCAGGCCGAAGGACGTCTCCAGACCAAGGAGGATGCGCTGGCCCTAGCCCGCGAACTCCTAAAAACCCAGTGACGGATGCCCCCTCGAGTCGTGACGAGGCAGCGGGTCCTGCCGTCCTTCGACTTCGCTCAGGATCCCGAGCGAGCGAAGCGAGTCGAGGGACTGCGCCATCCCATGCGTCCTCGCGCCGGCGCAGCCTATCGCGCGCCGTTCGCTGCGGGCGCATGGGAGCCCTGGCTCCGCGTCACCCGCTGCCTCTTAGCAGGGTTTGTCTTGTGGCTGCTGTGCTTGTCAGTCGTCACTGCGGCAGAGCCTCAGCTGCTCGTGGGCACGGCCAAGCGCGACCTCACGCCGCCGGTCAAGACGCCGCTGGCCGGCTACAGCCGGCGGGGAGGCAAGCCGGCGACCGGGACCCTCGATCCCGTGTCCGTGCGGGCGGTGGTGCTGCAAGCCCAGGACACGACCGTCGCGCTGGTCAGTTGCGATCTGCTGATCATTGATGAACGGCTCTTCGAGGCCGTGAAGGCGCGCGTGCGCGCGGGCTCGTCACGGCCCATCGCCTTGCTGCTGGCCGCCACGCACACCCATTCCGGCCCGGGCGCGTACGGGCAGAAATTCCTCGAGAAGCTCTCGATGGGGCATTTCGATCCGGCGGTGTTCGACTTCCTGGTCACGCGGATCGCCCAGGCAATCCTGGAGGCGCGCGCCACGCTGCAGCCGGCGAGCGTGCGCTATGCCGCGGCGCCGACCGAGGGCCTCGTCGTCAACCGCATGCAGCCGGACGGGGTGGTGGATGCAGAGGTGACGGTCCTGGCGTTTGAGGATCGCCGTGGCGCGCCGCGCGCGATCGTGGTGAGTTTCGGCGCGCACCCGACGACGTTAGGCGCGTGGAACATGCGCCTGAGCGCCGACTATCCCGGCGTGCTGGCCCGGGCCATTGAGGAGCGCTATCCGGAAGCGATGTGCCTGTTCCTGGCCGGCGCGGTGGGCGACCAGGCTCCGGTGAAGCAGGGCGAGCGATTCGAGCGTCCGAAGTGGCTGGGGGAGCAGTTGGCTTCGCGCGTCCTCGCGCTCCTGGCGCAGGCCACTCAAGGCACCTCCGATTCGCTGCAGGTCGTTCAACGCACGGTGGCCTTGCCGCCCGCTCGAATCCGTCTCGGGCCGGTCACGTTGCCGTCGTGGCTGGGGCGGTCCCTGGTGGACGACGACGCGAGCGTGAGCGTGGTGAAGCTGGATCGCATCATGGTCTTCGGGCTCCCCTGCGACGTCAGCGCCGAGCTGGGGCTGGACGTGAAGCAGCGCGCCAGGCGCGCCGGCTATCAGCCGGTCGTGGTCGGCTTTGCCAACGATTACATCGGCTACTGTCTGCCGGAGCGTCTCTACCGGACCATAAGCTATGAAGCCTCCCTGGCGTTCAACGGCCCCACCACCGGCTCGATGCTCGTCGAGGAGCTCAAGCGGATGATGGGTCAACTTAGTGACCAGTGACTAGTGGTCAGTGACCAGTGTTGAGGGAAAGAAAGATAGAATGTGGCGGCGTTTGATCAGATT
>JACQRB010000018.1 GCA_016206685.1 Candidatus Omnitrophota bacterium | reverse complement strand
TGGCCAAGAAGGTCAAGACCCTCATCAAACTCTACTGCCCGGCCGGGCAAGCCAATCCCGCGCCGCCGATCGGTCCAGCCCTGGGCCAGCACGGGGTCAATATCATGGAGTTCTGCAAGAAGTTCAACGAGCAGACCAAGGGCCAGGAAGGGTTGGTGCTGCCGGTGGTCATCACGGTCTATGAGGACCGCAGCTTCATCTTCATCATCAAGAGCCCGCCCGTGTCGGTGCTGCTCAAGCAAGCCTGCGGGATCGCGAAAGCCTCCGGCAACATGCCGAAGGAAAAAGCGGGGCAGGTCAGCCGCACGAAGGTGGAAGAGATCGCGAAGACGAAACTCCCGGACCTGAACACCCTGGACATGGCCGCGGCCGTCAAGATGGTTGAGGGCACGGCCCGCAGCATGGGGATCGACGTCGTGGAAGTGGTGGAAGCGGCCAAGCCCGCGGCATGACGGTGATGGCCAGCAAGCGCTACGAACAGGCCGCGACGTTGGTCGATCGCAAAAAGGCCTACGCCTTGTCCGACGCGCTCGCCCTGCTCAAAGAGATGCCCGCGGTCAAGTTCGATGAAACCGTCGAGCTATCCGTCTCGTTGGGCATCGATCCCGCCAAGACGGATCAAGCGGTTCGCGGCACCGTGCGCCTGCCGCACGGGACCGGCAAGACCCGTCGGGTGCTGGTGTTCTGTCAGGGCGAGCGGGAGTTGGCGGCCAGAGACGCGGGGGCGGAGTACGTCGGGTCTGCCGATCTCATCAGCAAGATCGAGGGCGGGTGGATGGACTTTGATGTGGCCATTGCGAGCCCCGATTTGATGCGCGAGGTCTCCAAGCTGGGCAGGATTCTGGGGCCGCGCGGGCTGATGCCCAGCCCGAAAGTGGGCACGGTCACCGAGGACGTGGCCAAGGCGGTGGCGGAGGTCAAGCAGGGCAAGGTCGAGTTCAAGATGGACAAGCTGGCGAATCTGCACGTCATCATCGGCAAGCGCTCCTTCGCGGTGGAGCACTTGGTGGCCAACGCCGGCGCCGCCCTGGAAGCGATCATCCGCGCCCGGCCTGCCTCGGTGAAGGGCCAGTTCATCCGTCGGGTGGCGCTGTCGAGCACGATGAGCCCCGGGATCTTGGTGGATATTCGTCCGCTGCTGGAGCAACACGCGTCAACCTAAGTCATGGCCAAGGTCGGACGACTCGTCAAAGACGTGATGGTGCAGGAGCTGACCGAGGCGCTGCAAGCGCGTCAGAATTTCTTCGTCGCGGCGATGGGCGCGCTGTCAGCGACCGAGGCCGACACTTTGCGCAAGCGGCTGCGCACCTCGAAGGCGCGCATGCTCATGATCAAGCGCACCCTCGGCCTGCAGGGCATGTCCGCCTTGCAGATGGAGGAGGCGAAACCGCTGTTCGAAGGCTCCATCGCCTTGGTGTTTCCCGGCGAAGACCTGATCCCGGCGGCCAAGCTGCTGGCGGATTTTGCCAAACAGCATGAGGAGAAGCTCCACATCCGGGGCGGCCTGGTGGAAGGCCAGGTGCTGGACCGCACGCGGTTCGAGGAGCTGGCCAATCTGCCGCCCAGGCTCCAATTGATCGCGCACGTCATCGGGGTGCTGGAAGCGCCGTTGGCGAATCTGGTCTGGACGCTCGAGTCGGTGCTGGGAGAAGTGGCCTGGGTGCTGGAAGAAGCCGGTAAGCAGAAGGCAGAAGGCAGTAAGCAGGAGGCAGAAGGAGGGTCCAACGATGGCTGAGTTGACGAAACGGGTGGAAGACGCCGTCAAGCTGACCGAAGACATGACGGCGCTTGAGCTGTCCAATTACGCCAAGGCGTTGCGGGAGAAATTCGGCGTGACCGCTAGTCCCGTGGCCGTGGCGGCGGGCGCGGGGGCCGGCGGGGCGTCGGCAGGAGGCCAGGCGGCGGCCGAGGAGAAGACGAGCTTTGACCTCATCCTGGCCAGCGCCGGGGCGAACAAGATTCAGGTCATCAAGGAAATTCGGGTGGTGACGAACCTAGGATTAAAGGAAGCCAAGGACCTCGTCGAGAGCGCCCCCAAGCCGGTCAAGACGGGCTTAAAGAAAGAGGAAGCCGACGAGATCAAGAAGAAGCTTGAGGCGGTCGGAGCCACCGTGGAATTGAAGTAAACACGTTCTCGGAGCGACAGCGAGTATGCCGAAGCGCATCACGTTCGCGAAATTGCCGGTAGGCTTGGAGCCGCCGGACCTCATTGAGGTCCAAAAAGCCTCCTACGCCACCTTCCTGCAGTTGGAGGTGTCCAAGAGCCGCCGGGACAAGATCGGGTTGCAGGCGGCGTTCTTGGAGACCTTCCCGATCGAACACGCCGATCGCACGCACCGGTTGGACTTCGTGCACTACACGATTGGCAAGACCAAGTACACGGTCGGGGAGTGTCTGCGCAACGGCCTCTCGTACGCCGCGCCCCTGAAGGTCAAGCTGCGGCTGATCACGCCCAAGGATGCCAAGGAACAGGAAGTCTACTTCGGCGAGATCCCCCTCATGACCGACTCGGGCACCTTTGTCATCAACGGGGATGAGCGCGTGGTGGTCAGCCAGCTGCATCGCTCGCCCGGGGTCACGTTTGAAATGGCCGTGCATCCGACCGGCAAGCGGCTCTTCTCGGCCCGGATCATCCCCTACCACGGCGCGTGGGTGGAATTGGAGTTTGACATCGCGGACGTGCTGCATGTCTCCATTGACCGGCGGCGCAAGATGACCGGCACGATCATCCTCCGGGCGATGGGCTACTCCAGCGATGAAGAGATCCTGGAGGCGTTTGCGAAGACCGAGACGGTCGCCTTCACCGATCCGAGCCAGCTCAACGCCCTGGTGGGCAGCGTGCTGGGCGAGCGCCTCACCGATCCAAGCTCAGGCCAGACCCTGCTGCGGGCCGGCAGTCGCATCGGCGAGGAGTGGCTGGAGACGATCTGGGCCTCCGGCCGGCGACAACTGAAGCTCGTGCTGGATCCGCCGCCGGAGATCATCAAGACGCTGGAGCGGGATCACGCGACGAACCGCAACGAGGCGATCCTGGAGATTTTCCGCAAGCTCCGGCCCGGGGACCTGGTGAACCTGCCCTCGGCGGAAACCCTGATCCAGCGGATGTTCGCCGATCCGCGACGCTACGACTTGGGCCGGGTGGGGCGGTTCGTGCTGAATCGCAAGCTCGGGATGAGCCAGGCATTGGATGAGCGCATCCTCGCCGGGCCGACCGTCATTGCCGTGGTGCAGTACCTCCTGGGGCTGCGCCGCGGGGAAGGTGAAATAGACGACATCGATCATTTGGGCAGCCGGCGGGTCCGGTCGGTCGGCGAGTTGGTCTACCATCAGTTTCGCATCGGCCTGGAGCGCCTGGAGCGCACCGTCCGCGACCGCATGGCGATCTATGACGTGGACAAGGTCATGCCGCATGCGCTGGTGAATTTCAAACTCGTGGCCTCCGTCGTGCGCGATTTCTTCGCGCGCTCGCAGTTGTCGCAGTTCCTGGATCAGACCAACCCCTTGGCCGAGCTGACCCATAAGCGGCGTCTGTCAGCCTTGGGACCCGGCGGGCTCTCGCGCGAGCGGGCCGGGTTCGAGGTGCGCGACGTGCACCACTCGCACTACGGACGGATCTGCCCCATCGAGACGCCGGAAGGCCCGAACATCGGCCTGATTTCCAGCCTCACCGTCTACGCCCGCATCAACGAGCACGGGTTCATCGAAACCCCCTACCGGAAAGTGAAGAACGGCGCGGTGACTCACGAGATCGACTATTTCACCGCGGATCTCGAAGACCGCTACTGCATCGCCCAGGCCTCCAGCCCCTTGACGAAGGCCGGGGCGTTCACGCAGGAGCTGGTGAGCTGCCGCCACCGCGGCAACATCGTGCATGCGCCCCCCCAGCAGGTGGAGTACATGGATGTCTCGCCGAATCAGATCGTCAGCGTGGCGGCGAGCCTGGTGCCGTTTTTGGAGCATGACGACGCCAACCGCGCGCTGATGGGGGCGAACATGCAGCGCCAGGCCGTCCCGTTGATGGAAACCGAGGTGGCGCTGGTGGGCACCGGCATGGAGGAGCGCGTGGCCAAGGACTCCGGCGCCTGCGTCGTCGCCAAGGAAGAAGGGACGGTGAGCTACGTGGACGGCCGGCGCATCGTGGCCGGGCGGCACACCTATGAGTTGAAGAAGTGGCAGCGATCCAACGCCAACACCTCCATTAATCAGCGGCCCCTCGTCCGCACCGGACAGAAGATCAAGGCGGGACAGGTCATCGCCGACGGCGCGGCGACCAAAGCCGGCCAGTTGGCGCTGGGCCGCAACATCCTGACGGCCTTCCTGCCGTGGCGCGGGTACAACTTTGAGGATGCCATCCTCATCAGCGAGAAACTCGTGAAGGAAGACACCTTCACCTCGATCCACATTGAAGAGTTTGAAACCGAGGCGCGCGAGACGCGCTTGGGCAACGAGGAGATCACCCGCGACATCCCCAACGTCGGGGAGGAAGCGCTCAAGGATCTCGATGAGCAGGGCATCGTGCGCACCGGCGCCAAGGTCGGCCCGCGGGACATCCTGGTGGGCAAGGTGACGCCCAAGAGCGAGACGGAACTCACGCCCGAGGAGAAACTCCTCAAGGCCATCTTCGGAGAAAAAGCCGAGGACGTGCGGGATACGAGCCTGCGCGTGCCGGCCGGGGTCGAAGGGATCGTCGTGGATGTGAAGATCCTCACCCGCAAGGCGGCCAGAGCCAAGACCAAGGAGGAGCAGCAGGAGGAGCACCGGCAGATTGACGCGATCCGCAAAGGGGCCACCGCGCAGGTGGCGCGGCTTCGGGAAGAACTGGCCGACAAGCTGGTCAAGCTCCTGGACGACAAGAAGCTGGCCTCCGCCGTGACCGATCTGGAGACCGGCGACACGGTCTTCGAGGCCGGCCGCCCCGTCAAGGAGTCGGATCGCAGGAAGCTCCTGCGTTGCGACCTGAATGAAATCCGGCTGGTGGATGATCCGCACACCGAAGCGGAGATCCGCCGGGTCGTGGATTTCTTCGAGGACCAGATCCGCGAAGTCCGCTACACCGAAGAAATGGAAGTGGACAAGATCAAGCGGGGCGACGAGCTCCCTCCCGGGGTGTTGAAGCGGGTCGTGGTGCAGATCGCCTCCAAGCGCAACATCGCCGTCGGGGACAAGATGGCGGGCCGGCACGGCAACAAGGGCGTGATCGCGAAGATCGTGCCCGAGGAAGACATGCCGTTTTTGCCGGATGGCACGCCCGTTGAGGTGGTCTTGAACCCGCTCGGGGTGCCGTCCCGGATGAACGTGGGGCAGATCCTGGAGATGCATCTGGGCTGGGCCGCGAAGGTGCTGGGCTACAAGGTGGACAGCCCCGTGTTTGACAGCGCCAGCGAAGAGGCGATCAAGGAGCAGCTCAAAAAAGCCAAGATTCCGGTCGGCGGAAAAATCAGCCTCTGCGACGGCCGCAGCGGCGAGATGTTTGACCAGGGGGTGGCGGTGGGCTACCTCTATATGATCAAGCTGGTCCACCTGGTTGATGACAAGATCCACGCCCGCTCGATCGGGCCGTACTCGCTGGTCACCCAGCAACCCCTCGGGGGGAAGGCGCAGTTCGGCGGCCAGCGATTCGGCGAGATGGAAGTCTGGGCGCTGGAAGCCTATGGCGCCGCCTACACGCTGCAGGAGCTCTTGACGGTCAAGAGCGACGACGTGGTCGGCCGCACCCGCGTCTACGAAGCGATCGTCAAAGGCGAGCACAGCCTGCAGCCGTCGGTGCCGGAGTCGTTCAACGTGCTGGTGAAAGAGCTGCAAGGCCTGGCGCTGGACGTGCGCCTGGAGCGCAAGGAGCACGTGGTCTCCGGCGCGGAGCTCTTCGAGCAGCTCGTCCAGCGGGAACTCGCCCATGAGGCGGCCACCGGCGGGGCCTCACCCGTCGAGCGCGCCGCCAAAGCGAGCGAGAAAGTCACCAAAGCCAAGAAGGCGCGCTGATGGACAACGGAGTCAACATCTTTGACGCCATCACGATTCGGATCGCCTCACCGGAGGTGATCCGAGGCTGGTCCCGGGGCGAGGTGAAGAAGCCCGAGACGATCAATTACCGCACCCTCAAGCCCGAAAAGGACGGCCTGTTCTGCGAGCGCATCTTCGGGCCGACCAAAGACTTCGAGTGCAACTGCGGCCGCTACAAGAAAATCAAGCACCGGGGGATTGTGTGCGACCGCTGCGGGGTGGAGGTCACCCACTCGAAGGTCCGGCGGGAACGAATG
>JACQRB010000023.1 GCA_016206685.1 Candidatus Omnitrophota bacterium | reverse complement strand
GATCAAGCACGCCTCCAACTCCTTCCAGGCGCTGAAGATTTCGTACATCAACACCGACGCGCAATTGTGCGACAAGGTCGCGGCGGACGCGGTCAAAGTCTCCGAAGGCATGGGGCTGGACCAGCGCATCTGCCGCGCGTTCCTGAACGCCGGCGTGGGATACGGCGGCTCATGCTTTCCCAAGGACGTGGCGGCGTTCATCCGGATCGCCGAGCACCACGGCGTGGACTTTCAGCTCCTGAAAGCCGCCGCCCAGGTCAACATCCAGCAGCGGAAGTTGTTCGTCCGGAAGGTCGGCAAGGCGTTGTGGAACCTGAACAACAAGACGATCGCGGTCCTGGGGCTGGCCTTCAAACCGGACACCGACGATTTGCGCGAGGCCCCTTCCGTGGACATCGTGCGGATGCTGCAGGAGGAAGGGGCGAAGGTGCGCGTGTTCGACCCGAAGGCGATGCCGGCGGCCGACGGGCTGTTCCGCAGGGTGACATTCTGCAAGGATGTCTATGAAACAGCCCGGGGGGCCGATTGCCTGGCGCTGCTGACTGAGTGGAATGAGTTCAAGGAGTTGGACCTTGCCCGGATTAAGAAATTGATGCGCCAACCGGTGATCGTGGATGGGCGTAACCTCTACGATCCGGACGTGCTGCGGCGCCTGGGGTTTCGCTACGTGGGGATCGGCCGGGGCCATGAAGCTGATTAAGGGCGTGCGGGTGAAACCGCTGAAGGTGATCTCGGATGAGCGTGGGCGGCTCTTTGAAATGCTGCGGCGGGACGATGCGCTGTTTCGAAAATTCGGCCAGGTCTACTGCACGACCGTTACCGTCGGCATCGTGAAGGGGTGGCACTACCACAAGAAGCAGACCGACAACTTCGTCTGCGTCAGCGGCATGATCAAGCTGGTCGCCTACGATGCGCGCCCAGGCTCACCGACCAGGGGGGCGGTCAACGAATTCTGCATCGGGATTCACAACCCGCTGCTCGTGCAGATCCCACCCGGCGTCTATCACGGGTTCAAGGGCATCAGCCATCCGGAGGCGGTGGTGATCAACATGCCAGATGAGCCCTACCATCATGGGCGGCCGGACGAATTCCGGGTTGATCCGAACCAGAACGAGATTCCGTATGACTGGCACCAGGTGGACCGATGAAGGGCGTGATTCTGGCGGGGGGATTAGGTAAGCGGTTGGAGCCGTTGACGCGTATTACCAATAAACACCTCCTCCCCATCTATAACCGGCCGATGATCTACTACCCGATTCAGGCACTGGTCGAGGCTGGGATTACCGAGATTCTGGTTGTGACTGGCGGCACTCACGCGGGTGAGTTTCTTCGGTTGTTGGGAAACGGACAGGAGTTTGGGTTGAAACATTTGGACTATACCTATCAGCGAGGCGAGGGAGGTATTGCCGAGGCCCTGAGCTTGGCTGAGCACTTCGCCAAGCGCGACAAACTGGTCGTCATCCTCGGCGATAATATCATGGAAAAAAGCATCCGTCCCGTTGTGGAGCGGTTTGCCGCCCAATCGGCAGGCGCTCGACTGCTCTTGAAAGAGGTAGACGATCCGTGGCGGTTTGGGGTGGCTGAGTTGCGCAACGGGGAAGTGGTCTCGATTGAGGAAAAACCGGCCCATCCGAAGTCCAACTATATCGTCACGGGAATCTACATGTACGATGCCCAGGTCTTCGACATCATCAAAACGCTCCAGCCCTCGGCGCGCGGGGAGTTAGAGATCACGGATGTGAACAACGCCTACCTTCGTCAAAGGCAGCTGGCGTATGACATCCTCCAGGGGTGGTGGACGGACGCCGGGCTGCCGGAGACGCTCTACCGGGCGACGACGCTGGTGCGGGAACGGGAATTGAAGCACCAGCAGGCCACTCAGCAGGAGCCGGTGACTGCATGAAGATGCTCGTGACCGGAGGAGCCGGGTTTATCGGGTCACACTTCGTGCGACACTGGTTAAACGCACATCCGCAAGATGAGGTCGTGAACCTGGATCTCCTGACCTATTCAGGGGTCCGGGCTACCGTTGAAGAACTGGCTGGTCACCCTCAATACCACTTCATCAACGGTGATATCCGCGACCGCACGATGGTGCAACAGGCCATGGCCGGCTGCGAGGTCGTGGTGCACTTCGCGGCCGAGACGCACGTGGATCGCTCGATCACCGACCCGACGCCGTTCGTGCGCACGAACGTCGAGGGCACGCAGGTGCTCCTGGACTGCGCCGTTGCGCGCAAGGTCCGGCGCTTCGTGCATATCAGCACGGATGAAGTCTACGGCCCTATCCTCGAGGGGGCGCATGCGGAGGAAGCCCCCTTGCGCCCTCGGAGCCCCTACGCGGCCAGCAAGGCGGCCGGGGATCTGTTGGTGCACGCCTATCAAGAGACCTACGGACTTTCCGCAGTCCTGGTCCGGCCGACCAATGCGTTCGGGCCGAGGCAGCTGCCGGAAAAATTCATCCCGCTGTGCGTGACCAATGCCATGGCGAATCAGCCGGTCCCGATCTATGGCGACGGCCGGCAGCGACGGCAGTGGCTGTTCGTCGAAGACCTCTGCTGCGCGATCGAGCGCGTGGTCGAGGCGGGGGTGCCAGGGGCCATCTACAATGTCGGCAGCCCCTGGGAATATCAAAACGTGGACGTCGCCCGCCTGGTCCTGGCGCTCCTGGACCGTCAGGAGACGCTCCTGGAACGTGTCGCGGATCGCCCGGGCCATGACCGTCGCTACGCCCTGCAGGACGCGAAGATGCGCGCGTTGGGGTGGGCCCCGCAGGTGAGCTTTGAAGAGGGGCTGCGCAGGACGGTGGTCTGGTATCGTGAGCATCCGGACTGGTGGCAGCCCTTGCAGGAGCGGCTCCGTGACGACCCTTATCACTGGCTCAACCGGCCTGCTGGGTCAGGCGCTCGTCAAGCGGCTGGCGTCCCGCACTGACGTCGTCGGTCGGAAGGACATTGCGGCCATGGGACGAGGCTCTGCAAGCCTATCTCGCACAGCACCCCTGACGGAACTCGCCGAGCGCTTGCGCACGAAGCAGGCGCGCGTGGGCGTGATCGGGCTGGGCTATGTCGGCCTGCCGCTGGCGGTCGAGTTCGGGGAGGCGGGTTTTTCCGTCAGGGGGTTCGACGTCGCTGCGCCTCGGGTGACGCAGGTCAACCAGGGCCGGTCCTACATTCCGGACGTGCCCGGCAAGCAATTGGCCGAGTTGGTGCGCCGGAAGCGGCTGACGGCGACCCGGAGCTACGAGGAGCTTTCCGCGTGCGATGCCATCATCATCTGCGTGCCGACGCCGCTGCGAAAGACGCGGGAGCCGGATATCTCGTTCATCCTCGGGGCGGCGCAGGCCATCGCCAAGGCCTTGCGCCCAGGCCACCTGATCGTCCTCGAAAGCACCACCTATCCCGGCACCACCGAAGAGGTCCTCCTGCCGATGCTCCATGCGCGGGGGTTGCGGGTCGGGAAGGACTTCAGCCTCGCGTTTTCCCCTGAGCGGATCGATCCCGGCAATCCGCGCTACACCACGCACAACATCCCCAAGGTCGTGGGGGGGATGACCCCGACGTGTCAGAAGCTCGCCGTGACGCTGTATCGGCAGGTCGTGGAGAAGGTCGTCCCGGTCTCCTCGACCAAGGTCGCGGAGATGGTGAAGCTCCTGGAGAACACCTTCCGGGCGGTCAACATCGGCCTGGTGAATGAAATCGCCCTCATGTGTGACAAGTTGGGGCTTGATGTCTGGGAAGTGATCGAGGCGGCCAAGACCAAGCCGTTTGGCTTCATGGCGTTTTATCCTGGCCCGGGCATAGGGGGACATTGCATCCCGCATGACCCGATGTATCTGGCCTGGAAGGCCAGGGTGCACGGGTTTGAGGCCCGGTTCATCGAATTGGCGGATCAGATGAACCGGTCCATGCCGCACTACGTCGTGGACAAGGTCGCCCGGACCTTGAACGAGCGGCGCAAAGCCCTCAACGGCTCGCGCATCCTCCTGCTCGGCCTCGCGTACAAGCAAGACGTGAACGACACCCGTGACTCGCCGGCCTTTGAGATCGCCCAGGCGTTGCGCGAGCGAGGAGGGCAGGTCAGCTATCATGACCCGTATGTCCCGGAGGCGGAGCTGAGCGGCGTCTCGGCCAAGTCGGTGCCGCTGAGCGCCGCACAACTGAAACGCCAGGATTGCGTGGTGATTCTCACCAACCACTCCAACGTCAACTACGACCTCATCCTCCGGCACGCCCCGCTGATTGTGGACACCCGCAACCAATACCGCCGGCCGCGTCAGGCGGCTTCTCATGTCACGAAGCTTTAGGCTCGTGACAGCCGTGTGAGATCCTTTCCTCATCACCCCCGCATGTCCCGACCATCAGTTCGAGGTGGGTCGTGTCAACGCGTTCTGCGTCGTCTTGGCGAATACCAATCGGCTCTGCTGTTGTCGCTGCTCTATGTGGTCTGTTGGGTGCCCGTCGGCCTTCTCAGCCGGATGGTGGCTGACTGGTTGCACTGGCGTGCGCCGGGGCGGTCGAATTGGTGGCCGCGGGACCGGCGGATGAATCAGCCGGCGCACGTCAAGGAACCGTTCTGATGCACATCCTGGGCCTGTCATGCTTCTACCATGATGCCGCGGCGGTCATCCTGCGCGACGGCCTGTTGGTGGCGGCGGCGGAAGAAGAACGGTTCTCCAGAAAGAAGCATGACAACCGCTATCCGACCCACGCCATTCGTTTTTGCCTGCAGCAGGCGGGGATCGCAGCCAGCGACCTGGAGTATGTGGTGTTCTACGAGAAGCCGTTCGTGAAGTTCGAGCGGATCGTCAAATCCACCCTCCAGACCGTCCCCCGGTCTTTGCGGCTCTTTCGGGAAGCGATGGGGAGCTGGCTGGTGGACAAACTCTGGATCCAGGAACTGATCCGGCAGGACCTGGGCCTTCCGGGCGATCGCATCCTGTTTGCCGATCACCATCAGTCCCACGCCGCCAGCGCCTTCTACTGCTCGCCGTTCGACGAAGCGGCCGTGCTGACGCTCGATGGGGTGGGGGAATGGTCGTGCGGGACGATCGGCTGGGGCCGCGGGAGCGCGCTTCATCTGAGTCATGAGATCCGGTTCCCCCACTCGCTGGGGCTGCTCTACAGCACCTTCACGGCCTTCCTGGGCTTTGAGGTCAACGAGGGCGAGTACAAGGTGATGGGGATGGCGCCGTACGGCACGCCCCGCTACGTGGACAAGATCCGCCGGATCGTGCGCATCTACGACGACGGGTCCCTCTGGCTGGATCTGCGCTACTTCGCCTTCCATCGCTCCAGCGAGCGGAGCTTCAGCCGAAAATTTCTCGATCTGTTTGGGCCTCCGCGCGATCCTTCGCGCGCCGATCAATTGGATCCGGCCTACTGCGACGTGGCGGCGAGTATCCAGGAAGTCGCCGAAACCGCCATCGTCACGATGGCGCGGCAGGCGTTGCAATCCAGCGGGATGGAGCGTCTCTGCTATGCGGGGGGCGTCGCGTTGAACAGCGTGGCGAACTGGCGGATCCTCCAGGAGACGCCCGCCAAGGCCTTGTTCGTGCAGCCGGCTGCCGGGGACTCCGGCGGCGCACTCGGTGCGGCGCTGTACGTCTACCATGGCCTGTTGAACCGCCCCAGGCGGTTCGTCATGGAGCATGCCTACTGGGGGGCGGAGGCCTCCGAAGGGCAGATCGTCGGGTTCTTGCAGCAGTCCGGGATCCCGTTTGAGCGATTCGAACGCCAGGATGCGCTCCTCGACCGTGCGGTGGAGCTGTTAAAGGACGGCAGGGTGGTCGGGTGGCTGCAGGGGCGTTTCGAGTGGGGCCCAAGGGCGTTAGGCAACCGTTCGATCCTGGCCGATCCCCGCAACCCCCAGATGAAGGAAATCGTGAATCGCAAGATCAAGTTCCGGGAGCCGTTTCGGCCGTTTGCCCCGTCGGTGCTCGCGGAAGCCGGCTCGCGGTACTTTGAGCTCCCGGAACGGTCCCGGCTGGCGGCCAGGTTCATGCTGGTGGTGCCCCCGATCCGGCCGGAGCGGCACGCGGAGATTCCGGCCGTGACCCATGTGGATGGAACCGGACGCCTCCAACTTGTTGAGGAGTCGGTGAATCCGTTGTATACTGCGTTGATTCGGCGGTTCGAGCAGGCCACGGGCGTTCCGGTCCTCCTGAATACTTCCTTTAATCTCAAAGGGGAGCCGATTGTGAACACGCCGCAAGAGGCCCATGCGACGTTCCAGCGATCGGAGATGGATGCGCTGGTCATGGGACCGTGTCTCGTGGAGAAGCGGATAGGAGCGTGAGGTCTCTGATGCCACGGGGGTGGGATGGGGTGAGGGGACGCTTGAGTGTGGCCGGATCCTTATTTCGATTCCTGTGGATGTATCGCCTCTGGTGGATGATTCCTTTAGTCAGCGTCTTGTTGGTCTTCGGCGCCTTACTGCTTGTAGCCCAGCAAAGCGCGATCGCGCCCTTCATTTACACCCTCTTCTAATCGGCCACGCCCAATCGCTCCAATCCGCATGCGTATCTTGGTGACAGGTGGGGCGGGGTTTATCGGGTCCCACATCGTGGAACGGCTCGTCCGCGAGGGGCACGCCGTGCGCGTGCTGGACGACCTCTCGACCGGCCGGCTCGACAATCTGGCCAAGGTGCGCTCTCAGATTGAATTGCTGGAGGGCGATATTCGAGACCGGAAGCTCCTCCGGCAGGCTGTCAAGGGCAGGGAGTACGTCATCCATGAAGCGGCCTGGCGCAGCGTGCCAAAATCGATGACGGACCCGTATGGGTATACACAGGTCAACGTCCTAGGCACGGTCAACGTGTTGGAGTCCGCCGCGGCGGAGAAGGTCAAGCGCCTGGTCTTCGCCTCGTCCAGCTCCGTGTACGGCGATACCGAGCGGCTCCCGCTTCAGGAAAGCCAGCCCTTGCAGCCCATCTCTCCCTACGCCCTCTCGAAACTTTCAGGCGAGCACTACTGCCGGCTTTTTGCCAGGAGTTTTGGGCTCGAAACGGTGTCGGTCCGCTACTTCAATGTGTTCGGGCCCCGCCAGAGTTTGGACAACGAATACGCGGTCGTGGTGCCGAAGTTCATCACCTGCCTGCTGCAGGGAGAATCGCCTCCGGTGTATGGAGATGGCTTGCAGTCCAGGGATTTCACCTTCATCGAGAACGTGGTGCAGGCCACGATCCGTGCCACGACTGCGCCTGGGGTCAGCGGGGAGGTCTTCAACATCGCCTGCGGGGAAACCCATACCGTCTTGGAGCTCCTCGGCGAGCTCCAGCGCCTGCTGCACTCCTCCATCCCGCCCACGTTCGCATCGCCCCGCCCCGGAGACGTGCGCAAGACTTCAGCGGATATCACACACGCTGGGCAGCGTCTGGGCTGGCAGCCCACGGTGGGCTTCGCCGATGGGTTAGCCCAGACCGTGGCGTGGTTCCAGGCTCAAGCCGCTCGCGGACGCTCGCCGGCTCACAAGACGGACTGAGCGTCCCCAGTCCGCGCTCCATGCCGATCCCCCTCGTGGATTTAACCGCACAATACCGCCGCCTCAAGCCCGAGCTTGACGCGGCCATCCAGCGCGTGCTCGATCGAGGGCAGTTTATCCTCGGCCCGGAAGTCGAGGCGCTGGAGCGCGACGTGGCCGCCTACTGCGGGACGAGCCAGGCCGTGGCGGTGGCGTCCGGCACCGACGCGCTGGAGTTGACGCTGCGCGCCTGCGGGATCGGGCCGGGGGATGAGGTCGTGACGACGGCCCTGTCCTTTTTCGCGACTGCCCAGACCATCGCCAGCGTCGGCGCGACACCGGTCTTTGTGGATATTGATCCCGTGACCTACACCCTCGACCCCGCGCAGGTGGACGCAGCCATCTCCTCCAGGACGAAAGCGATTGTCCCCGTGCATCTGTACGGCCATCCGGCCGACCTGGACGCCCTCCTGCGCATCGCCCAGGCCAGGCGGCTGGCCGTGATCGAAGACTGCGCACAGGCGATCGGGGCCGCCCTCGGCGGCAGGCGGGTCGGCTCTTTCGGGCTGGCGGGATGCCTGAGCTTCTATCCCAGCAAGAATCTCGGCGCCTACGGCGACGGCGGCATGGTCGTCACCTCTGATGCGCAGCTCGCCGAGCGCCTGCGGATACTGCGGATGCACGGCAGCCGCGACCGCATTCGCCATGACGTCATCAGCCGCAACAGCCGGCTGGATGAATTGCAAGCCGCGATCCTCCGAGTCAAGCTGCCGCATCTGGAGGATTGGAACGCGGCCCGGCGCCGGCACGCGCAGACGTATACCCGCCTCCTGACACAGGCCGGACTGGCCGATCGGCTGGCGCTGCCCCAGGCGCGGGCGGAGGCGGGGCATGTGTTCCACCTGTACGTCGTGCGCTGCCAAGACCGCGATCGGGTCGCTGGACAGCTCATGGAACGGGGGATCGGCGTCCAGAGCCACTACACGATCGCCCTGCCGCATGAGCCGGCGTTTGCCTCGCTCGCCCATCGGCGGGGACAATTTCCGGTCGCGGAGCAGGCCGCCGACACGGTCCTGTCCCTGCCGATGTATCCGGAATTGTCAGAAGAGCATCTCCGGACTGTCGTCCAAAGCCTCAGTGAAGTCCTTCGCGGTTTTGGACCCTCCAAAGCTTGACACCACCCTCCAAGTATGTTAATTTCTTCCGTTCGGTTTATGGTAATGTTTCCCACTCTGAGGTCCTGAGTTGACCAAGCTTACCCAGAAGCAGCAGACGGTCTTAGCCTATCTGCAGCGCTACATCGGCGAGCATCGCCGCTCCCCATTTCTCCGGGAGATCCAGGACGCCTGCCGCATCGCCTCCTACAAGTCGGTGATCGACCGCCTCAACGCCCTGGAGCGCAAAGGATTCATCAAGCGCACTCCCAACAAACACCGGGCGATCCACATCCATTGGAAAGCTTCTGCGATGCTTCAACCTGGGGGTGCCGCCTCCGGGCCATCCCCCGAACCCAGCCACACGAGTGAGCCTGTGCCGAGCACGGTTGCGCAGGCGGTCCCTGGGCCGGCCGGCGAAGCAGGGACACGGGTGGGGGGATGAGAGCGCTGATCACGGGCGGGGCGGGATTTCTCGGATCGCACCTGTGCGACCGGCTCATCGCCGAAGGGTGCGAGGTGCTGTGTGTGGATAATCTCCTCACCGGGAAAGCCGACAATGTCGCGCACCTCAAGGGGAACGCCCGATTCACGTTGATCCAGCACGATATCAGTACACCGCTTGAGCCCGCAGGGCCCATCGATTACGTGCTGCACTTCGCCTCTCCGGCCAGCCCGGTTGATTACCTGAAGTACCCCATCCAAACCTTGAAGGTGGGATCGCTTGGCACGCTCCATGCCCTGGGCATCGCCAAGGCCAACCACGCCAAATTTCTCCTGGCTTCCACCTCGGAAGTCTACGGGGATCCCCAGGTCCATCCCCAACCCGAGAGTTATTGGGGCCACGTCAATCCGGTTGGACCGCGGGGCGTGTACGACGAATCGAAGCGGTTCGCCGAAGCCCTGACGATGGCCTACCACCATGAGCATCGCTTAGACACCCGGATCGCGAGGATCTTTAATTGCTACGGCCCCCGGATGCGGATGGATGACGGGCGGGCGGTCCCAACCTTCATCGGGCAGGCGCTGCGCGGCGAACCCCTGACCGTGTATGGCGACGGCGCCCAGACCCGCAGCTTCTGCTACATTGATGACTTGATCGAAGGGATCTGGCGCCTCATGAACTCGGATGTGCACGAGCCTGTCAACCTCGGCAATCCGGATGAGCGGTCCATCCTCGAGATCGCGAAGAAGATCCTGGGTCATTTCAACGGCACGGCCAGCCGCATCGAATTCCGGTCCCTACCGGTGGATGATCCCAAGCAGCGCTGCCCGGATCTGGCCAGGGCCAAGGCGTCCCTCGGCTGGCAGCCCCGCGTGGGGCTTGAGGAAGGTCTTGGTCGGACGATCGCCTGGTTCCAACAGCTGGCGGTGTCTTCATGAAGGTCGTGATCTTGTGCGGAGGGCTGGGGACGCGGCTACGCGAAGAAACGGAATATCGTCCCAAACCCATGGTGCCGATCGGGGGCCGTCCGATCCTGTGGCACATCATGAACCGCTATGCCGCCTACGGCTTTCACGATTTTGTGCTCTGTCTTGGCTATAAGGGGGAGATGATCAAAGACTACTTTCTGCACTACCGGACCAGAACGAGCGACTTCACGCTCAAGCTGGGGTCGGATGGCCAACAAACCATTCAGTATCACAGCCCCTACCATGAGCGGAATTGGATTCTCACGTTCGTGGAGACGGGGGAGAAGACCATGACGGGTGCCCGGGTGAAGCGGATCGAGCCATACCTCGAAGGAGAAACCTTCATGTTGACCTACGGTGATGGTGTGGCGGATATTGACTTCTCCGCACTGTTGCGCTTCCACCGGCAACACGGCCGCCTTGGCACCGTGACCAGTGTTCATCCGGGTGTCAGCCGGTTTGGTGAACTGGCGCTCGATGGCCAGCAGGTCATTCAGTTCATGGAAAAGCCAGAGACACATGACGAGCGATACATTAACGGGGGGTTCTTTGTCTTCCAGCGCGAGTTGTTCCAGTACCTGAAGGCCGATGATGACTGCATTCTTGAACGAGACCCTCTCAAACGATTGGCTCGAGACAATCAACTCATGGCGTACCGCCATCATGGCTACTGGCAGTGCATGGATACCTACCGCGATTACCTGTTGCTGAACGAGCTGTGGGACCGTCGTCAGGCTCCATGGGCTCTGGTCGCGCGCCAGCCTTCGCCTCGGGTTCGAAAAGGGAACATGCAGAAGACGCAGCGGTTCGTGACCCAACCCAAGTAAGGATGGACGATCGCACTGATCGCCAGCAGCCACCGCCGAAGCCTTTTGGGGATTTCTACCGAGGCAAGGTGGTCTTTGTGACCGGCCACAGCGGCTTCAAGGGGTCGTGGTTGGCCACCTGGCTGACAGAGCTCGGGGCCCAGGTCGTCGGCTATGCGCTGGAACCACCGACGAAGCCGAGTGTGTTTGAGGCGTGCCGGCTCGCAGAGCGGATCACGCATCTCCAAGCCGATATTCGAGATTTCGACCGCCTGCAGAGCAGCCTCCAACAATACCGTCCTCAGATCGTGTTCCATCTCGCGGCGCAATCCTTGGTTCGTCGTTCCTTTGCGGAGCCCCACCTCACCTTTGAAACCAACCTGATGGGGACGGTCAATGTGCTTGAGGCGATTCGGGCGGTGGACTCGGTGCAGGCTGCGGTGTTGATCACCAGCGACAAGTGTTACCAAAATGTGGGGTGGCCCTGGGGCTACCGTGAAACTGACACCCTCGGGGGATATGATGCGTATAGTGCCAGCAAAGCCTGCGCGGAATTAGCCATTGCCGCCTACCAAGACGCACGGTTTCAGCAATCGGTCGTTCCTCCGCGTGACCTGGCCCTTGCCTCAGCGCGTGCCGGGAATGTCATTGGCGGGGGGGATTGGGCGCTCCATCGCATTGTGCCGGACAGCATTCGGGCCATTGTGGAACGGCGGGATCTCATCATTCGCCATCCGGATGCGACGCGGCCATGGCAACATGTCCTGGAGCCGGTGAGCGGCTATCTCTGGTTGGCCGCGTTATTGGCGACCAAGGAGGCACCGTATCGCACCTCATGGAACTTTGGACCAACGGAAGATCGGCCAGTCACGGTGCAGGCCCTGGTCAAGACCATCTTGGCCACATGGCCGGCCCCGTCCACCCGGCTTGTGGTGGAGCGCGATCCATCGGAAGCCGAATCCATCCTGCTGCGTCTGGATTGCAGCAAGGCGTTTCATCATCTTCACTGGCGCTCTACGTGGACGATCGAGCGTACCCTGGAGGCCACGGTCGAGTGGTATCGCCATTTTTACGCGCAGCCTCACGCCGATCACTATCCGTGGACGATCCAGCAGATTGCCACCTTTGTCCAGGAGGCCAGGGAACAAGCGATTGCCTGGGCTCAACCACAAGAAGCGTTGGAGGGGGCGGCCACATGAACGATGCCGTGTTTGCCTGTCGGGCGTGTGACAGCCCGGAGGCGGCGACGTTATTAGACATGGGCCGCCTGCCGCTCGCGAATGCGTTTGTGAGCAGTCAAGCGGCCACGGAGGATCGTCTCACGCATGATCTGACGCTGGTCATGTGCCAGTCGTGCCGGCTGATTCAGCTTCGAACCAATGTCCCGCGGGAACAACTCTTCAGCTCCTATGTCTGGGTGACGGGCACCTCAGCCACCGCCAAGACATACGCCCAGTGGTTCGCGCAACGGCTCAAGCAACGGTACGGTCGAGCGCGCGGCGCACCGTTCCTTGTCGAAGTGGCCAGCAATGACGGTTTTTTCCTCCAGCACTATCGCGAGCAGGGCTTTGAGATCCTCGGCGTCGATCCCTCCAACCTCGCTCAAGAAGCTGATGCGCGCGGGCTCCCCTCCATTCGGGACTTTTTCGGCACGGCGGTGGCTGGCCGGATCTGCGCCCAGCGAGGCCGCGCCGATGTCATCGTCGCCCGCAATGTGCTGGGACATTCAAGCGAGCTTCAAGACCTGGTGAAGGGGGTCAAGCAGTTGCTGGCGCCTCAAGGGGTCTTCATTGTGGAAGGGCCCTATGCGTACTTCCTGAGAGCCGACGTGCAGTACGACACCATTTTCCATGAGCATGTGTCGTATTTGACGATCTATTCTCTGTCGAAGCTGCTGGAGCGCTACGGGATGAAAATAACCGAGGTGGCGTTCTCGCCGATGAATGGGGGCTCCATGTTGTGCGAGATCAGGCACGCCGAACATTCAGCGCCACGAGACGATCACGGCTTCATAGAATTCGAACAGCTGATCGGCCTCAACCAGCCTGAAGGGTGGCAGCGGTTTGCCAACGCGGTGAAAGCTCAACGGGCGGCGTTCACACGGATCCTGCGGGATTGCGCGGCCAGCGGCAAGCTCGTGGCGGGCTATGGGGCGGCCGCCAAGTGCATGACCATGCTGAACTATTGTCAGGTGGGCGAAGACCTCATCCCGGTCATTGGCGACAGCAATCCCCGCAAGCAGGGGTTGCTGTGTCCCGGGGTGCGCATTCCAGTCGTGTCCCCGGAGGTCCTCATGGGGCGGAATCCGGAGTACGTCATGATCGGCGCGTGGAACTTCAAGGAAGAGATCATGCGGTTCTTCCGCGAGAAACTGGCGTACAAACACCGGTTCATCGTCCCGCTCCCCGAACCGATGATCGTGGAATAGTTCGCAGTGGCATGGTCGCACAGCAACCTCAGTTAGTTGAAGACCTGGACCATATTCTTCGGCACACGGGAAGCGTATGGGAGGGGCTTCGAGGACAACGGATCTTCCTCACTGGAGGGACGGGGTTTTTTGGGTGCTGGCTGCTTGAAAGCCTGGTCTGGGCGAATGATCATCTTGGGCTCGATGCGTCGGTGCTTGTCCTCACGCGAAATCTGGAGGCGTTTCGTGCCAAGGCCCCCCACCTGGCGCATCATCCCTCGGTCCGTTTTCATCCAGGGGACGTGAGATCCTTTGCGTTTCCTGAGGGCCGTTTTCCCTTCATCATCCATGGCGCAGCCTCGTCGAGTACCACCGTCACTGAGCAAACCCCTCTGCTGATGATGGAGACCATCGTCGAGGGGACCCGTCATACGCTTGAGTTCGCGCAGGCGTGTGGCGCCACCCATCTGTTGTTGATCAGTTCAGGCGCCGTCTACGCACCACCGATTCCAGGCATGACCCACCTCCCTGAAGATTATCGCGGCGCTCCAGACCCTGCGGATAGCCGCTCGGCCTATGCAGAAGGGAAACGAGCTGCGGAACTGCTCTGCAGCCTCTACGCGCACACCTGTGGGATCCAAACCAAGCTGGCCCGGTGTTTTTCGTTCCTGGGTCCCTACCAGCCGCTCGATGCGCAGTTTGCCATCGGAAATTTTATCCGCGATGGACTCAACGGAGGACCGATTCATGTCCGCGGCGACGGCACTCCCTATCGCTCGTATCTCTATGCGGCAGATCTGGCCATCTGGTTGTGGCGCATCCTGTTCCAAGGACGTTCCTGTCATCCGTATAACGTCGGATCGGAACAGGCCCTGACCATTGCGGAGTTGGCTCATGTGGTGGCCGGGATGTTTGAGCCGCCGCCAGCGGTGCGGATCGCGCAGGCTCCCAAGGAGGGACAGCCGCCTGAACGGTACGTGCCATCAACGCGTCGCGCTCAATCGGAACTGCAACTCCAACAAACGATCGATCTCGGCACAGCAGTGAGAAAGAGCATCGTGTGGCATCGCGATACGCTCCTCACTACACTGACCAGGGAGGCTTCATGAAGGTGGTCATCGTCATGCCAGTCTTTAATGCCATGCAGACGCTTGAAAAAACCTACCTCGGGCTGCCTGAGTCGCTGCGCCAACACGTGATCATCGGAGATAATCAGAGCACGGACGGAACATTTGAATTGGCAACGCGACTGGGTCTCGACGTGATGCGTCATGACAAGAACTACGGCTACGGCGGCAACCTCAAACGGCTCTTCCGCCACGCCCTCAACCACGGGGCCGACATCGTCGTGGAGTTGCACGGCGACTATCAGTATGAGCCGGGGCTGGTGGATATCCTGGTGGCGTATATCGCCCGTGGCTATTTTGATGTGATGCAGGGCAATCGCATGCGTAGCCGCGACGAAGCGCTGGCCGGCGGGATGCATTGGTACCGCTATCTCGGGAATCGCCTCCTGACGATGTTTGAAAACATGTGGTTTGGGATGAACCTGGGCGAGTGGCATTGCGGGTTGAGAGCGTTTCGAGCCGAGGCGCTCGCGCAGGTGCCGTTTCAAACGTACCCGGATACCCACGCGTTTGCGAACGACCTTCTCATGGACTGCGTGATGAAGGGATTTCGAGTCGCCGAGATCCCGGTCCCGGTCCGCTACAACAAGGAAAGCTCATCCGTTCCGATTCTCGGGCTGCTTGATTGCAGCTGGAAGGAGATCTGGGCGACGTTCAAGCGCCCTCCCTGGCTCCACAAGCCCTATGGATCGGCGGCGTTGCCGCCGTTGCGGATGACGGAAGAAGAACAGCGCCAGACGGTCTTGGCCCTCAATCCTGCCGACTAAGATGCCGACCCATACCCACTGTCGCGTCTGCGGGAGCGTGCTGCCTGCCCCATTTTTGGACTTGGGCGCGATGCCATTGGCGAATGCGTTTCTCTCCTCACTGGAGGATGCCGCCAGCGAGGCCTCCTATCCGTTGGCGGTGACGGCGTGTCCGACCTGTGGCTTGGTGCAGCTGAATCATGTGGTCCCGGCGGAGCAGCTCTATCGGAACTACCTCTATGTCTCCTCCACATCGGAAGCCGTGAGGGCCCATGCCGACTGGCTGGCGGAGGCGCTTGTGCGACGCTACGGGTGGAAGCCGACAGACTGCTTGGTCGAGGTGGCCAGCAATGACGGGACAGTGTTGAGGTCGTTTCAACGCACTGGGATGCGCGTGCTCGGGGTGGAGCCCGCCCGCAACATCGCCGCCATGGCCGAAGCTGACGGCGTGCCGACGATTACGGAATTCTTCAACGCGGCCACGGCGGAGCAGGTGGCCGCGGCCCACGGCCGCGCCGCCGGGATCCTTGCGCGGCACGTCTTTGCCCACGTCAACAATCTGCATGATTTTCTGGAGGGGGTCAACGCCCTGCTGGACGATGACGGGGTCTTCGTGATCGAAATGCCGTATCTGGGCTCGCTTCTCTCGCAGATGGAGTTTGACACGATCTATCATGAGCACCTCTCGTATTTCTCGCTGGCGCCTCTGGTACGGCTATGCCGGGATCACGGACTGGACCTGGTCGATGCCGAACGCATCACGCTCCATGGGGGATCGATCCTGTTTTACGTGCGCCGGCCGCGGCGGGGGATCATCCGGTCGCCCCGTCTGGAACAGTTGCTCGAGGAAGAGCGGCGACTGGCGCTGACGTCGCCCCAGACGTTGACGCAGTTTGGCGCATCGGTCCGCAGGTGGCGGGACGATTTCACCAACTGGATAGGGGAATTACAGAAGGGCGGCGCTCGGCTCATGGGCTATGGGGCCGCGGCGAAGGCGAATACGCTGCTCAACTATTGTCCGTCGGTGGCTGCCTCATTGGAATGCATCCTTGACCGCAGCCCGCTCAAACAGGGCCGCTACACGCCAGGGACGCATCTGCCGGTGAAACCGGTGGAGCACTGGCTCGCGAGCCCGGCCACGCATCTGCTCATCCTGGCGTGGAACTTCAAGGAAGAAATCATCCGCCAGATGCAGCCGTTTGCGCGGCGGGGAGGACGGTTCGTGATTCCGATCCCGACGCCGGACGTTGTGGACGGTCTGACTTCGGAGCCGAGCCCGGTGGAATCGGGCGTTCAATGAGTTCGAATCGAACGTGGCTGTTGGTCGTGCTCCTGGCCACCCTGACGAGCGCCGCGTTCGTCCTGGCGGGTCACCAGCCTCTGGGCGCTGATGGCGATGCGCTCCAGTACGATGCCTTGGGGTGGAATCTCGCGCTGGGACGCGGGTTTTCGTTGGAGACGAGCGCCCCGTTTACCCCGACGATGTTTCGGGAACCCCTCTATCCTGCCTGGTTGGCGATCCTATACCGGACCATCGGCCATCGTCCCGATCTGGTGCCGTGGTTCCAAATCCCCTTGTTTGCGGTGACCAGCGTGATGACGTACTTCATGGGGCGGTGGCTGTTTCACGAAGCGGTGGGGTGGTGGGCAGGAGTGGCGACGGCCTGTTTTCCAACGCTGGCGAACTATCCAACCTGTCTCTTGACCGAAACACTGGCGACCGCGTTGCTGATGGCAGCGGTCGGGGGGCTGTGTCTCGCCTGGCACCGGTCCCGCCTGTTCTGGTGGGCCCTCGCGGGCGCCGTCTTGGGGGGCGCCGTCTTGTGCAAAGCTGTGATGGGGCCGTTGGCGCTCCTGGCGGTGGTCGGCGTCATCGCGGTTCGCGCTCAGGGACGTCCTCTGCGGCATCGGATGATCCGGGGAGTTGTTCTGCTCGCCGGCTGCGGCCTGGCGGTCGCCCCGTGGATCCTGCGCAACCAGCGGGTGTTTCAGATTCCGCAGGTCAGCCTCCGCGGCGACTTGATCCTCTGGATGCGGGCGAATAAAGTGCACGATACTCCTCAACAGATCCTTCAGGCCGGCCTCTATAACTTTTCAGAGTATCTCGGGCAGGCGGTGTTTCCGTCAGCCTCGGAGAGTCCTCAGGAGGTGGTGCTGCGCGATTCTCATCTGGCCCTTGAGCGGCGCCGGCGCCTGATGGCAGACGGGTTGAGTCAGGTGGAAGCCGACCATGTCATGGGACAAGAGGCCTGGCGACTCATCCGGCGTCACCCGGTCAGATACCTGCTGCAGACCCCGGTGGAGTGGATCAAGTTGACGGCCTTCAGCTACCTGCCTGCGCTCAATCACCCCCGGGTGGTTGAGTGGGCCGCACGCCGGCCGTACGGTCAGGCGGGGCTCTCCGCCGTCCGCGGAGTGATTCGTCTCTTGGCCTATCCGTTGCTGGTGTTGGCGGGCATTGGGATGTGGCGGCAGCGGCACCGATGGCGGGCGTGGTGGCCCCTGGGTCTGGCCATCGTGTACTTCAACGGCGTCCATGCGCTGCTCTTTGGCTATGGGCGCCAGACAGTCCCTGTGATTCCACTCTATCTCCTGTTCGCTGCAGCCGGTCTGGTGGCTTGGCGACGGTCTCGGGTCGCTGTTCCATGAAGCCGTCACGTATCGCGATTCTTGGAGCAGCAGGGTTGGGCCGGGCGTTCTACGGGGCGCTGGCCTCGCACGGATTGGCCAAGACGGTCGTCGGGTTCCTCGATGACGGCCGCCGAGACGACTTTTGCGGGCGGCCGATTTTTGGACGCTGCCGCGATCTGCCGTCCATCATCCGACGCCACCGCATCAGCCATGTGGCGCTGGGGGTGGGCTACCGCTTCTTTCAGGATCGGCAGGAGCTGATCGCGTTGATCAACGAGAGCGGTTGCGAGTGGGCCTCGGCGGTCCATGCGAGCGCGATGGTCAATCCGGACGTGCGCCTGGGCCGCGGGGTGTTCATCAGCGCCGGCTCCGTCGTCAACGCCGGCACGCGCATCGGCGACTACGGGGTGCTCTGGAGCGGCGTGATTCTCGAACATGACAACGAGATTGACGAGGACGTCTACATTACCACCGGCGTGATGACTGCCGGCTACGTGAAGATCCGCGCCCATGCCTTCATCGGCATGGGGAGCATGATCGCCAAGTGCACCATCGGCGAATACGCGACGATCGGCGCCGGCAGCCTGGTGCTGCACGACGTGCCGGATCACACCTCTGCGTGGGGCAGGCCCGCGCGGACCGTAAAACGCAAACCAGCACTCGCCGATGTCTGAGACCACCATCGCCACCACACCACCGGACACCGCCCCAGCCGACGGCCTGTGGCCAATGCCGACCGATCACGCCACACTGGAGGTGCCGTGGTACAACATCCGCGGCCCCCGGCGCTTTGCCCCCGACCGCCGACTGCGCATTCTGCACGCGCCGGCCATCGTGACGCATCAGCAGTGGACCGTCTCGCGGGCCCAGCGCGCCTTGGGCCACGTCAGCGAGGTGATGGCGTTCAGCGCGCAGGCCGGCTATCCGACGACCGACTGCGACATCGACCTGGACTTCAAACGGGATTCGCTCTCGCTCCACCCGTCGCAGTGGTGGCGCACGCTGGTCTGCGTCTGGCGCTTCGTGCGGTTTTTCGTCTTGGCGCTGTGTCGCTACGACGTGTTCCATTTCCATTCCGAATCGTTCCTAGGCAGCCACGGCGATTGGGATCTCAGGCTGCTGCGGCTGTTCCGCAAAGTCGTGGTGTTCCAGTACTGGGGCTTCGACGTCAAACTGCAGAGCCCGGCGCTGTTGTGGGAGCGCTACGGCGCGGTCAAGCGGGACATCCGCTTTTACGCCAACTCGCGCAAGCTGCGGGACAACCTCCTGCACCTGCGCTACGCCGACTTCCGGGTCTACAGCGGCCTGGAAGTGCTGCGCAACGTCCCGGATGCGCTGTTCATTCCGATCGCGATCGACCTGGAGCGCTGGAAGCCCGCCGCCGAGATTCCACCGGAGCACCGGCTGCCCCCGTCGTCAACCGTGCGGATTCTCCATCCGTTCCAGACGTGGGACACGCGCGGCGATTGGAAAGGCACCAGCGTGGTGCGCGCGGCCATCGATCACCTGAAAGCGGAGGGCTTGCCGGTGGAGCTGGTATTTTTGGACCGCGTGCCCAACGACGCCATGCCGTACTACTACCAGCAGGTGGACGTGGTGATTGAGCAGCTCCTCTCGGGATTTCACGGCAACGTCTCAATTGAAGCGATGGCCATGGGCAAGCCCGCCGTCTGCTTCCTCCACGACGACGCCTACAAACTGGTGCCGCCCGGCAACCCCATCGTGAACGCGAACCCGGAGACGCTGACCGACCGCCTGCGCGAGCTGGTCACCAATCCACAGCTGCGCCAATCGCTGGGCGCGCGCGGGCGGACGTACATCGAAACCTACTATGACTCAAGGAAGATCGCGAAAGTGTACCTGGAGCTCTACGTCAGGCAATGGCGATGATCTCATCCGCATCATCTGAGACTACGAAGGTGCTCCAGAAGGCTGCGACGCATACGCTCGTCTACGGCATCGCCGTGGGGTTGATGCCGCTGACCAACCTGCTGCTGTTGCCGCTCTACACGCGGCATCTCTCAGCCGAGGCGTTCGGCGTGCTGGCGCTGCTCCTGGTGACCTCAGGCGTGCTGGCGTTCCTCTACGATCTGGGCATGATCAATGCGCTCTTCCGGCGGTACTTCGAGCATGACGCCGACCAGGTGCAACGGCGGCAGGCGGTGGTGTCCACGGCGTGGGGATTCCTCGCCGGGCACGCGGCGCTCTGGACGATCGTGTGGCTGTGGCTGGCGCCGCGGCTTGTGCCGGCTGCGTGGCAGGCCCATGTGGCGGGCGGGGCGGTGCCGCTGATGCTGCTGAGCACGTTGGTGACGTCCTGGGCCGACGTGCCGATCGCCGCCCTGCGCCTGCGCGGCCGCGTGCGGGCGTTCGCGGCCGTCTCAGCGCTGCGCAGCCTGGCGCTGATCGCTGCGACGTACGAGCTCGTGGTGCTGCGCCAGCGCGGACTGGCCGGCGTGTTCGAGGGCCAGTTGCTGGCAGGGCTGGGCATCCTCGGGCTGGCGGCGTGGCTGAACCGGCGCGACTATTCCCCGCAGGCGTCCTGGAGCGAGCTGAAGGCGATGCTGGCCTTCGGGATGCCGTTTTTCCCGGCGCTGCTGTTCACGTGGGTGATCGATTGCTCGGACCGTTACTTCCTCGGCCTGTTGGCGACGCTGGAGCAGGTGGCCGTCTACACCGTTGGCTACAAGCTCGGACAAATCCCGCTGCTGGCGGTGAAGGCGTTCATGGTGGCCTGGATCCCGTTGATGTTCTCGATCGCGCGCGCGCCGCACGCTCCGCAGGCGTTTGCGACGGTCTTCCGCTACGCCTTGGCCGGGTTGTGCCTGCTGGGGCTGGCGATCAGTCTCTGGGCGGGCGAGCTGATGGCCGTGCTGGCTCCCAACACGTATGGGGTGGGCGCCGGCATCGTCCCGTTGATCGTGCTGGCCTGCCTGAGCTACGCCGTCTACAGTTTCATGCTCTCCGGATTGCTGGTGACGCGCGACGTGTGGGTGCAGCCGGTCGTGCTGGGCAGCGCGGCCCTGCTCAACGCGGCGTTGAATTGGTGGACGATTCCGCGGTGGGGCATGTGGGGCGCGGCCTGGGCGACGATCGCCGCCTACGCGCTGGCTGCTGCCGCCACATGGGTCGCCGCGCAGCGGCGGTATCCGATGCCGGTGCGGGCCGGCCAGGTGGCCCTGACAGTGGGGGCAGCGGCGGTGCTCTATGGCATGGCGCGGGGCGTCCCGTTGCCGGCAGCCGCCCGCGGCGTCTGGCTGTTAGGCTATGTCGTCCTGCTGTGGGTGCTGCGGATCGTGACGCCGCAGGACTGGCAGCAGGTTCGAGGGGCGGCGCCCCGCGCGTCGGTGGCAGCCCCCTCTGTGGCGCTGGCGGCAAAGTAAGACAGACGACATGGCACAGACCTCACACGCCACACTCTCATCCGCCCGGCGGTTCATCTCGTTGGGGGTGGCGGACATCACGCCGCGCGAGATCGAGTTGGTGACCGACTGCTTGCGCTCCGGCAAGATTTCCCCAGGGGAAAAGACCCAGCAGTTCGAGGAGAGGGTGGCCGTCTTCCACCAGATGCGCTTCGGGACGTTCTGCAACAGCGGGCAATCGGCGCTGCACCTGTCCCTGGAAGCGCTGAAGCTGCGCCACCCCAAGGTTCGCCTGGTGCTGGCGCCGGCGATCACCTATATCTCGACCCTCCATGCGATCTGGAACGCAGGGCTGGAGGTGGTGCTGTGCGATGTTGATCCGAAGACGTACAACATTAATCTGGGCCTGTTGGAGCCGTCCGCGCGCTACGACGTGGCGATACCCGTGCACATGTTCGGCAAGTCGGTGCAGATACCGCCGCAATCCGTGCCGGTCGTGGAAGACGCCTGCGAGAGCCTCGGCGCGCCAGGGATCGGCTATGGGGATCTGGTGTGTCTCAGCTTCTATGTGGCCCACACGATCACGACGGCCGTCGGCGGGATGGTGCTGACCAACCGCCCGGAATTGAATGAGGACGTCAAGCGGTTGTGCAACCACGGTCGGGCGTGCGGCTCGGACCTCTACGCCGGCCTGCGCGTGGACGCCTTGGACGACTCGATCCGCTTTACGTTCAACGACGTGGGATTTTCGTTCAAGCTGGGCGACCTCAATGCCGCGCTTGGCCTCGGGCAGATGGAGCGCATCGAGCAGATCCTGCAGTGCCGGGTCGCCAACGCCCGCGTCCTCATCGAAGGCTTGCGCGATCTGCCGGCGCTGCAATTACCGGATCCCGCGAACAACACCTTCATGATGTTTCCAATCGTCTGCGCGACCCCCGAGCTGAAGATCCGGCTGGTGCGCCACCTCAACGACTGGGGCGTGGAAACGCGTGACATGATGCCGCTGACGAATCAGCCCATTGTCCGCCGGATCCTCGGCGACGTGGAGGACCGGTTTCCCAATGCCAGACGGATCAACGCCTGCGGGTTCTACATCGGCTGTCACCAGCGGCTGACGCCGGACGACGTGGCCTATCTCGTGGACGTCTTTCACCGTGTGACCTATTGAGGAGCCCATGCCCAAACGCGCCCTGATCACTGGCATTACCGGACAAGACGGGAGTTACCTCGCGGAGCTGTTGCTGGAGAAAGGCTATGAGGTGCACGGCATTATCCGGCGCTCCAGCTCCATCAACACGCAGCGCATCAGCCACATCTTTCAGGATCCGCACGAATCCAACCGCCGGCTCATCTTGCACTACGGGGACTTGAGCGATTCCAGCGGCGTCAACCAGTTGATGAAGACGATCCACCCGGACGAGGTGTACAACCTCGGCGCCCAGAGCCACGTGCGGGTGAGCTTCGACATGCCGGAATACACAGCCAATGTGGTCGCCCTGGGGACGCTACGCCTGCTCGACGCCATTCGAGAGAGCGGCCTCAAGACGAAATTCTACCAAGCGTCGAGCAGCGAGATGTTCGGACGGGCCCTGGAGGCGCCTCAGCGGGAGACCACGCCGTTTTGTCCCTGCAGTCCCTATGGGACGGCGAAAGTGTTCAGCTATTGGACGACGGTGAACTATCGAGAGAGCTATCGGATCTTCGCGTGCAACGGCATCCTGTTCAACCATGAGTCACCCCGACGGGGCCTGACGTTCGTCACGCGGAAAATCACGTGGGGGTTGGCCAACATTCTGGCTGGACGGCAGTCGAAGATCTACCTGGGCAATCTCGATACCAAACGCGACTGGGGCTACGCAAAGGAGTACGTCGAGGCGATGTGGCGCATGCTGCAACAGGATGAGCCGGATGACTACGTGGTGGCCACGGGCGAGTCCCACAGCGTGAGAGAATTCTTGGAGGAGGCCTTCTCGTATCAGGGGCTCGACTGGAAAGCCTACGTCGAGGTGGACTCCCGCTACTTCCGACCCAATGAGGTCGACCTCTTGCTGGGGGATTCCTCCAAGGCCAAGCGAAAGCTCGGATGGGCGCCCAAGACGACGTTTACGGAGCTGGTGCGTTTGATGGTCGATGCCGACATGGCTGCAGTGAAAGGCATCGTCTCGCCCGCGGACGTCGCGGGAATCAAGGGGTGAACCGCGCATGACGTTCTGGTCTGGTAAACGGGTTCTCGTGACCGGGGGCGGGGGATTTGTCGGCTCGCACCTGGTGGAGCGGCTGGTCGCGCACGGGGCGCGCGTGACGGTGCTGAATCATCCGGGAGCCATGCCGCGGCGAAATCTGGAGGCGGTCTGGAGCCGGATCCAGTTTGAGGATGTGGATCTCATGCAGGCGGAGCCGTGCCGCCGGGCGCTGCAGAATCAGGAGATTGTGCTGCACCTGGCCGCGAAGGTGTCGGGCGTGCGGTTCAACCAGGCGCATCCGGCGATGATGCTGCGGGACAACGTGCAACTGGCGCTCAACGTGCTGGAGGCATCCCGCGAAGCCAAGGCCGAGCGCGTGCTGATGGTCAGCAGCGCCTGCGTCTATCCGCGTGCCTGCACCATTCCCACGCCGGAGACCGAAGGCTTTCGCGACGATCCGGAGCCGACGAACTTCGGGTACGGCTGGGCCAAGCGCGTGGTGGAGCTCTTGGCGCAGACGTATGCCGAGGAATTCGGGATGCGCATCGCGATTGCCCGACCCTACAACGCCTACGGCCCGCGCGATCACTTCGAGTCGCCGGACGCCCACGTGATCGCCTCACTGATCCACCGGCTCATGGACGGGGAGAACCCCCTGACCGTGTGGGGCGACGGCACGGCGAGCCGCAGCTTCGTCTACGTCACGGATCTGGCGCGGGGGCTCATGGAGCTGGTCGAGCAATACCCACAGCCAGACCCCGTGAACCTGGGGACGGATGAAGAGGTGAGCATCCGCGACCTGGCGGAGATGATCGTCCGGCTCTCCGGCAAGCGCGTGACCATTCAGTTCGATCCGTCAAGGCCATCGGGCCAGCCTCGGCGCCAGTGCAATACGACGAAAGCCAAGCGGCTCATCGGCTACACCGCCGCGATCTCATTGGAAGAAGGACTGACCCACACATTAGCATGGTATGAATCCCACTGTCTCAGCTCCACGGCGCGTCGCTAAACGCTCTCTCATTTTGCTCACCCTGAACGAGATCAGCGGGCTAAAGGTGCTGCTCGACCGGTTGCCGCTTGCTGAAGTGGATGAATGTTTCGCGGTGGACGGCGGGTCCACCGACGGCACGGTGGAGTTTCTGGCCCGCCGAGGGATCAGCGTCGTCGGGCAGAGCCGGCGCGGGCGCGGCCAGGCGTTTCAAATCGGCGTCGCGACGGCGCAGGGGGAGCACCTCGTCTTCTTCAGCCCCGATGGGAACGAAGACCCGAACGACATTGTGCGGCTCTTTGCGAAGCTGGAGGAGGGCTACGACATGGCCATCGCCTCGCGCTTCCTGCCCGGCAGCCGCAATGAAGAAGACGACAAGCGGTTGCCCCTGCGGGCCTGGGCCAACCGCGCCTTCACTTGGATCGCCAACCGGTTGTGGAACCGCGGTCCGTACGTCACCGACACGATCAACGGCTACCGCGGGGTGACGAAGGCGGCATTTGAAGGGATGGGTATCGACGCCGACGGCTTCGTGGTCGAGTACCAGATGTCGATCCGCGCGATGAAACAGCGGATGCGCGTCGTCGAACTGCCCACGCAGGAAAGCGACCGGATCGGCGGCATGAGCACGGCGAAGTCGCTGCCGACGGGGATCGTCTTTCTGAAATTCCTCTGGCGCGAACTGCGGATGGGCAACGGCGGATGATGCACGCGCAACGATGGGCGCTGGCGGGCATGCTGGGCCTCTTCGCCGCGGCCGCGGCCTACGGCATGCGGGCCGATCTGCCGTTCAGCCGGTTCGCGACCGAAGAAGAGCAGGTGTTCTACGCGGTGAAGTTCGGCACCGGCGACCTCAACCCGCACTACTTTCTGCATCCGCCGTTCTTCGCCTATGTGCTGTTCGGGCTCTATGGGGCGACGTTCATGATCGGCCGTGCGGCCGGCGTGTTTGCGTCCGTGGCGGATTTTGAGCGGCTGTTTTTCACGGACCCGACGCTGTTCTTTCTCATCGGTCGGATCTTCGTGCTGGGGTTGGGGCTGCTGGGACTCTGGCTGTTCTTCCGGCTGGCCCATCAGCTCTATCACCGGACGGCGATCGCGCTGCTGGCGACGGCGTTTCTCAGCGTGTCGGTGCTGCATGTGACGGCGGCGCACTACGCCAACACCGACATTCCGATGATGGTGCTTGCCTTCCTGGCGCTTGGGACGGTCGTCCGCGTGCTCCAGGAGGGACGGCTGTGGCACTATGGGCTCGCCGGACTGCTCATCGGGCTGGCGACGGCGACGAAATACAACGCCGCTTGGCTCGGCGTGGTGCTGGGGTTGGCGCACCTGATCCGGACGTCCCGCGCAGGAGCCCCGTGGCGGGAGCGGCTGTTCGCCCCGAAGCTGGTGGCCGGGATGGGGCTCATCATCGTCGGGTTCTTCCTCGGGTGTCCCTATGCGCTGCTGGATGGGAAGGCGTTCCTGGCCTCCGTCCAGAAACTCCGATGGGAACTCATGACCTCCGAGTACCATTTCGCGTCGTACCGGGCCCAGGGATCTGGACACTGGTTCCTCCTCACATCGGTGCTGCCCAGCGCGATTGGAGCGCCGCTGACGGTCGTCTCGCTCATCGGGCTGGCGTACGCCCTCTGGAAACGCCGGCCCGAAGACCTCTGGCTGGCAGGTCTGGTGCTGACCTTCATCGGCTATGTGGGGACCTGGGACATCATCAAGCCGCGGTATTTCATCTACATCGTGCCCATGTTGCTGCTCGTGGCGGCTCGCTGGTGCGTCGCGCTCGCCGACCGGCTTCGGGCGGGCCCTCTCCGCGTGACGGCGATGACAGCGGGATGGGCCCTGTTGGTGGCTCTGCCGGTTCAGGCGATTGTCCGGTTTGACCGTCAGGTGGCTCAGACGCCGGTGTCGGTTCGAGCCTGCGCATGGATCCAGCGCCATGTGCCTTCGGGGACGCCGGTGGCCGTGGCGGCCGGAGTTCCGCTGGTGCCCAACGAGGCGTCCATCCATCGGCAGCTCGAAGAGATTCACGCCAAAGGGATCGGGCAGGGCATTCGCCTGCAGCGGTTGGCGCGGTATGTCCCGTCCCTTCCGGCCGCCTATGATCTGTGGCCCCTGCCATACCCCTGGCGGGAGGATTTTGATCCTGATGATCTTGACTTTGCGAAACATCGTCAGGCGGGCGTCCGGTATGTGGTGGTCACCGATGAAGTGGAACAGTACCTGGCCGACCCCGCGCGGTATCCGGTCCACGCGCAATACTACACCGCGGTGAGGGACACCGGTCGGCTGGTGCAGGAGTTCCGCGGGCAACGGCCGGATGTGGACCCGGGACTCGGCACCGAGGAGTATGTAAAGATCTATGAACTCGTAGGATGACTGAACCGAGGGGATCTCACACAGATGCTGCCGAGTCTCCACAGATTATGAAGCTTCTCCTTCAGTCCCTCGTCAGCAGGCTTGCGGCTCGTCCTGTTTTATTTGATATGCTGCGTTGGATTCTGGAAGCTGGTTTTAATGGCGAGCGGATTGTGCTGAAGCAAGAGGGACTGCAGCATATTGGGGATGTCCTGGATCTTGGTTGTGGGACTGGGGTGTTCGCCAACATGTTCAGGCCGACTTCTTATGTGGGCATCGATATCAACCAGGGGTATATCAAGCGAGCAAGAAAGAAACACCCCACTCATCGCTTTCTCGTCATGGATGGGCGAGCACTGGATTTTACATCACAATCGTTTGATGCGGTGGTGATTAGCGGGGTCATCCACCACCTTGAAGATCAGGATGCGATAGCCATTTTGACTGAAGCCGCGCGGGTTCTGAAACCTGGCATAGGTCGTTTGATCATGTGGGAAGATGTACCGACGCGCAGCAGATACAATCTTATTGGCAGTCTGGTTCATCAATTCGATCTGGGTGACCATATTCGAGCTGAGCAACACTACGTCCACATAGTCCAGGCTGTCTTTGATCAAGTGAGATGCTATCCCATGTCAAGCGGTGCCTGTGATTATCTGGTGATGGTGGCACAGGCTCCTGTCCGGTTGCCTGCAAGCATCCCCCAGGAGAGGTAGGGGGATGTGGCGATTGATGCAGTGGAGGAGGATGTGAAGATCTATGAGGTCGCCAATGGCTGACACCGCCACGGCGTGGTGGCGACGACATCCGTTGCTGGTATCGGGCGTCGTCGTGCTATGGGTCTATACGGTGGCCCATTTTCTCCACGCCGCCGTCGGCTACCGGAGCTACTCCGATTACCTCCTCCTCATGAACGTGACGCGGGAATGGTTGGTCACGGGGCAGTTCAACGTCGGGTACTGGTATCCGCCGTTCTTTTTTCTGGTGAACAGCCCGTTGGCGCTGTGGTTCGATGATCAGACCGCGGCACTGGTGATGCTGGCGATCAACCATGCGCTGTTGGTGGTGTGCCTGGGGCTGTTAATGGCCGCGACCGCCGCTCGGATTCCGGGCCGCGCCTGGTGGTGGCTGTTGCTGCCATTGGCGCTGAACTTCCGGCCGCTGCTGCTCTTGGTCTCCATGGCCAAAATTGAAATGGCCGAAGTGACGCTGCTGGTTGGCGCGATGCTGGCCGTGCAGCGCGGCCGCGACCGGCTGGCTGGCAGCCTGGCGGCACTGGCCGGAATGCTCAAGCCATTGCCGGTGTTGTTCGCGCTGTATTTCATCTGGACGCGCCGCTGGCGCCTCGTGCGGGCTTGGGCGGTCAGTGTGGCGGCAATCCTCCTGGTGAGTGGTCTTGTCTTCGGCTTTGAAGCGGTGGGAGCGTATTTCAGCACCGTGATCCAGCCCCGGGGGGACAATGCCTTCTATTGGTATGAAGATCAGTCGCTCCTCGGCGTCGCGGTGCGGTGGTGGCATCCGATCCGCCCCAACGAGTTCCATGTCCCATTGCATCAGGTGCGCCTTGAAGGCCTGTGGATGGGGTGGGTATTGCGTTTCCTGGCGGCCGGGTGGCTGGCGGTCTTACTGGCGCGCCGCCGTGACGCATCGCCCCAACGGCTGTGGGCTGAATGGTCGATCGTGAGCGCCGGGATGCTGCTGTTGAGTCCTATGTCGCGGGATTACTACGCGGTCTTCTTGCTGCCGGGCTACCTGCTCTTGGCGGGCCTGTGGTGGCAACGCGGCTCCCGGTTCAACTCGGCGGCATGTTGGTCGGGAGTTGTTTCCTATCTGTTGGTCGGACAAGGTGTCCCCTTGGGGATTATCAATCAGCTGCCGTCGGTCATTCCCGGCGTGCTCAACTCCCGGGCCTATCTCTACTATGGGATCCCGACGCTGGGCTATGTGGTGTTCATTATCGCGTGGACGGTGACGTGGCGGCAGGAACGCCAGGCCGCGGCTTTTGCCACAGTCTCGCAGCCGCCGGCCTCATCTGTCGGAGTCCTCACCTGATATCATGAAGCTATCTAGTGCCCGGCTCAGGCAATTCGGACCTCCGGTGGCCGTCACAATTCTTGCCGTCTATTCGGTCGTCCATTTCGTGCAGAGTGGGGTGATCGGGGCGTTGAAGATTCTTGGCGGCGACACCATCTCGGCATTCCCCGGCCCGCTCCTGCACCGCATGACGGTGCTCTGGCCAGTCCTTGCGAAACCCTGGATCGTGCCAAAAACCCTCTGGAATTTTGGACCCGCGCTCCATGTGATCACGCTGCCCTTGGTCTTCGCCTCTTCGCTGGAGCAGGCGATGCTCATCTGGCTCGGCATCAGCTACGTCCTTCTCGCGGTTACCGGCTGGCTCTGGCTGCGGATGGCCTGGCGCATCGAGCCGCGCGCCATCGTGCTGTTTTGGATCGCCGTGGTCTGGCTGAACTATTTCCCGCTCCTGACGGCTGTGGTCGGGCGGGAGAGCGAGATCCTCGAGCTGTTTCTGGTGACGGTCGGGATCTGGGGGTTGCGCGCCGGCCGGCAGCGCCTGGCCGGCGGCCTGATCGGGCTGGCCGCCATGATCAAATATTTGCCGGTCGTTCTTATTCCGTACCTCTGGATGAAGGGGTATCGGAAGGCGTTCTGGAGCGCGATCGCGGTCGTCGGGGTGTTTGCGGCCGTCGCGGTGGGGCTGCTGGGAGTGGAACATTCGATCACGTTCACGCTGATCTCGGATGAAGCCATTCAGAGTATTTCCTATCCGGCGGCCCCCGCCAATCAGGCCATCGTGAACGTGCTCTATAAGATGTTCACCCTCGGCAATCTCGCTGATCCGGACCCTCGAGTCTGGCAGGCGCCGCTGTTGCGGATGATCGGATTGTCGCTTCACCTGCTGGTAGTGCTGGGAACGGGATGGCTGCTCTGGCGCCGGCGCCGGCAGGATACCCTGGAGCTCGACGGGGCGCTCCTGATGACCATGATGATCCTGGTCGCGCCGCATGCGAACACCTACTATCTCATCTTTGTGCTTCCCGCGCTGTCGCTGGGCGTGGGCTCTGTGCTCCGGTACCGGTACGCATTGAGCTGGATGGTGAAAGGCGCCTTCGTCGCGGCGGTCGTGATGAGCGGGTTCTTGGTGCCGATGAGATTCTGGGCGGCGATCACCGGCCTGCCGGCCCGGGATGTGGCGCTGGGCCTCCAGATGTATTCGCTGCCCGCGGTGGGCGCCGTCTTCGCCGCGTTGCTCATGATCGAGCTGCAGCGGTTTGCCGCGCCGCCATCGGAGTGAAGGAGACGATGGGGCGTAAGACCTATCTGGTGACTGGCGGAGCTGGATTTCTGGGCTCGGCCCTCGTCCGACGCCTCGTGACCGAGGGGCATCGCGTACGGGTCTTGGATGACCAGAGCCGCGGCTCGGCGATGCGATTGGCCGATGTGAGGGATGGCGTCGAGTTCATCGAAGCTGACGTGCGAAACCGGGAGGCGGTCTTTCAGGCCGTGCGGGGTGTCGAGAGCATCTGTCATCTCGCGGCGATCAATGGGACCGCCTTCTTCTACACGAAACCCGATCAGGTGCTGGAGGTCGGTGTGAAGGGGATGGTCAATGTGCTGGATGCCTGCCTCCACTATGGGGTCGGCGAATTCCTCCTCACCTCCAGTTCCGAAGTCTACCAGACACCGGACGTGGTGCCGACGAGTGAAACGGTGCCGCTGTCGATCCCTGATCCGTACAACCCACGCTACTCCTATGCAGCCAGCAAGATCATCAGTGAGATGATGGCGATTCATTGCGGTAAGGGTCGGGTGGATCGCCTCCTCATTGTCCGTCCGCATAACGTGTATGGACCTGATATGGGCTGGGAACATGTGATCCCGCAATTTGTGCTGCGGATGCGCCGCTTGGCCCAGGAGCCGACCAACCCGGTGCCTTTTCCCATCCAGGGCAGCGGGAAGGAGACCCGTTCGTTTCTCTACATCGATGACTTCGTCAATGGGCTGCGGGTTGTGATGGAGCACGGCGAACATCTCGCGATCTACCATCTCGGCACGAGTGAAGAGATGACGGTCGAGACGGTCGCGATCGAAGTGGGACGCTATTTTGGAAAGGACGTCCGCATCGTCCCTCAGACACCCGCCCACGGCAGTACGCTGCGCCGGTGTCCGGAGATCAGCCGGTTGACGGCATTAGGATTCCGTCCCGCCGTCCGATTCTCTGATGGCCTGCCTCTCGTGGCCCGGTGGTATGACGAGCATGCCCAGGCAGCACCAGCGCCTGAACCCCTCAGGTGCGACTCATGACCATGCCCTTGACCATTCAAACGGGTTCCAGCGTCGTGGTAGAGCGATGCCAGGTGTGTGACGGTCCCGGCCTCGAACCAATCGTGTTTCTCGGCTACCTGCCTCCGGTGAATCTCATGCCGCCCATTGGGCGGCCTCCGCAGGAGCAACCCAGCTACCCGGCGCATCTGTTGCGGTGTCCTCACTGCCAGCTCGTTCAACTGGGGTTGATCGTCGACCCCACGATTCTCTTTCCCCCAGACTACCCCTATACCAGTGGGACGACGAAAATTTTGCGGGACAACTTCGCGGAACTCTACCAGGAATGCCGACGGCTCATCACCCTGGGGCCAGAGGACCTGGTGACGGATATTGGCTCGAACGATGGGACGTTGCTGAGTAATTTCACCCCACATCATCCCGTGCAGGGCATTGAGCCGGCCAATGTCGGCGAACTGGCGAATGCGCGCGGGATCCCGACCCTGATCACCTTCTTCAATCGAGAGACTGCGGCCAAAGTCCGCGCTGAGCGGGGTCCGTCGAAACTGGTGACCGCCACCAACGTGTTCGCGCACATTGAAGATATCCACGACATTGTGGACAGCATCCTTTCGTTGTTGAGTGACGATGGGGTGTTTGTCTCCGAATCCCACTATCTCCTGTCCTTGGTCGAAACGCTTCAGTACGACACGATCTATCATGAGCATCTACGGTACTATTCCCTCGCGAGCCTTAAATCGCTCTTCGACATGCACGGCCTGTCGATCATCCACGCGAAGCGGATTCCCACCCACGGCGGATCGATTCGCGTCTACGCCGCTCGACCCGGTCGGTACCAGGTGCAGCCGAGCGTCATGGCGATGCTCGAAGCCGAGGAACGCACGGAGCTCAATACCCAGCAGCTGCGCGCGTTCAGGGATCGGATCATCCACTCTAAGTTAGCCCTCTATGCGTTGCTCCATGAAATCAAACGCCGAGGGCAGCGGATCTATGGGATCAGCGCGCCCTCCCGCGCCAGCACCCTGATCAATTACGTGGGGCTCGATGATGGGATCTTGGACTGTGTGCTAGAAATCAACGGCTCGCGCAAAATCGGCAAGTATATCCCGGGAACGCTGATTCCGGTTGTGGAAGAATCGCGGTTGTTTCAAGAACCACCCGACTACGCCTTGCTGTTGTCGTGGCACATCGCCGATGAGCTCATGCCAAAACTGAAGCAGAAGGGGTACCGAGGCGATTTCATCATCCCGTTGCCGGTCCCGCGCATCCTGCGCAACGAGGAGGTCGGATGACCCGGCTGGATATCGTGATCCCAGTCTACAATGAAGGTCGCGGCATCCTGGCGGTGTTGGACTCGTTGCGCCGCGGGGTGCGGACGTCGTTTCGCGTGCTCATCTGCTACGACCACGACGGCGATACCACGCTGGCGGCGTTACGCGAGGCTCCGCACCCGGACGGTGATGTGCTCCTCGTCAAAAATCGCGGGGTCGGTCCGCACGCGGCGGTGCTGTCGGGTTTTGAGGCGAGTGCCGCACCCGCGGTGTTGGTGTATCCTGCCGATGATACCTATAACGCGGGGATCATTGATCAGATGGTCCAACAGTGTGAGGCCGGCTGCCGGATCGTGTCGGCCAGCCGGTTGATGCCTGGGGGACGAATGGTCGGTTGTCCCTGGCTCAAAGATCTCCTCGTGCGCGTCTCGGCCTTCACGTTATACCACCTGGCCGGTGTGCCGACGCGTGACGCCAGCAACGGCCTGCGGCTCTTTTCGCGCCGCGTCCTCGAGACGATTGCGATTGAATCCACCCAAGGGTTTACCTACAGCATCGAATTGCTGGTCAAGTGCCATCGGCTGAGGTGGAAGGTCGGTGAAGTCCCGGCGGCGTGGTTTGCCCGTCCCACAGGAGCGAGCCGGTTCCAAGTCATCCGGTGGCTGCCCGCGTACCTGCGCTGGTACGGCTACGCATTCGCCACGACGTACGCGCGGCGCACGGCGGCTTCCGTGGCGCTGAGGACGGACGCGAAAGGGGCGCCGACCCCGCATGAGGCCGCGGCTTCCGCTCGCCAGGCGAGCTCGTGCCATGCAGGATAAAGCGAAGGAAGTCGCGTGCTTTTCGGCATACGCCTCAGGCGGTGAATACAACGTGTTCACCGAGAAGAGCAACCGACGGATGATCCGCCGCTGCATTGACCTGAGCAGGCTCACGCCCGGAGCGCGCGTCGCCGATCTCGGGTGCGGTTCCGGCGTGTTCACCCGGTTGTTGCGCGAGGAAGGGCTCACGGCTCTCGGGCTGGATCTCAACCAGTCGCTCGTCACGGTCGGCCGGCAGCACAATCCGCACGTGGCTTTTATGGTGGGCGATGTGGAATCGCTGCCGCTGCGAACCGAGTCCATGGACGGCTTGCTGCTGAGCGGAATCATCCACCATCTGCCAGACCCGCGGCTGTTCGCGCGGGAATGCTTCCGGGTCTTGAAGCCCGGCGGCGTTTTTGTCGCATTCGACCCCAATCGGCGCAATCCGTTCATGTGGCTCTACCGGGACCCCACCTCGCCGTTCTACAGCCAGAACGGCGTCACGCCTAATGAGCGGCCGATCATCGCCCGGCAGATCGCCGGCGTGTTCGCTGCGGCAGGGTTTGACGTCTCGACGGACTACTGCATGGCGCAGTACCGCTCTATCGCCTCGTCCAGCCTGCGATGGGCGCTGCCGGTCTACAACGCGCTCGATGCCCTCTTATTCTCATCACACCTTGTCAGGCCGTACCGGGCGTTTGTCCTCACCCGAGGGATCAAGCCATGCCGACCATTCAGCCCGTGACGCGGCCGGGGTCGCGCCAACGCCGGCCCCAGCGTGCGGCAAGTCGTCGCCACGCGGACGTGTGCATCGTCGGCGGGGCCGGGCACGTGGGGTTGCCGCTGGCGCTCGTCCTCGCCAGTCAGGGACAACAGGTCTTGCTGTACGATGTGAATGGGCGCGCGCTCAATGGAATCAAGCGAGGGACGATGCCCTTCCTGGAGCACGGGGCCGGGCCGCTCCTGAAAGACGCGTTGGCCAAGAAACGGCTGTCTTTTTCCTCCACCAATCCCGACGATCTCGCCGGCGTGCCCATCATCATCGTGACGATCGGGACTCCCATTGACGAGTTCCTCAACCCCGCCTTGAAAAGCATGATCCGTGCGTTTGAACCGCTGTTGCCCCGCCTGTCCGATCATCAACTGGTCATCCTGCGTTCCACCGTCTATCCAGGAACCACGGACTGGCTGCACCGGTATCTCCGGTCTCATGGGAAGCGTCCTCAATTGGCGTTCTGTCCTGAGCGGATCGTCCAGGGTTATGCGATCCAGGAGCTCCGGCAACTTCCACAGATTGTCAGCGGGACGACTCAGGACGCGGAAGATCGCGCCGCGGAGTTTTTCTCACAACTCGCTCCTCTGATCGTGCGCCTGCGTCCGATGGAGGCTGAATTCGCCAAGTTGTTCTGCAACGCCTATCGCTATATCCAATTCGCCGTGGCCAACGAGTTCTACATGATCGCGAACTCCGCCGGTCTCGACTATTACCGCATCTTGGCGGGCCTGAAGGCCAATTATTCACGGATGCGGGATCTGCCGGGCGCGGGCTTTGCGGCTGGGCCCTGCCTCTTCAAAGACACGATGCAGCTCACCGGATTCTCCAACAATCAGTTTCAATTGGGCAGTATGGCCATGTGGATCAATGAGGGCTTACCCCTCTATGTGGTCCAGCAACTGGCTAAACAGTATGGATTGTCCACCATGACCGTGGGGCTGTTAGGGATGGCGTTCAAAGCCAACAGTGATGACCCCCGGGCCTCCTTGAGTTATAAGTTGAAGAAGGCGCTGTTGTTCCACGCGAAGCGCGTGCTGACCACCAGTCCGTTTGTGCAGGGGGATCCGGACATCGTCCCGTTGGACGACGTCATCTCCAAGAGCGATCTGCTCATTCTGTGCGTCCCCCATGATGCGTACCGGAATCTTGATACGAAGGGCAAGCCCGTGGTGGATGTCTGGAATTTCTTCGGCAAGGGAGGAAAGATTTGAGCCGTCGAGTCACGGTGGGTGTGGTGGGGATCGGATTTGGTCAACAGGTGCTGGTTCCCGCCTTTCAGTCCGACCCCCGATGTCGGGTGGTGGCCCTGTGCGCGAGTACCCTCGAACGGGCACAGCACGTCGCCGGCCGTCTGGGCATCCCGAACGCCTACGGAGATTGGCGGGCCATGATGCTGGACGAGACACTCGACGCGGTGGCGATCGCCACCCCGCCTTCGATTCAGCCGGAGATCGCCGTGGCGGCCTGCGCTCGTCGCAAGCACGTCTTCTGCGAGAAACCCGTGGCCACAACGTGTGGGAGAGCCGCTGAGATGCTACGAGCCGCCCAAGGAGCCGGAGTCGCTCACATGGTCGATTTTGAGTTTCCATCCACAGAGACGTGGATGCGTGCAAAGACGCTCCTGGCGAGCGGAGCGCTGGGTCGCGTGCGCTATGTCACCGTCTCCTGGCAGGTGGAGACGTCCGCGGCTCGGATGGGGCGTGACACATGGAAAGTCCGTCAGCAAGCAGGCGGCGGCGCTTTGAACGCCTTTGGCTCCCATATCTTCTATTATGTGGAATGGCTCTTGGGACCCGTCCAGAAAATCTCTGCGCATCTGTTTAGGTCTGATCGGGACGCGTCTGTCGAGCGGGGGGATCAGCTCGCGATGATCTGCCTGGTGCTTCATGACGGCACCCCGGTTGGTGTCACGGTGAGTACCCATGCCTATCTGGGGAGCGGCCATCGCGTGGAGATCTACGCCGAGCAGGGAACTCTTGTGCTGGAGAATCCGACCTCAGACTACGTGAAGGGGTTCAGATTGCTGCAGGGGAGGAGGGAGCAGAATCGTTTGGAGGCGATTCAGACACAGAGCCAGGATCTCCCGGAGGGAGATGGCCGGATCGTTGCGGTTGGGCGATTAGTCGAACGCTTTGTGAACTGGGTCCAATCAGGAACCCCAAGCGCTCCCACGTTGGAAGACGGGTATCGAGTCCAGTGCCTCTTGGACGCCGCTCGCAAGGCGGATGCGACGGGGCGATGGGTTGATCTTGAAAGCCTGTGATGGTGGGCGTGCATCGGATCGCCGTCGGCCGGGGTGCATCATGACGACCCGCCGTGCACTGATTACAGGGATCACGGGGCAGGACGGCTCCTACTTGGCGGAGCTGCTCCTGGAGAAGGGCTATGAAGTCCACGGGCTCATCCGGCGGCCCGCGTCGCTTGAAGCGAGTCCCTTCAAGCCCTCGGATCGGCTGGTGTTGCATCTCGGAGACCTGACGGACGGCAACGTGCTCACCCAATTGCTCCGGACCATCCGGCCCGATGAGGTCTATAACCTCGCCGCGCAGAGCGTCGTGTCGCTCAGCTTCGAGCAGCCGGAGCATACCGTCAACGTGACGGCCGTAGGGGCGGTGCGGCTGCTGGAGGCGATTCGCGTCAACAAAATCCCGGCGAAGTTCTATCAAGCCTCCAGCAGCGAGATGTTCGGCAATACGACGGAGTCGCCCCAGCAGGAGACCACGCCGTGTCATCCGCAGAATCCGTATGGGGCGGCGAAACTGTTCGCCCACTGGTTTACGCAGCATGCGCGCACGACCTATGGCATTTTTGCGTGCAGCGGGATTTGTTTTAACCATGAGTCCCCTCGACGGGGCCTCTCGTTTGTGACGCGCAAGATCACCTGGGGGCTCGCGAACATCCTGGCCGGTCGCCAGCAGAAACTCAGTTTGGGCAACCTCGAGGTGAAGCGCGACTGGGGCTACGCGAAGGAGTACGTCGAGGCGATGTGGCGCATGCTCCAGCAGCCGGAAGCCGGCGACTACGTCGTTGCGACGGGCCAGACCCACAGCATTCGTGAGTTCCTTCAGGAGGCGTTTTCCTACAAGGGGCTGCGTTGGGAAGACTACGTGGACGTTGATCCGGCGCTCTATCGTCCCGCCGACACCTTCGTCTCGGTTGGCGATGCCTCAAAAGCCCGGGCGCGCCTTGGCTGGGAGCCGACGACGGCCTTCCCAGAGCTCGTTCGGCTTCTGGTTGACGCCGATCTTGAGCGGGTCACGAGCGAATCGAAACGGACGTCAGCCGGCCGACCAGCGCCTCCGGTCCATCGCCGCCCCCGAGCGATCTCATGACGAACATTCTCATCAGTCGCAACGGCATGACGACGACCTCCCTTCTCCTCATGCTTGTCGCAGTCGTGATTGCGGTCGTGGGGGAACTGCTGTTAAAAACTGCGATGAATGCCTTCGGAGTGATGCGCCTTGAGCTCCGGACCATTCCGCGTACCGTGTGGTCCTTGGCGACGAATCCCTTGATCCTGACGGCGATGGCCGCTTATGCGGTGAGCGTCTTTCTCTGGCTGGCGGTTCTGTCCCGTCTGGAGCTGAGCTATGCCTACCCCTGGTGGGCGCTCGGCTTCGTCTTGGTCACCCTCGCCTCACAGGTCATTCTGCATGAAGCCGTCCCGCCCCTGCGCTATCTGGGTGTGGCGGTCATTTGTCTGGGGCTGGTCATCCTGGCGAGAACATAGAGGATCTGCCCGTGAGGAGACAACCGTCGAGTGTGGCATCGTCTGCGCGCCTGCGCGCCTGGAGCTGGGTCGTGCTCGGCATCGCCGGCGTGCTGTTCGGCTACGGCATGACCGCAGATTTGCCGTTCAGCCGGCTCGGCATCGAGCAGGAGCACATCCAACTGGCGCTGAAGTGCGGCACGGGCGACCTGAACCCGCATTTCTTCATCCATCCGCCGTTATTGTCGTATGTCTTGTTCGTTTTCTACGGGGCGGCCTACGTCATCGGACGGGCGCTCGGCTGGATCCCCTCGCTGGCCGCGTTTGAGCAACTGTATTTTACCGACCCCACGCTGTTCTACCTGATTGCGCGCGCCTTCATGTGGCTGATGGCGATGGGCAGCGTCGTGCTGTTCCATCGGATCGCCCGCCGGCTGTTTGACGAGCGCACCGCGCTGATTGCCACGGCCCTGATGGCGTGTGCTCCCGAGCTGGTCCGCTGGGCGCACTACGCGGTGCCGACCGTGTTCATGCTCTGTCTCTTCATGGCGTCGGTATGGTGCGTGGTGCGGATTTTTCAGGACGGGGGCGGGTGGCGCGAGTACTTGGCCGCCGGGTTCCTCGGCGGGTTGGCGACGGCCGCCAAGTACGACGGCGCGCTGATGCTGTTTCCGCTGCTGACCGCCCACATCCTGGCGCCACGCGGCCCGCAGTCCCGGCGGTGGTGGCAGGACCCCAGGCTCTGGGGGGCCCTGGCCTGCATGGGGCTGGCTTATGGGCTGGGGGCTTGGTACACCATCGTTGATATCCGGCGTTTCAGTCGGGACTGGAAGTTCCTGTATGACACCGTGGCGTACGGCGCCCTGACCGCCCCGGGCTCCCGCATCACGAAGCCCGGCTGGTTGTTCATCTTCATGGACGCACTGCCGTTTGGGTGGAGCATGCCTCTGACGGTGCTGGGCATCGCCGGCGTGCTCCATGCGCTGATCCGCCGCAGCCGCCGCGACCTGCTCTTCCTGGGCATGATCGGGTTCATCCTGGTGTACATGAGCCGGTGGCAATTGATCAACTCCCGGTATTTCGTCCAGGTGGCTCCGTTCATGATCCTGCTCGGCGTGGATTGGCTCATGGGAGTCGTCCGCGCGCTGCGGCCCTCGTGGTGGCGCGGGGCCGCGGTGACCGCGGTCTTCGCCGTGCTGTTCGCAGCGCCCCTGGCCAAGAGCCTGGCCTTCCTGGGCCGGGCGGCTCAACTGCCGCCGGCCACGCAGGCGAAAACCTGGATCGAAGCGACGCTGCCGGCCGGGACAAAAATCGTCACGATGGCGGACCTGCCGATCGTGCCCAATGCGGTGTCCATCCAGCGGCAGCTGGAGGAGATCGAGCGCAAGCGGATGGGCCGCGGCGAGCGGCTCCGGCGCCTGCTGCGCCACCAGTCCGCGTTTGCTGCGACCTACGACGTGATCTACCTGCGGTTTCCCTCCATGGGGGAGTACGATCCAGAAGATTTCGATTTCGCCGGCCAGGCGCAGGAGGGCGTGCGGTATTTCATCCTGGAGAGCAGCGTTGACGAGTACCTGGCCGAGCCGCACAATTTTCCCTCGCAGGTGCGCTACATCGAGCAGGTTCGGCAACACTGCCGGCTCCTGCAGGAATTCCGTGGACCATGGGTGGATATCGTGCCGCTCATGCGCGCCAGAGAAGAGTACCTGCAGATTTATGAGTTGGCGGCCCGGCCATGACCGGAATCGAGCACGCGAGCCGATGGGCCCAACGGGTCTGGTTAGGCGTCATCCTGATCGTCGCGTTGGCGTTGTATCTGGCCGGCGCATTACCGCAGGTGGATCGCCTTCATGGCGGCGACGAAGTCAATTTCATTGAAACCGCTCTCCGCATGGGCAGCGGCGTCTTGCAGCCGTTCGGCTTGCGGCACGGCATGGGGCTTCCTATTCTGCTCGTCGTAGAATTCGGCCTCCTCTATCTCGTGCAGCATGCCCTCGGCTCTATGCAGGCGCCGATAGATCTCGCCTGGCTGTATCTGCGGGATCCCACGATCTTTTTTCTGCTCGGCCGCCTGACCGTTCTCGTCTCAGGTCTTGGAGTGATCGTGATGACGTGGTGGCTCGGCTGCCGGCTCCGTTCCCCCGTCGTGGGGCTGATCGCCGCGGCCTGGACCGGCTGGTCCGTCTTGCCGCTGACCATGGTGATGCGATTCAAAGAGGACTTACCCGCGCTGTTCGGCGTGTTGGCGGCTCTGGGGTGCGCCGCTCAACTGGCTGGATTGGCCGGCGGTCGCATGAAACCCCTGTCGCTCGCGCTCTGGGCGGGGGTCTGGATTGGAGCCGCCAGCGCCTTCAAATATACGGCGGTCCTCGGTCTTGCGCCGGTGCTGCTGGCGGTCTGGTGGTCCGCGCCGTCTGGAACGGGGCGGCCCTCGGCGCGATGGCGGGTGGTGGCTCAGCGCAGTCTCGTCGTCTTGGGAGGGACCCTGGCGGCGTTTGTGGCGTTGATGCCCTCGCTGCTGCTCGACCGGCGCTTGCTGCTGGCCGGCGTGCATGATCTGGCCTTCGGGTTTGCGGAGTTCCACCAGCCCATTCCGCCGACCGTGACGCGCCTGTTGTGGCATCTGCCTGGCGTCGTGGGCGCTCCGGTGGCGCTCCTGGCGGTGGTTGGCAGCGCGGTGCTGCTGTGGCGGCACCGCCGCCTCGGCGTCTTTCTCCTGGCCTATCCGGTCGCGTTGCTGGTCTTTCTGTCGCCCTACCTGGGGTCGCCCACCTATTTGGCGTTGATGGTCCCCGTGGTGGCGCTGACCGCGGCTGTCGGATTCGTCACGGTCGCCGCGCCATTCCTCTCCTCGCCGACGCCGGCGCGCCGCGTATGCTTGGTGGGGTTGGCGGGCCTGTGCCTCTGGCCGAGCGTGGTTGACGACGTCCGGCTGATTGCCCTCACCCGGCGTCCTGATACCCGGACGCTGGCCCGTGCGTGGGTGCAGGCGAATGTCCCGTCGGGAGCGCACATCGTCGTCGAGGGAGCCCGCTATGCGGACATGTGGCTGGGACCAACCTTGCCAGGGCGGGCTGACGTCTTAGCGCAGGAACTCATGCAGGTCGAGGCACGCGGCGGCCTTGGACGGCTGGCGCAGATGCGTTTGGCGCTGGCACAGGCCCACCCGCCAGCCGCGGCCTTCGCGCTGACCAAGGTCTTCACGGCTGCGCCGGACGCGCTGGATCGGATGCGGCCTGAGTACGTCGTGACGAGCGGCTATTTTGATCTGGATCTGTTTGACCAGGAGTCGCCGCGCCGGATTGAAGCACCGCCCTGTCATAAGCCAGGGTTTCTTCAAGCGCGCCTGGCGCTTCGGGACTACCTGGCACGCGACTACATCGAGGTGGCGCGTTTCGATCCCGGCGTGCGCTTTCATGAGGAATTTCCCGTGATGTACACATGTGATGTGGCGCGGCTTCAGCGCGTGCCGGTCGTGAATGGCTGGCGTCAACGGCATCAGGGGCCTGTGGTCACGATCTATCGACGCAAGTCCGCTCCGGCGGCCTCTCTGAGGTCCTCGTCAGCGGGCTGAGCAGACAGCGAGGAGGCCATGCAGATTCGGCGACATCCGCTTCGATTCCATGAAGACGACCGCGGGGTGCGGTATTGCGACGTCTTTCCAATTCCGCAGGGGGACATCAACGTGGTCGTCATTTATCCGGGCGCCATGTCGGCCTGGCACCGCCATCAGCAGCAGGACGACTACCAGCTCTGCATCAAGGGGGCGCTGAAATTCGGGCTGTGCGACAAGCCGGCCTCGCAGGGCGGCACGGTGGAATGGGTCTATTCGTCCGAGCGCAGCGCCAAGGACGGAGCGCTGTTCGTTCCGCGGGGAATGTGGCACGGCCATTACAACTTCACCGATAAGCCGGCGATCGTCCTGTACTGGATTACGAACAAGTACAACCCGAAGGACGAGGAACGCATGTCAATCGAGGCGATGGGCTTCGATTGGATGCGGCCGGCGAAATAGCGATCATGGCTCCAAAGATTCTGGTGACGGGAGGGCAAGGGAACCTGGCAAAGGCGCTGGTGGCGCTGGATCCCTCGATCGACGCGCCGCCCAAGTCCGCGTTGGACGTCTCACGCTATGAGAGCGTTGAGCGGTACTGCGGGGCGGCCCGGCCCGATGTCATCATCCACGCGGCGGCCGAGACGCACCACGACGCCCCGCCGGCGGACTACCTGCAAGCCAACATCATCGGCACCGCCAACGTGGCGCTGTGGTGCCTCCGGCACGACGTGCGGCTGGTCTACCTGTCCACCGATTACGTCTATCCGGGAGAGCGGGGCGACTATTCGGAGGAATCGGTCCTCTGGCCGATCAACCGGTACGCCGAATCCAAGCTGGGCGGCGAGATGGCCGCGCAGCAGCATGACAACACGCTGATCATCCGCACGTCGTTCTACGCGGCGATCCCGTTTGCCAAGGCGTGCACCGACCAGTACACCTCGCGCCTTCCGGTCGCGGAGGCGGCCAAGGCCGTGCATCACCTGGCGGTGAAGACCACCCTGCGGGGCATCATCAACGTCGGCGCCAAGCAGAAGCGTTCGGTCTACGAGATCATCAAGGCCGAGCAGAATCCATCGGTCGAGGCGTGCACCAGAAAGGACTTCAAGCTGCCGTACCTGCTGCCCGGCGACAGCTCGCTGGACACCACCAAGCTTCAGACGGTCATGCGGACCGACGCGCCGCCGTCGGTGTCCAGGACCGCCTGCCGCATCTGCGGCTCCTCGTCGCTGTGGACGTACCTGGACCTGGGCGTCACGCCGCTGGCCAATTCGTACCTGCGGGAGGAGGACCTGCCGCAGCCCGAATTTAGGGAAGAGCTGGCCATTCAGCTGTGCGAGACGTGCGGCCTGTCGCAATTGACGAAAGTGGTCAATCCCGATTTGATGTTCCGCCATTACCTCTACGTCAGCTCCACGACGGCAACCTTTCGCTCCCACTGCGCGGAGCTGGCCGAGTCCGCCATCCGGCGCACGCAGGCATCGCGGGGCGACTGGGCGCTGGACATCGCCAGCAATGACGGCTGCCTGCTGGCGCGGTTCCAGGAGCGCGGGATGAACGTCGTCGGCGTGGATCCGGCCGAGAATCTCGCCGCGGAAGCCAACGCCTCCGGCATCCGCACCCTGTGCACCTACTGGTCGCAGGCGACGGCCAAAGACATCATGAGCCGCTTCGCGCCGCCGAAGATCATCACGGCGACGAACGTCATCGCCCACGTTGACGACGTGCATGAGTTTCTGGTCGGGGTCGAGCGCTGCCTGGCGCCCCGGGGGCTGTGCGTGATCGAATGCCCGTACGTGATCCCCTTCATTGAAGAGAATGAGTTCGACACCGCCTATCACGAGCACCTCTCGTACATGAGCGTGCACGCGCTGCAGCGCCTGGCGCAGGCGCACGACATGGAGGCCATTGACGTGGACTTTTTCGGCCAGCTCCACGGCGGAACCATTCGCGTGAGCCTGGCGCGCCGCCGGGATTACCCGGTGGCTCCCTCCGTGGGCGAGTACCTGGCCCGCGAGCAGGCCTTCGGCATCACGCGGCGGGCCCCCTACGAGGCGTTCGCCCAGCGGGTGCGCCGGAGCAAGGAGGACCTGACGCGCGTCCTGCGCCGCCTGCGCCAGGAGGGCAAAACCATCTGGGCCTACGGCGCCAGCGCCAAGGGCAACACCCTGATGAATTATTTCGAGCTGTCGCGCGAGATGGTGCCGGTGGCGGTGGATGACAATCCCAAGAAGTGGGGCTGGTACACGCCCGGCGCCCGTATGCGGATCGCCGGCATCGACGCCCTCGCACAGGCCCGCGTCGACTACCTGCTCCTGCTGGCCTGGAATTTCCGGCAGGAAATCATGGCGCGGTGCCGCGCGGCGCGGTACACTAACGGCTTCATCGTGCCGGTTCCCCACGTCGAAGTGATCGAGCCGGAATCATCCATCACCCCCTCAACAAAGGCCAGTCGGCCATGAGAGTCGTGTGCGTCACCGGGTGCCTCGGGTTCATGGGGTCGCATTTCACGCGGGCCTGCCTGCAGCGCGGATGGCAGGTGTGGGGCGTCGACACGATGACCTACGCCGCCCGGCCCGAGCTGCTGGATGAGTTCCGCCAGTCCGCGTCGTTCAAGTTCACCGAGGCCGACATCGTGACGATGGACCACCTCTACGACGTGGACGCCGTCTTCAACTTCGCCGCCGAGACCCATGTGGACAACAGCATCGTGGACAGCAGCCGGTTTTCCTGGGCGAACATCATGGGCGTGGAAAACCTGCTGGAGCTGATCCGCGGCAAACGGAACTACGAGATGCCGCTGCTGGTGCAGGTCAGCACCGATGAGGTGTACGGCGACGTGCTCGACGGCAAGCACACCGAGGAGCACCCGCTGCATCCCAGCAACCCGTACTCGGCCAGCAAGGCCTCCGCGGATATGCTGATTCTGGGATGGCACCGCACCCACAATGTGCCCTACCTGATCATCCGTCCCACCAACAACTATGGGATCGGCCAGTATCCGGAGAAGCTCATCCCCAAGGCCGTGAAGTATCTGTCGCTGCGCAAGAAGATTCCGCTGCACGGCAAAGGGCTGTACGTCCGCAATTGGCTGCACGCTGAAGACACCGCGGCGGCCATCTTTCACATCCTCGAGCGCGGCCAGCGCAACCGCGTCTACAACGTCTCAGGGAACTACGAAGCCACCAACCGCGAGGTCATCGAGAAAGTCCTGCGCTGCTATTTCGGCAAGCGCGTGAAGCTCAATCTCCACGTGCAATTCAACTACGTGCGCATGGGGGAAGACGTGCGCTATTCGCTTGACGACACGCGGCTGCGCCGGCTCGGATGGAAGAACGCGCGGCGCTTCGATGACGAAATCAAGGCGATCGTGGAATATTACCGCGACCGTTTTATCTGGTGAGGCGATCCGACGCGATGAAGCTGGCGGTCATCGTTCCGGTCTACAACGAGCGGGAGAACATCCCCTTGTTCTATGAGCGGGCCAAGCCGGTGCTGGACGCGATGGCCGGCGTGGACGCCTGGGCCCTGGTCTTCGTCAACGACGGCAGCACTGACGGCTCGTTGGAGGCGATCATGGACCTGCGGGCGTCCGATGAGCGGGTGAAGGTCATCTCCCTGTCCAGGAATTTCGGCTATCATTCGGTCCTCGTGGCGGGGCTGTCACAGGTGGAGAGCGATCTCTACGCCATCATCGACGTGGACGGCGAGGATCCGCCCGAGCTGCTGGCCGACTTCTATCAGGCCATCCGGGAAGGGTACGCCGTGGCCTACGGCATCCGGTCCAATCGCGACGAGCCGTCGCTCATCACGTTTTACCGCAAGCTGTTCTACGCTATCATCCGCCGGATCGCCGACGCCGAGATGGTGGAGTGGATGGCGGAGCTCGCGATGTTCACCCGGCCGGTGCGCCAGGCCGTCCTGGCGCCGCGGACGACGTACCCGTTCCTGCGGGCGGAGATCGGCTACGTGGGCTTCAAGCGCATCGGCATTCCGTACCGCCGGGGCAAGCGGCTGCGGGGCGTGTCGCATTACAACCTGATGCGCATGACCCGGTTTGCGATCGGCGGCATACTGTCCAGCTCGACGTTTCCGCTGCGATTCGTGCTCTACTCGGCGATCGCGCTGGCCGTGGCCGCGCCGGCGGCGGTCTGGGGAGGCCGCCTGGGGGCGGAGCAGGCGGTGGGATTGATCGTGGCGCTGGGGTTCTACTTCATCCTGATGTCGGTGTCCATGATCAGCCTCTACCTGGCCCGCACCTACAAGAATTTAGTGGGTCGTCCCGTGTTTGTGATCGATCATGAGCAGACGCAGTTGGATGACCTGGCCACGGAGCCGTGGACCTCGTCCAGGACCCTGGCTCCGTAGGACTCCCGCATGCCTCGACCCAGCCTGACGATTTTCTTTCCATGCTTCAACGATTCCGGCACGATCGGCAGCCTCGTGGCCGAGGCCGACGTTGTGGCCGCCGAATACACGCCGGACTACGAAATCCTGGTGGTGGATGATGGCAGCACCGACAGCAGCCGGGAACTACTGGAGGGGCTGCAGAAGAAATATCCGAGGCTGCGCATCATCCGGCACGAGAAGAACCGCGGCTATGGGGCGGCGCTGCAATCCGGTTTCGCGCACGCCACCAAGGATCTCGTCTTCTACACCGATGGCGACGGGCAGTACGATGTGTTTGAGCTGCGCCGGCTGCTACCGGTGATGCAGGACGGGGTCGATGTCGTCAACGGCTACAAGATCGCCCGCTCCGACCCCTGGCACCGGATCATCATCGGCAAGGTGTACCTGCGGCTCATGCGGCTGCTCTTCAACTTCCATGTGCGCGATGTCGATTGCGACTTCCGCCTGATCCGTCGGCGGGCGGTCGGTACCATCCACCTGCACCACACCTCGGGGATGATCTGCCTGGAGCTGGTCAAGAAGCTCGAGCTGGCCGGCTACCGGTTTGCGGATTTCCCGGTGCACCATTACCACCGCCAGCACGGCCGGTCTCAATTCTTCAACATCCGCCGCCTGGCCGCGACGGGCTTGAATATCCTGCGGCTGTGGTGGGAACTGATCGTGCGGTGCCGCACGCCGGTCGGCATCGCCCACCAGGGTGAATCGTCCCCCCGCCACCGGCGCCAGACCGCCTTGGCCGACGCGGCGGCGGGCGCGGCGCCCAAGGAGACGACATGACCGCCGTCCGACCCCGGCGCCAGGCGGCTGAGCCGTCGCTGCACTCAGCGTTTGCCGGGCGCAAGGTCATCATCACCGGCGGGCTGGGCTTCATCGGCTCGACGCTGGCGCACCGGCTCGTCGGCTTGGGCGCCACGGTGCTCGTCGTTGACTCGCTCATCCCGGAATACGGGGGCAACCTCTTTAACCTCCGCGGCATTGAATCGCGCGTGACGGTCAACATCGCCGACGTGCGGGATGTCTACAGCCTCCGCCACCTGGTGCGCGGTCAGGATTACCTCTTCAACCTCGCGGGGCAGACCAGCCACTTGGATTCAATGAGCGATCCGTACACGGATCTGGAGATCAATTGCCGGGCGCAGCTGTCGATCCTGGAAACCTGCCGCAAGCACAATGCCCGCGTCAAGATCGTGTATGCCAGCACGCGCCAGGTCTACGGGGTGCCGGACTACCTCCCGGTGGATGAGCGGCATTTGGTGCGCCCCGTAGACGTCAACGGCATCAACAAGGCGGCGGGGGAGTGGTATCACATCGTCTATAACAACGTCTATGGCATCCGCGCCTGCGCCCTGCGCCTGACCAATACGTACGGCCCGCGCATGCGGGTGCGGGACGCCCGGCAGACATTCCTGGGCTGGTGGATCCGCCAGCTCATCGAGGGCCAGCCGATCCAGGTCTACGGGGACGGCGCCCAGCGGCGGGACTTCGCCTATGTCGGTGATGTCGTGGAGGCGTGCCTGATCGCGGCGACCCACGAGGCGTGCAACGGCCGGATCTTCAATGTGGGCGGCGACAGTCCGGTGAGCCTCAAGGACCTCGCCCGCCTGCTCGTGGACATCTACGGCAGGGGCAGCTACCGGGTGGTCCCATTTCCTCCCGACCGCAAGGCGATCGACATCGGCGATTATTACGCCGATGACCGCCTGTTTCGCACCCACTTTCCGTGGCGGCACACGACGTCCCTGCGCCAGGGGCTGACCAAGACGCTGGCGTATTATGAAGCCTACGGGCCCGCCTATTACTGGAACGGGGAGGAGGGATCGGCCGGTCCCCGGCCGCACGCCCGCCGCAGGCTGGCCGCGTCCTCGCGGTGAGGTGCGATGAATCCCCGCGAGTACGAGGTGATGTTCTCCGTGGAGGACCGACACTGGTGGTACGTCGGGCTGCGCCACGAGATCCTGCGCGCCGTCAACCGGTTCGCGTCCCAATCCCCGCAGGCGTCCGCCAGCCGTTGGCTTGACGCCGGCTGCGGCACCGGCGGATTGCTGGGGCACCTGGGGGTGGCGTCGTGGTGGCAGGTCGGCGTCGAGATCACGTGGGAGGGGCTGCGGTTAGCCCGCGCCAGACGCCTTCCCAACTTACTGCAGGGCTCCGTCACCGCGCTGCCGTTTCAGGACCGGTCCTTTGACGTGGTGAGCAGTATTGACGTCCTCTATCACCAACGCGTGGACGATCGGCGGGCGGTCGCTGAAATGGCGCGTGTTCTGAAGCCGGGCGGGTTGCTGGTCGTCCATGTGCCGGCATTCGAATGGCTGCGCAGCGAGCACGATGCGGCCATCTGGACCCGGCGGCGCTACACACGCCGGGAGGTCACCGCGCTCTTACAAGAGGCTGGCTTAAGGGTTCGTGCCAGTTACTACCGGAATCAGTTGTTGTTTCCATTGCTGGCGCTGATGCGCGCGCTGAAACGGCGCTGCGTCGAGGCGGCGCATGCCGTCTCCGACGTCGCTCCGGTGCCGATGGGGCTCAACACCGTCTTGCGTGGTGTGCTTCGAGCCGAGACGGCGCTGCCCTGGTGGGTGCGCAGCGTGCCGTTCGGATTATCCGTGTTCTGTGTCGCGCGACGACCATGAACCGTCTTCATTCAATGACCTGCCTCATGATGGCGGGGTGCGGGGCGGCTCTCGCCCTGCTGGTCATGTGGTCGCCGGGCCTGGCGACGATGATCATGGTGCTGATCGCCGTCGGATGGCTGATCCGGCGATGGGCTCCGGAAGCGGATCGGGTGTTTATCGTCCGGCTCTACGCGGTGGCGCTCGCGGCGCGCTTCCTGATCGGCGCCGCGCTGCACTTGTGGGCGATGTATCAGGGTAAAGGCTATTTGATGTACGGCCAGGAGTCGTTCGATATCTCCGGGGACAGCGCGTATCTGTCCCTGCGCGGCTGGATCATCGCCCAGACCTGGGAGGGGCGTTTTGATCGCGGGGCGCTGGATCAGGGGATGCTCGAAGATCGGACCACCTGGTGGGTCTACCCGTATATCTGGTTTCATTATCTCTTCGGCTTCAGCCAATTTGCGGTGAAGCTCTTCAACGGTCTTCTCGGAGCGCTGCTCCCGCTGGTGGCCTATGCGACCGCCAAGGCGTTGGGGGGTCTGCGGTCGGCCAAGATCTCGGCGTGGCTGGTCGCGTTGTTTCCGTCAACGCTGTTGTGGTCCGTGACCAACCTGAAGGAAACTCCAACGGCGCTGGGACTGGCGTGGGTCTGCTGGACCGTGGTGCGTGGGCTCCAACGGGGTGTGCGGCCGTCCTCTCTGCTGCACGGCCTGGGCGCGCTGGGGTTGATCTGGACGGCCCGGCCGCTGCTGCTGATGCCCGTGGTGGCCTCCCTGGCGATCGGGTGGGGGATCGCGCTGATCGTGTCGCGTCCCACCCCGGTGATGATCGGCATCGCGGCGCTGCTGGTCATGGGGGTCCTCGGGGGGCTCCCGCTCAGCGCCCGCACCTCGCCGACTCAGTACTGGCCCAAGGTCGTGAATCGCGTCATGGATGAGCTGGTGAGCCGGCAGTGGGGGCATCAGCTCTCCGGCGGGTCGGCGTATCGGATTTATGATGACGTCGTCTATCCGGTCAACGATGTGGGCCGCGCCTCCACCTTTCGCCCGCGGCAGATCGTCGGGACGCTGCTGATGGGATGGGGCTATTTTCTCTTCAGCCCGGTTCCCTGGCGCGTCACCAGCGCGCTGCAGGCCGTGGCGATGCCGGAAGTGTGCCTGTGGTACGTGTTGGTCGGATGCGCGCTCCTGGGAACGGTCCATCTACTGTGGCGACGGTGCGGGGCGGTCATGGTCCTCGTGGTTCCGCTGGCCGTTCTCACCACCATGTTCGCCATGAGCACCGGCAACATGGGCGTGGCTTTTCGCCACCGCGGCATGTTCATCCCGCTCTATCTGACGTTGAGTGCCGTCGGCCTGGCGGCAGTGTGGGAACGGCGCGCTCGGCATGCAGACCCTCTTCATCTCGTATAACGGGACAACCGATCCGTTGTTCCACACCCAAGGGGCGGCGTACCTGCGCGATCTGGCGCGGCACGGTGTTGCGGTGCATGTGATGACCTATGAGCGCCGGATGACGCCGCACCGGACGGAGCGCACGTACCGCCGGCGGCAGCGAGCGGAGCTTGCGCGCGACGGCTTGCAGTGGCATCCGCTGCGGTATCATAAACGGCCGGCCGTGCTCTCGACGGCGTATGACGTGGTGGTGGGATGGGTGGTGGCGACACGGCTCGTCCGGCGCCACCGCATCACGCTCCTCCATGCCCGCGGCACCATCTCCGCCCTGGTCGCCGCGCCGGTGGCCCGACTGACCGGCTGCCGATGGGTGCTGGATCTTCGGGGGTTGGTGTCCCAGGAGTACGTGGACGGCGGCCTGTGGCGGCGCGGTTCATGGATCCATCGAGTGGCCAGGGTCGTCGAACGCCTCCTCATCCACCAAGCGGATGCGATGGTCGTCTTGACCCGGCGGGCAGTCGAGACGCTCCGTCAGGATCCCTGGTGGCGGCTGCCACCGCGCCTCTCGCCATCGGTGATTCCGTGTTGCGTGGACGTGGAGCGGTTCGCGCAGGCGGCCCAGCGGAGGGACGGCATGGCGGGGGCGCTGGTGCTGGGGTACGTCGGCTCGATTGGCACATGGTATCTGTTCGAGGAGATGGCGCGGTTTGTCCTGGCGGTGGCAGCCCGTCAACCGCACAGCCGTTTTCTGGTGGTGTCGCCCGCCCGCTACCATGCGCAGGCGTGGCAGGCGGTGCGTCAATTTCCGGGACTTGAGGCGCAGACCCGCGTGGTATCGGCTGCGCCGGAAGAGGTACCCGAGCAGCTGGCTTCGGCGCACGTGGGGTTGGCGCTGATCACGCCGGCCCTCTCCAAACAATTTTCCTCACCGACCAAGATCGGAGAATATTTAGCCAGCGGCATCCCGGTGGTCGTCAATCGCGGCGTTGGAGATCTGGAGGAGCTGGTCGTTCGAGATCGCGTGGGCGTGGTCCTGCATGATCTGAGCGCCATCTCGTATGACGACGGGGCGCGCGAATTGTTGAACCTCCTGAGCGATCGCGAACTGGTGGCACGGTGTCGCCGCGCCGCGCGCGAGCACCTGTCCCTGGAGCGCGGGCGGCGCCAGTATCTCCGCCTGTATACCGAACTCACCCGCGCGGCAGAGGTGCGACCATGAACGTGCTGTTTCTGAGCCCTGTCCCGCTGGAGGGGGCGGGATGTCGGGTCCGCATCATCCAGTATCTCCCCTCTCTCCGCGCCGCAGGCATCGAGGGCACGGTGCGTCCGTTCATGGATGAGGCGTTCTTCGCCATCGCGTATCAACCGGGACGCTGGGGCCGGAAAGCCGTCTATTTCTTGAACGCGGTCCTGCGTCGGTTCCGGGACTGCCTGCGCAGCCGGGACTACGACGTGGTGTATATCTACCGGGAATGCGCGCCGATCGGCCCGCCGATCTTTGAATGGTTGCTCCTGGTGTTCAGACGCCCCATCGTCTATGACCTTGATGACGCCATTCATTTACCCGGTCCTCAGGAACGGTTTCAGGGGCGTGTGTGGCAGTGGCTGAAGTGGCACCCCAAGGTGCCATGGATGCTGCGTCACTGCGCCCATGCCGTCGTCGGCAATCGCTATCTGGAAGCGTATGCGAAGCAATTCACCGCCCAGGTCACGGTCCTGCCCACGCCGGAAGATCCGGCGCGGTTTCGGGACGGTCCGCCGGCTGCCTCCAATGGGCCGCTCACGATCGGCTGGATCGGAACACATTCCACCGCCTCCTATCTGCTGCAGCTGGTCGAGGTCTTTCAGGCGCTGGCCAGGCGGTACGCGATCCGCGTCGCGGTCGTGGGGGCCGGCCGGCCGATTCACATGCCAGGGGTGATGGTGGAGAATGTCCCGTGGAGTCTTCAGGAGGAAAGCCGGCTGGTGCAGGGTTTCAACATCGGGGTCTATCCGTTGGGGGGATCCGAGTTTGACCGAGGCAAGGCCTGCTACAAGGCGGTCCTGTATATGGCAGCCGGGGTGCCGCTCGTCGCCTCGAATTTCGGCGCGAATCGCGATCTGATTCAAGACGGCGTGAACGGTCTGCTGGCTTCCTCGCCCGAGGAGTGGTCCGCCCGGCTCGCGGAGCTGATCGAGCAGCCGGACCTGCGGGCCCGCCTGGGGCAGGCCGGGCGCCGCACGGTGGCTCAGCGCTACAGCGTGGTGGTGAACGCGCCGGCCCTGATTCACCTGCTGCAATCTGCGGCGTCAGCCGGGAGACGCGCGAAGTCATGAAACGGACGTTGCTGAAATGGGTCTGTTGTCCCGCGTGCGGCGGGGATGTGGCGCTGGACGCGGTCGCGTCCGCCCACACGCAGGAGATCGAGAGCGGGGGATTGCGCTGCGGCGCCTGCGCCGCCGCCTATCCAATCGTGAACGGCATCCCGCGGTTCCTGCCGATGGCGCGGCAGACGTCGTCGTCCTCGTCGGCAGAGCAGGCGCGCCATCGCACGCAACGGAGTTTCGGGTTCCAGTGGACGCGCTTTGCGGGCATGCATCCTGTCTTTGAAGCCGATTTCCTCAAGTACGTTTCGCCGCTGACGCCCGAATCGTTCCGCCACCGGCTGGTCCTGGATGCGGGCTGCGGGTTCGGGCGCCACCTCTTCTATGCGGCCACGTATGGCGCCGAAGCCATCGGCGTGGATCTCAGCGCGGCGGTTGAGTCGGCGCACCGCAACACGGCCCATCTGCCGGGGGCGCATGTGATCCAGGCGGACCTCAATCACTTACCGTTCAGGCCGGGCACCTTTGACCTGGTGTATTCCATCGGGGTCCTGCACCATGTGCCGACGCCGGAAGCGACCTTCGGGAATCTCTTGCGCTCCCTCAAACCTGGCGGGACGGTTGCGATCTGGGTCTACAGCTCAACGCGGCGGGGGATCAACGCGATGCTGGAGGCGGCGCGGCGCCTCACGACGCGCCTGCCGCTGCGGCTGCTGCTGGGGCTGTCCTGGTTCGCCGGCCTCATGGACTGGGCGTGCTTCATCGGGCCCTATCGGCTGGCGTCCCGATGGTCACTCACCGCATCGCTGGTTGAGCGGATCGCCTGGCCGCGGATCAAGCTCTACGCCGCCTATCCCTTCGAAGTCTGCGTGGCGGATTGGTTGGACCGGTTGTCCGCGCCGATCCGCTTCTATTATAACGAGGAGCAGCTGTCGCACTGGTGCTGCCGTCATGTCCTGGAGGACGTCCGCATCAGCCCCACCGGCCGCTATGGGTGGCGGGTCTGCGCGGTGAGAAGCCATGCGCCTGCTTGACCCGTGCGGCCGGCTCCTGGGTCGTTGGAACATTATTGACGTGTCAGCGGGTCTGCTGGTGGCGGCAGCGGTGAGCTTCGGCACGGTCGCGATCAACGTCACACTCGGGCGCTGGCGGCAGCAACCCATGCTCCACCGAATCCTGCCCGTTGACCTGCTGGTCACGTTTACCGGTGTGGACGAGGCTACCGCCAAACGGATTCGCGTCGGCGACGTCGAGCAGGACGCCGACGGATGGGAGGTGGCCCGCATCGAGGAAATCCTCGAGGCGGCGCCGGAGACCTTGGTGGTCCGGTTTGGCGACCGAGACTGGGTCAAGCGGCTCCCCAACCCCTCCTCAGGGTTCTGGGATGTTTCCGTACGACTGCGCGTGACGGCAGAACTGCGGGGGGACAGTCTGTTTTACAAAGACCGGCAGCTGCAATCCCGCATACTGGCCAGCAGCGCTTCGTTCGGGTTCTCCACGCCGGACTATACGCTTCGCGGCATGGTCTACGATGAGGGCTGGATTACTCTCCGCATCATCACCGAGCCCATGCCGCTGACTCAGGTCAGGCGTTTGCGGTCAGGGCAGGTGGAGGTCTCGTATGATGGCAAGCCGCTCGCCCGTCTTCTTCAGGTCGCCGACACCAGCCCGTTCGACTCAGCCCCCCCTGCGGAACCTCCAGCGGCCTCGCCTCCCCCGAAGGCCCAGCAGGCCAAATCTGAAAAGGCGTCCACCAATCCGCCACCGGACCCCTTAGTGAACGCCACCCTGCATCTCGAAGCACGCTGCCGGTTTCACCACGGCCAGCTGCTGTTCAAGGGCAAACCGGTGAGCGAGCATGGACCTGCGCTGCCCTTCAACTTTGATGGCATGCTGGTTGAAGCGACGGTTGATGCGATCAGTTCGTTCAAGCCTGTCGCGCTCAGCTCAGAAGTCCCCAGAAGCTGACGGAGCAGATAGTGGCCCAGACACCTGTCGTCCCGAGATGCCCGCTCTGCGCCGGCGCTAAGGGGCTAGCGCATCTGGACGAGGTGCGAGACCACATCACGGGTCAGCAGTTCGCCATCACACGCTGCGGCATCTGTGGCTTGGGCGTGACGAAACCGCAGCTGGACGATCTCACGTCCTATTATCCGCCGGCCTATCGAAAGTATACCGGGCTGACGCGCGCTTGCCTGCGTTGGCTCTACGGGCGTCGGATGCGGTCCGTGACGAAACGCATGAACCGCCTCGGCATAGCGCTGGACATGGGATGCGGCGACGGGTGGATGCTGGATGCCTTGCGCCGTCAAGGATGGAGCGTTCTGGGAATTGAGCGGACGCCCCAGAGCGCTCGGGCGGCGTGGGTGGAACACGGCGTGCCCGCCATCGCGGGAGGTCTGGAGGCCATCCAAGCCAGGCCCTGCGCGGACCTCATCATCATGTTCCATGTGCTGGAGCATCTTCCCGATCCCCTGGAGGCGCTTTGTCAATGCGCCGCGCGGCTGAAGCCAGGCGGGTGGCTGCTGGTGTCGGTGCCGAACCTGGAGAGCTGGCAGGCCCGCTGGTTCGGCCGGCATTGGTTTCATCTGGACGTGCCACGGCATCTGTTTCATTTCTCACCGTCGTCGGTGAAGCACGCGCTGGCCTCTGCGGGGTTGGAGGTCCGCTGCCTTCGCTTCACCTCATGGGAGCACGACCCGTACGGCTGGCTGCAAAGCGCGTTGAATCAGCTGGGGTTTCCTCAGAATCAGTTGACCAAGCGCCTCATGGGGGATCACGGCGCCGCGCGGCTGACCCCGCAACGGGTGGCGATGGGGCTGGTGGCGGCCCTGTTCATTGTGCCGAGCGTGGTCTTGTCGGTGGCCAGTTGGATGGCGGGGCGGGGGGCGATCCTTGAAGTCGTGGCCGCGAAGTCTCACACGTAGAATTTCCTTGCGGGAGCGGGGAGCTTTCTTTATGATATTCATGTTCAATTTGTGAACACCAGCATGGACAACGAGTCGTTACGAAACTTTCACCTCCTCACGGAAATCTCCTCCGAAGCCTCGATCACGCAGCGGAGGCTGGCCAAGAAGCAGGGATTGGCGTTGGGCCTGACCAACCTGCTCATCCGTCGCTTGGTGCGGAAGGGCTACGTCAAGATCGTCAATCTCCAGCGCAACCGGATTCGCTATCTGATCACCCCGAAGGGCGTCATGGAGAAAGCTCGGCTGACCTACGAATATATCGAGTATTCCCTGTATTTTTACCGCCAAGTCCGGGAATTTTTAACCAGGACGCTGGCCGCGATCCCGCCCTCAACCGGGAAACAGATCCTGCTCTGCGGCAGCGGCGAAGTGGCGGAGATTGCGTTTCTGCTCCTGCAGCAGACCGGATTTCACATTGTCGCCGTGTGCAATCCCCAGACCGGCAACTCACGCCCCTTCATGCATCAGCCGGTTCGAAGCCTGGAGGACGTCGCCAAGCTCTCGTTTGATTGGGCGGTGGTGGCGTCGCTGCGCGACCGGGCCCGCGTCAAGCAGGAGTTGCGTCAGTGCGGGGTATCGGAAGCCAAGATTATCGTCATTCCGGACGAAGGAACTCCGGAGTTCCGAACGGAAGCCGCCCCGCTGCCCGCCGGTCCGGCGGTCGAGATGAGCCCGGCGGAGCTGTCTGGCCGATGAGCCGTCGGTCATGGCGAAGCCCCGCGTGGCGATGGGGAGCGCTCGGCGTCGGGGGAGCGCTTGGCTGGTCGCTCTTGATGATGCCGATGACGACGCGGCAGGGAGTTGATTTCGCTGTCTCAGAGCACCGCATCCCCCTCTATTTGAAAGGGCTGAGCTTCCTTGACCGCCATTACCAGTCCCGTGATCTGGCTCGCCAAGTCACCTCAGGCGTTTCCTCTGACCGCGACCGCGTGCTGACGATCTTTGCATGGACGCGGCGCTCCATTCGTCCCACCCCTCCTCAGTTGCCGGTGGTTGACGACCACATCTGGCACATCATCGTCCGGGGCTACGGGGAAGACGATCAGATGGCCGACGTCTTCACCACACTGGCCACCTACGCCGGCGTGCCGGCGTTTTGGGACGTGGCCAAGATTGAGGATCAGGGTCGGTTGGTGCTCTCGTTCGCGAAGGTGGACGATCGGTGGGCGATGTTCGACGTCGCGCACGGACTGGTATTTGCCGACGCAGGCGGGCGATTCTTCGAGGTGCAGGAGCTGCTGGCGCGTCCTGAGTTGGTGGACGCCGTTGCTGGTGCGCTGGCCACGAGCGGGATTCCGTACCGGACGTATCTGGCCCAGCTCGGGTCCTTCCAAGTCCCTGCCATGCTGCGCGCGCACAAACAGATGCCGCTGCGGCGCCTGGGCTACGAAGCGAAGCTGCGGCTGCATCTGCTGGAAGACGCCGAGGCCCGAGCCGCGTCCAGACCGTCGCCGTCAGCCGGAGGCGAGCGATGAGTCCCACACTGACGGGCCTCCAGCAGCCTTCCCCGGCGGCTTTTCAGTCCTTTCGGATTGGATTTGACCCACGCGACATCCCATGCGTGATGGCCTCTTGGGAGGAGATTTTCCGCAGCCAACAGTGGGTGGAAGGCAAGTTCACGCGGCTGTTCGAAGACAAATGGGCGACCTGGAACGGCCTGCCGGCTGTGGCGACGTCGAGCTGGGCCGGGGCGGCCATGGCGTGCCTGGACTATTTCGGACTCAAGGGCAAGCAAGTCCTCTGTCCCACGAACACCTTCATGGCGACGCCGCTCTCCGTCCTCAAGGTGGGCGGGGAGGTGGTGTTCGGCGACTGTAACCGGGAGGACCTGTGCCTGAGCTACGAGGCGGTGGTCTTGGCGGCCAAGCAACATCCGGACCTGGCGGCGGTGTGGCTGGTGCACATCGGCGGGCACATCGCCTTCGACGTGGAGCGCATCGCCGCCTTCTGCCGCGAGCGGGGGATCGTCCTGCTGGAAGACTGCGCGCATGCCCAGGGCGCCTCGTGGCACGGGAACAAACCCGGCACGTGGGGCGATGCGGGGGCCTACTCGTTCTACGGGACCAAGACCATCTCGACCGGCGAGGGCGGCATGCTGGTCTCAAAGCATCCGGAGCTGATCGAGTTCGCCAGGCGCTACCGCAACTACGGCAAGCCGAGCTACGAAGTGGAGGGACTCAATTACCGCATGTCGGAATTCACGGCGGCCCTGGGCGTCGTGCAGACCGATCGGCTTGAGGAGATCGTGGCCTGGAAAGACCGGGTGGCCCGAGAGGTTCTGCATCCTCGGTACGCGCAGCGCGTGCAGCTGCCCGAGGGGATGGTGTCCGGGTGGTACAAATACATCGTCTTTGAGCCGATCGAGCGCTCGACCGGCAAGGTCTATGATCAGCTCTGCCATACCATCCTGAAATACCCCGGTTCTTTCCCCAATTCGGAGTGGGTTGCCCGGAACCACTGGTGCGTCCCGCTCTATTATCACCCTGATCTCACTGATGAAGGAGTGCGCGCATGAGAGCGTTAGTGACCGGAGGTTCTGGATTCATCGGATCGCACGTCGTGGATAAACTGCGCGAGCGCGGCATTCAAGTGCGCGTGTACGACATGATCATGCCGAAGTTCCGCGATGACATCGAATACTATCAGGCCAGCATCCTGGATCTGGAGTCGCTGACCATGGCGATGGCCGATGTGGACGCGGTCTTCCACCTGGCGGCCGTGGCGGACGTCAAGAGCGTCTACGAGCACCCGCATTATTCGGAATCCATCAATGTTCGGGGCACGATCAACGTGCTGGAGGCGGCGCGCTCCAACAAGGTGTCGCGGGTGATCTACGGCAGCACCATCTGGGTGTATGGGGATGTGGCCGAGGAGTGCGTTGATGAAGACACGCCCTTGCACGCGCCGTCCCATTTGTATACGGCGACCAAAATGACGTCGGAATACTATTGCCAGGCCTACGCGCGGCTCTATGGGTTGCCCACCACGATCCTGCGCTACGGCATCCCGTACGGTCCCCGTGCTCGCGATGGAGCGGTCATCCCCATCTTCGTCTCCAAGGCGCTTCAGGGAGAGCCGCTGACGATCGCAGGAGACGGCAGCCAATACCGCAAGTTCGTGTACGTGGAAGACCTCGCCGAGGGAAATGCCCTCGCCTTGAAAGGCGTGGCGGCCAACAAGATCTATAACCTGGACGGCAAGGAACGAGTCACCATCCGTCAGATCGCCCAGACGATCCAGGACATCTTGGGCAAGGACAAGGTCCGCATTGAAACCGTTCCCGGTCGTCCGGGAGATTTTGGGGGCAAAGAGGTGTCCAGCGAACGGGCCAGGCGGGAGCTGGACTGGGAGCCCCGGGTGGGGCTGCGCGAGGGGATCGAGCGCTATATCGCCTGGTATCAGGCGCGGGAAGCCCAACGGGCGACGGAACGGTCCCGACTCGATACGACCCTGCACGATTTCTCATCACCGCCGGTGACACGCTCGGTGGCTTCATCCCCATGACCCTTCGCGCCTCGCGCGTCATCCTGGTCACCGAGATCCACCCCGTCAACGCGCCGATCTACTGGCTACTGTCCTTTGTTGTCACGGTGAAAACGCTCTATATCCATCCCTCCTGCGCCCGCTTCATGCGGCGGCGGGTGGAACAAATCGACACGGACGACTACTTTGCCTCCAGAGAAGACAGTTGGGCATTTCGTGCGCGCACCTTCAGGGCATGGGAAGCCATCGCTGCGCGCCTGCCGAGGGAACCGTGGCAGCGGACCTTCCGCGGCCTTTGCATTGACTTCTCGACGAAGGCCAAGCAGGAGCTGGGGCGGGCGTTCGACGACGTCTGTCTTTTGCAGGAGATTCGACGACGGCATGCGTCGGCGGCCTGCGCCGTTGTGGTGCACTCCTCGCGGTCCGCATGGCTGGCCACCCATGCAGCCCCCTCACCGTGCTTCGACGGCGACGGTATGACGAGGCGCTTATCCCAGTTCCACGTCGCCTGTGACCGCCTGTGGGAGGGGTGGTTGAACGGCGTGGTATGGGGGCGCCTGTTCGCGTGGCTGATCGGAGGACTCGCGGCACGTCTGCGGCTCACGCGACGGACGCTGGCCTCCTACCGGTATCTCTACTGGTGCGATAACGTCAACGAGCTCCACGTCTCGTCGGAGAAGCGCTCATTCACCTGGCTGATGGACGGCGTCCGCATCCGTCCGGACGACCTGCTCGTGATCGTGCCGAACCCCTCCGATCCTGGCGTGCCAAGCCTGCGACGCGAGCTCATCGGAACTCCCTACCGCGTAGGCACGTTCTCGGAACTGTACCAGCATCTGTCCTCCCGGCATCTCTGGCGGGCGATGGCAGACGTGCTGGGGGCCATCGGGCGGGGGATGATCCAGCCGGTTCCTGGCGCAGCGCACGGCATGGTCAGCCGCTATCTAGCCAGCGTAGTGAAATTCGCCCCCCTGCTTGACCACGTCCAGCCGGCATGTTTCTTGGAAACGGACAGCAGCTTGGGCGTTGAAGAACCGGCCGTCGTCTACCTCGACAAGCTCGGGATCGCCACCGTGATGTACAACATCTCTGCGATGCTGGTGTTTTATACCCATCCGGGCGGGTGTGAGCAGCATGACTTTCTCTATGCGCATCTCCTGGCCTCTCGTCTGGTGTGCTGGAATCCCCAGGCCAAGCGGCTCTTTGAGCGCCATCCGCAAGACGAACGGCTGACCATGACGGTGCTGGGACCGACCATGGCCGGTGACGAACGAGTGCTCACCCAGGAACGGCACGTCTTACGTCGCACCTACCTCCATCGAGAGGACGCGCCCCGGGAGACCTTCACGTATGTGGCGGTCTTTGATCTGCCGCCGAGCCCGAAACCCCTGGCTCGTCCACGCCAGACCTGCCCGTACACCAGTCCCTATACCGAAGAGTACACGGTTCGATTCCTGGAGGATATGGTCCGCGTGCTCCACGAGGTGAGGGAGATCGTCTTGGTCTATAAGCCGAAGCGGGGACACCTCATGCCGCAGCGGTTCGGGAAGCGGTTTGAGCGGTACCACCGCCTCGTGGAGCAGCTCAAGGGCCACGACCGGGCCGTCGTGGTGGACGAGGACCTGAATCCGTGGGTGCCCATCGTGACGGCGGATGTCTGTATCAGCCTGCCGGGCAGCACGCCGGTGTGCGCCGGCTGGCACCTCGGCGTGCCGGGATTTTTCCACGATCCGACCGGGCAGCTCGGACCGGAGCAGCATCCGTCGATTCGAGCGTACATCACCCATAACTACGAGGGGCTGAAGGCCCTGATTCGCCGACTACACGGGAAGGAAGACGAGGCTCCTCTGAACCATCGTCTGCGCGAGGAGTCGGTGTGCGACTTCATTGGCGTGCCCCCCGGCCTCAACGGCAATGCGGCCTTCCGGAACTTTCTGGGGGTGTTGGGTGGGATGGTGCCGCAAGCCGAAGCGATGGCGGTCGGAATGGAGGGCAGATGGGCTGCGGCTCCGGAGGGCGTGGGAGCGATGCGGCTATGAAGTCGGCGCTGGTGACCGGTGGAGCCGGATTTATCGGCAGTCACGTAGCGGCGGCTTTGCTCGAGCGAGGCGTCGTGGTGACGGTACTCGATAACTTTGAGACAGGACAGCGGGCGCATGTGCCGGCGTCGGCTCGGCTCATCGAAGCGGATCTGACGGATGCCACAGCGGTGGAAGAGGCGATGGCGGGCGCAGAGGTCGTGTTTCATCTGGCGGCGTTCGTCGCGATGGAAGACAGTTTCCAACGGCCCCACCGGTGTGTGGAAGTCAACACCGTGGGGGTGTTCAATGTGCTGCGCAGCGCTGCGCGCCATGGTGTGCGCAAAGTCGTGTTTTCCAGCTCCTCGGCGGTGTATGCCGATGAGCCGGCAGGCTCCAAAGATGAGCGCGAACCTCCGCGACCGGCCAATCTCTACGGCGTGACCAAAGTCAGTGGGGAACATCTGCTGGAGATGTACGCCCAGCTTGACGGCTTACCCTACGTCGCGCTGCGGTATTTTAATGTCTTCGGTCCACGCCAATCGCCCGATTCGGACTACGCGGCCGTCATCCCCGCGTTTATCTCGCGGGCGCTACGGGGCGACCACCTGATCATCTACGGGGACGGGACGCAGACGCGCGATTTCGTGTACGTGGACGACGTGGTGCATGCCAACCTGCTGGCGGCGCAGGCCGGGCAGGGCGTCTACAACATCGGGACAGGCGTCTCACGCTCCGTGCTCGAGCTCGCGCGCGAGGTGTTAAGCCTCAGCCGCAGCCCGAGCGACATGACGTATGCGCCCCCACGTCAGGGCGATGTCCATGATTCCCGGGCCGCCGTGACCAAGGCAGCGCGGGAGTTGCGCTGGGCACCTCGCTGGTCGCTGGCTGATGGCCTGGTGCGGACCATCGCGTGGTTTCGACAACAACAGGATGAGGTGGATGACCACGCCGTCGCACACCGCACGTGACGCCGCCCCTCCCACCGTGCTGGTCTTCGGCGGCGCGGGATATCTGGGCTCCGTCCTGACAGGCCAGTTGCTGGAGGCTGGCTATCGCGTGCGCGTCTTTGATCGCTTGCTGTTCGGCGAGGAGGCGCTGGCCGGCCTGCGGACCTATCCGAATCTCGAGATGATTCAAGCGGACATGCGTGATCGGCAGCGCGTCATGGACGCGCTGCAGGGCGTTGCCGCCGTGATTCTCCTGGCCGCGCTGGTCGGGGACGCCGCCTGCGATCGTGACCCGCAGGAGACGCGGGAGATCAATTACGTTGCGACGGTCGCCATTGCCGAAGCGTGCGCAGCCCAGGGCATTCCACGCTTCCTCTTTGCCTCCACGGATAGTGCCTACGGCATTCAGGAGGGCGTGCTGACAGAAGAGGCGTCCTTGAAGCCCATCTCGCTCTACGCGTGCCTGAAGGCTGAGGCAGAACGCAAGATCCTGGCACTGACCAGCGAGCCGTTTGCGCCCTGCGTGCTACGGATGGCGACGATCTACGGCCTCTCGCCGCGCATGCGCTTTGACCTGATCGTGAACATCCTGACGATGCACGCGGCGACGCGCGGGACCTGCACGGTCTACGGCGGCAAACAGTGGCGACCGCTGGTCCATGTGGCGGATGCGGCCCGGGCCTACATCCTGGCGCTTGGCGCACCGGCCGATCTCGTCCGAGGGCACATTTTCAACGTCGGATCGAACGAACAAAACTATCAGATCTATCAACTCGGAGATATCGTCAAGCGGACCCTCCCGGGCATCACGGTTGAGACGACGGACGTTCCACCCGACCTGCGGGATTACCACGTGAGCTTTGACAAAATCCACCGGATGTTTGGCTATCGCGTGTCCTACTCCGTGGAGGATGGGGTCCGGGAGATGTATCAGGCGATTCTCATGCGGCAAATCGAAGACCCTTTTGCAGCGAGGTACCGCAATGCCTGACGTAGCCGCCCTTGACACCCGCCCGCGGCGCACCACGTTCCAACCATTCGCTCCGCCTCTCATCGGGCCGGAAGAAAAGGCGGAGCTCCTGGACACGCTGGATTCGGGGTGGATCACCACCGGCCCGAAAACGGAACGGTTTCAGGAGCAAGTGGCCCAGTATGTGGGGGTCCGGTGCGCGGTGGCCGTCAGCTCCTGTACCGCGGCGCTCCATCTGGCGATGGTCGCGCATGACATCGGCGAGGGGGATGAGGTCATCTTGCCTACCTACACGTTTGCTTCCACCGCCCACGTCGTGATGTACCAACGGGCCCGTCCCGTCTTCGTCGACAGCGAGGCGCAGACATTCAACATCGATCCGACGCGTCTGGGAGCCGCCGTGACGCCGCGCACCAAGGCGTTGGTGATCGTCCATTACGCCGGACATCCCTGCGATCTCGACGCGATCTACGCGATCGCCAAGCGCCATCGCCTCGCCGTGATCGAGGATGCCGCCCACGCCATCGGCAGTGAGTACCACGGGCGCAAGATCGGCAGCTTCGGTCCCGTCACCTGCTTCAGTTTCTATGCGACCAAAAATCTGACGACCGGCGAAGGCGGCATGGCGATGCTGAATGACCCGGAGATGGCGGAGCGGATGCGGCGATTGTCCATGTACGGCATCAGCGATGCCCGGCGCATCTGGGGTCGCTACGCCCCGCGCGGCTCCTGGTTTTATGACATCCAGGAGCTTGGCTACAAGTACAACATGATGGATATTCAGGCGGCGTTGGGCCTGCACCAACTGGCGAAGCTGGAACAGTTCCTGCAGCGCCGCGCCCGCTTTGCGGCGATGTACACGGAGGCGTTTGCCGATTTGGAGGAGATTGTCAGACCGCAGGCCAAGCCGGAGGTGCGGTCGGCCTGGCACCTTTACTCCATCCTTCTGCAACCGAAGCGGCTACGAATCAGCCGTGATCAGTTCATCGAGGAGCTCCGGACCGAACAGATCGGCACGAGCGTGCTGTTCCGCCCCCTCCATTTGCATTCGTACTACCAGAAAGCGTTGGGGTATCCCCCGGGAAGTTTTCCGGTGGCCGAGTCGCTCTTTGAACGCACCGTGTCGCTGCCGATTTCGCCGAAGATGAGCGAGGAGGACGTGTGGGACGTCATTGCCGCCGTGCGACGCCTGGTCGCCAAATACCGCGCGTGACATGTCGCTTCCCGTCATGACCATCAACAGACGACGCATCGGAGAAGGACGACCGGTCTTTATCGTCGCGGAAGCTGGGATTAATCATCTCGGGCGCCGGGGATTGGCGATCCGGTTGGTTCAGGAGGCAGCCAAGGCCGGCGCGGATGCGATCAAGTTTCAAACATGCCGGGTGGACCAGCTCCTGCCACGCTCGAGCGCGGATTATGCCGAGTACCGGCGCGCCGCGCTCTCCGTCGAGGACTATCGCGCGATCGCGAGCGCGGCGCGTGACGCGCGCATCGTCTGGTTTTCGACGCCGCTGGATGAGCCCAGTGTCGATCTCTTGGAGCGCGTGGGGGTTCCCGCGTACAAGATCGCCTCGTGTGACGTGACCCACCGGCCTTTGCTGGCTCACGTCGCCTCCATGCGGAAGCCGGTGATCCTCTCCAGCGGAATGGCGGATATGGGCGAGATCCGCCGGGCGGTGGCGGTGCTGCGCCAGGGCGGCGTCTCCCAGATCGCCGTCTTGCAGTGCGTCTCGCAGTATCCCGCGCAGCCGGCCAACGTCCACCTGCGAGCCATGGAGACGCTCCGCCGGGCGCTGCGCGTGCCGGTTGGGTTCTCGGACCACACGATGGGCATCGCGGTCCCCTGCGCGGCCGTGGCGCTGGGAGCTTCGATTATCGAAAAGCATTTTACGCTCGATCATGCGTTGCCCGGCGACGACCACCGCTTCTCCGTGGATACCCACGAATTGAAGGCGCTGGTTGACGGCGTGCGGTGTGTCGAGCAAGCGCTGGGCAGCTCCCGCAAGGCGCCGGTCGCCGCGGAGCGACCGGTGCGCGCGACGGCGCGCCGCATCATCGTCGCCTCGGAGCCTCTGGCGAGCGGGACGGTGCTCCAGCGCGCGCGTGTAGTGTTCCAGCGCCCGGCTCGCGCGGCCGAACGATCGAGACGCGCCCTATCATCGTGGGAGTGGCCTCAGATCAAAGGGCGACGTCTGGCCTGCGACGTGAAGAGCGAAGAGGCGGTTACGTGGAGACACGTGGGGGGATGAGAAGCGACGTCGTTCCACGACTGTGCGTCGCCTCCAGCGACGCGGCGTTGGCGGCGGCTGATGCCTTGGCGCCCCTGATTGCCGCGGTCACATATAAGCGGTACCGACCGGAGCCGTGCTTCCCGAACGCCACGGCGTTCATGGACACCCCGGTCAACATCATTGATGAGGCCTTTGGCGCGCAGCTTGAGGAGCTCGGGCTGTGGCGCTTGATGGCGCGCCGTTCGGTCCAGAGTGTCGCCTGCGACTTCGGTCCGGCCGTCCACGACGTGGAGACGGTCGCCTCGCCCAACGGCTATCCCCGCTACCACCTTCGCGGCCCTCGCCTGGGCGAGCCGGAGTACATCGCCTTGGCCCGCCGCCACGCGGCGTGGTTGCGCGCGCGTTTTCCGGGAACGCTGCGCGTAGAGAACCTCAACTATTTTCCAACCCCCAGCGATGCCTACGGCATGGTCTGCGACCCCGGCTTCATGGGCCGGGTGCTGGAGGCGATCGACGCGGAGCTGCTGCTGGATGTGGCGCACGCCAGGATTTCCGCCGAAAATCTGGGAACGACACCCGAGGCGTACCTGGAGGCCTTGCCGCTCCATCGCGTGCGCGAAGTGCAGATCAGCGCGTGCGGCCCGCTCAGCGGGATCTGGGAGGACCTGCACGAGCCACCGGGGCCGCGGGAATGGGAGCTGCTCGAGTGGCTCTGCGCGCGCGCGCCGGTGGAGTTCGTGACGATCGAATACTATCGAGACGCGGGACGTCTCGTCGCGGCGTATCGGGAGCTGGCGCAGCGCGTAGGGACGGGGCTGCCATTCGGAGCCCGGGGATGACCATGCGGACGGTCGCTATCATCCAGGCCCGCATGCAGTCGCGGCGTCTGCCCGGCAAAGTCCTCATGCCGATCGCCGGCAAGCCGCTCCTCCAGTTTTTGGTGGAACGTCTGCGCCAGGCAAGATCGTTGGACGGCATCGTGGTGGCGACGGGCGATGTGCCGGCGAACCGGCCGATCCTCGAGTTGGCTAGCACCCTGGGGGTGCCGTCGGTCGTCGGCAGCGAGGACGACGTCCTGGGCCGGTACCTCAAGGCCGCGCGGCAGGTGCGCGCGGAGGTGATCGTTCGCGTCACGGCCGATAACGCGCTGACCGACCCCGAAGTGCTGGACATGTTGGTGAAGGAGCGCGCCGCCCACGGAGCCGATCTGGCGGTGGCGTGCGATCTTATTGACGGCGCAGGCTCTGAAGTCACCACGCTCGACGCGCTGCGCCGAGCCGAGCAGGCCGCCACAACGCCCGCCCATCGCGAGCACGTGACGCTGGTCATGAAGGAACATCCACAACAGTTTCGGATCGTCACGTGGAAGGCACCGACTCCGACGCCGCCGGCTGCCTGCTCGGTGACAGTCGACACGCCGGCAGACTTGGCGAAGGTTCGGGCGCTGTGCGCCGGGAATGAGTCGGAATGCCTTCGCTGGCGTGGGTCGGACATCGTGCGTCGGCTTGAGGCCGTGCAGCGCGCGGTGGAGGTGCTGGCGCCGCTGGAACAATCGGGCTGGGGCGGTGATTCCGCGATGAGCCTGGAGGCTGCCGAGCGGCTCGTGCAGTTGAAGCTGGCGCGCGACGGCTCCTCGTTGGTATTGACGGGCTCGCCTGATGGGGAAGGCGCCGCCATCCTGCGCCTCTTGTCGTTTGACAGCGAGATCTACGGATGGCCGATGGCTGAACTCGTCGCGTTCACGGACCCATCAGATGAAATCTTGGATGAGGTGATCGCGGAAGCTCGACGACGCGGGATTTCGCACCTTCATTATCGTGTGCCGACGGAGGACGTCATCCATCGACGGCAGGCGCAGCGGCGAGGATTTCAGGTTATGACGACGTTCCTCGGACTGCGTTGGGCGGTCTCCGTTCACGCGGTGGCGCCCGCGCACGATGATGTCCTCGTGACATCAGCCCGCCCGCAGGATGCTCCTATGCTGGACACCATCACGGCCGAGGCGTTCGCCGCCGGGACCCGATTCCATGCTGATCCCAACCTTCCCGTCGAGGGCACGAGGCGTTTGCACCTTCGGTGGATCGCGAACTGTCTCAATGGCAGTGCGGCTGATGTCGTGCGGGTGGCGCGAGCCGCCGGGCGGCCTGTGGGGTATGTCACGATGCGCCGCGAGGACGCGCTGAGCGAGGCGCTTGGCTGCGAGATTGGTTCAATCGGCCTGTTGGCCGTCGCCCGAGGCTGGCGCGGCCGTGGCATCGGGACGGTCCTGCTTGGAACCGCGAAACGGTGGGCGATCGAGCGGGGTTTGGCTCAGCTTGAAGTCGGTACCGAAGCCACAAACATTGCAGCGCTCACGCTGTATGAGGCCAACGGGTTTCAGCGGGTTCAAGCAAAGTACTCGCTTCATCTGACGCTTCGCCTGGCTGCGGACCGATCTACTGTCATGCCTGTGCGCGAATTAGAGCAGTCACCCCACGCATTGATAGGCTCACGGATTTCTCTGCGGCCATTGACCGAGGCGGATGTGACCGTGCGCTATCTGGGTTGGTTGAATGACGCCACGGTGACCCGCTATCTCGAGGTGGGGAAGCGCCCAATGACGCTCGATGATATCCGCGCCTATCTGGAACGGTTTCGTGAGAGTACCACCCACCGAATCTTTGCCATTGTGGAAAACGCCACCTGCCGCCACATCGGGAATGTGACACTGAACAACATCAACCGGCAGACCGGAACGGCAGACACCGGACTGATGATCGGCGAGAAGGATTGCTGGGGCAAGGGTTACGCCACCGAGGCCTGGAGCCTGCTGTGCGCGTATGCGTTCTCCCGGTTGGAACTTCGACAGATTATCGCGGGGGCGGTGGTGGACAATCTGCCGAGCATCAAGACGCTGGAGAAACTGGGGTTTCAACCAGAGATGCGACAGTCACGTCTGGTTGGTGGCGCGGTGTGGGAAACCGTGCGATTCAGTCTCCGTCAGGAACGATTCCAGCCAGTTAGCGTGGCTGACGGGGTAGGTGTCTGAACTATGTGCGGGGTTATCGCGCTCGTTGCCAAAGATTCCAGTCCTCTTGAAGGAGCCACGCTGTTCAGCATGACCAATGCCCTGCGGCACCGAGGTCCGGATGATGAAGGTTACGCCCTTTATGATTCATCGAGTGATCGGATTCAGGCGTATGCCGGAGAAGACACGGTGGAAGAAATCCGCGCCCAGTTGCCGCGGTTGAATCCCCAGATGCCCCTCCCGGATGTAATGTTGGGCCACCGCCGCTTGGCGATCGTAGATGTCAGCGCTCGCGGCCACCAACCGATGTCCGACGAGACGCAGCGTTATTGGATTGTCTTTAACGGCGAGATTTACAACTGGCGCGAGCTCCGTCATGATCTGGAAATACTGGGCCATCGGTTTCGCTCCAATGCGGACACCGAAGTCATCCTGAAGGCGTACCAACAATGGGGCGAGGCGTGTGTCCAGCGGTTCAACGGGGAATGGGCGTTTGTGATCTTCGATCAACCGGCTCGGACCCTATTTCTGTCTCGGGATCGGTTCGGGATCAAGCCGCTCTACTTCGTGGACCTTCCGACGGTGTTCGCGGTCGCCTCAGAGCCCAAAGCGCTGCTGTGCTGTCCCGGCGTCCGAGCCCTTGCAAACCCTGATGCCGTGTGGGACTACCTCGTCTTCAGCCGGACGAACCATCTGCCCAATACCTTCTTCGCGGACATTCATGCGCTGGAGCCGGGAACGGTGGCGACCTACGCGTTGGACTCGCACACCCTGACCATGCGGCGATTCTATCACTTGGCCGAGCGAGGCCCCGTCGCCACCAATGGGTGCACGTTTCGGGAGTTGTTCTTGGACGCCGTCCGCCTGCGGAGCGTGGCTGACGTGCCGCTGGGGGTGAGCCTGAGCGGAGGGGTGGACTCCTCCTCGGTGTCCTCGGCCCTTCGCCTCTTCATGTCCCGGCCGGTTGACGCGTTCGTGGGAGTCTCACCCCAGGACACCGAGGACGTGCAGCATGCCGCCCATTTGGCTGCACTGGACGGCTTTACTACTCACCGGGTGCCCTTGGAGCCGTTGCCGTTGGAGGAACTGCGGCGTGTGGCCTATGCCTACGACCAGCCGTTCCAGGAGTGGTCAGGCGCCGTCGGGCAATGGCAAATCCATCGCTACTCACGCCGGCACGTGAAGACCTGCCTCGAAGGCCATGGGGCAGATGAGTATCTACTTGGCTATCCGTACTACGACGCGCCGTACTTGCTGCATCTACTGCGCCGTGGGCGGGTGCGTGCCGCCGGCTCGGAGTTTGCCCAGTTGTGGCGCCGCTACTACCGCGGCCAACCCTGGGAGCTGTTCACGCCGTTGGCGCGGTCGTTTCAACGGGTCATTCCGGACGGCATCCTCAATACCATGGAGCGCGCGCTGTCTCGATCCGGCCGGATCCACGGTCGCCGGATGGTGTCCGACCAGATGCTCCATCAGTATCAGTGGGCGCGGCGTCCAAAACGAGAAACGTTCTGGGAAGGGATCAGTCTGCGGGCCGCCATGCTGCGGAACATCTATGTGGAGCGGCTGCCGTATTTCCTCCACCATGCCGACCGCAACGCCATGGCTCACTCGGTCGAAGCCCGCGTGCCGTTTCTGGATCACCGCCTGGTGGAGTACGGCTTTGCCGCTGAGAGGGTGAACCTCATCGAGGGCGGCCTGCGCAAGGCGCCGCTGAGGAACAGCATGCAGGGATTGCTGCCCGAGGCCATCCGCTGCCGCGTGCAGAAGCAGGGGATGCGGCATCGCCTCACCGACGAGTGGTTTCGGGAGCATCGTCCGCGACTGACGGAACTGGTGTGTGCCAACCCGTTCATGGCGCGGGTGGTTGATCGCAAGGTCGTGCAGCGCTGGTTGCAGCGGGATGCATGGCGCGCGCCCGAGCAACGGGTCCTGTGGCGGGCGGTCAACTTAGCGTTGTGGCAAGACGCCTTCAGCGCGGAGTGGGTCTGAATGGCGATGCGCTACTGCACGCGGTGCGTCTATCCGTCGGCGTCAGCATTGCCGCTGACGTTCGATGACCGTGGGGTCTGCAGTGGATGCCGCGTGCATGAGCAGAAGCCACAGATCGACTGGGGGCGGCGCGAACAGATGCTGCGCGAACTCCTGGAGGAGTATCGCTCCAAGGACGGCAGCAACTACGACTGCATCATTGCCGTCAGCGGCGGCAAGGACAGTTATTACCAGACTCACCTCATCAAAGAGCAGTTTGGGATGAACCCGTTGTTGGTCACGTACAACGGCAACAACTTTCTGGAGGTGGGATGGCGCAACCTCATGCGGATGCGGGAGGTCTTCGGGGTGGATCACGTGATCTGCTCGCCAAGCGTGAAGACGCTCGTCACGCTGAACCGTCTGGGCTTTACGCTCATGGGGGATATGAACTGGCACAACCACTGCGGCATCTACACCGTTCCGGTTCAGATCGCCGTGACGCATCAGATTCCGCTCGTGTTTTACGGGGAGCACGGCCAGGTGGATTTAGCCGGGATGTATTCCCTGTATGACATGGTGGAGCTGACCGCCCGGTTCGTGTACGAATACGTGAAGCGCGGCTTTGATTGGACGGATCTGGTGGAGGCGGGGACATCGGACGGTTTGACGCCGCAGGACATGCTCTGGGCCCGCTATCCTTCGGATCAAGAGATTGCGCGCGTCGGCGTGCGGGGAATCTTCCTGGGCAACTACGTGGAATGGGACGCCAACCGGCATGTGAAGCTGGTGATGGAGCGGTATGGCTGGGAGCCGTCCCCGGAGCCGTTTGATCGTACGTATCGGAAGTTCTCCAATCTCGACGACATGCATGAGAACGGGGCGCATGATTACCTGAAATACATCAAGTTCGGCTACGGACGCGCGACGGACCACGCCTGCAAGGACATCCGAGCCGGCTACATGATGCGCGAGGAAGGCATTGAAATGGTCAGGAAGTACGACCATGTGAAGCCGCGGGATCTGAAGCGATGGCTGGAGTACGTCGGCATGACCGAAGAGGAGTTCGACCGCATCGCCGACACCTTCCGCGACCCGCGCGTGTGGCGCAAGGATGCCGATGGCCGATGGGCGAAAGACAACATTTGGGATCAACACCCCGAGGCCGTGGCCCGATGAAAGGGTCGGTCGTCGTGGTGGATTACGAAATGGGCAATGTCCAGTCGGTGGCCAATGCCGTCGAGTTGCTCGGATGGCCGGTGCGCGTGACGCGCGAGCCGGCGGCCGTTGAGCAGGCCAGCCACTTGATCGTGCCGGGGGTGGGCTCCTTTGCGGATGGCATGCGCAGGCTCCGCGAGCAGGCGCTCGACCGCCTGCTGGAAGAGCAGGTGATGCGCCGCCGTATTCCGTTTCTGGGCATCTGCCTGGGCATGCAGGTCCTCGCGGAGTGGGGCGAGGAGGGTGGCCGCACGCCTGGGCTGGGATGGGTGCCGGGGCGGGTGAGGCGCCTGCGGGCCGTTGAGCGCGGGCTGAAGCTGCCCCACATGGGGTGGAATGACGTGATCCCGACGGGAGACGACGTGCTGTACGCGGGGATACCGCGGGGCAGCAGCTTCTATTTCGTGCACAGCTACCATCTGGCCGACACGGATCCCGCCGTGATCAGCGGGATCTGCGACTACGGAGATCAGTGGTGCGCCAGCCTGCGGAAAGGACACATCTTCGGCACGCAGTTTCATCCGGAAAAGAGTCAGCGGGATGGCTTGCAGGTTCTGAAGAACTTTCTGGAGTTCTCATGCTGAAGACCCGGCTGATTCCCTGCATCTTGCTGAAGAACGGGCTGATCGTCCGCAGCGAGCAGTTCCAGTATCACCAGAACCTGGGCGATCCGATCCATCAGGTGAAGCGGTTTACCGACTGGCAGGTGGATGAGCTGATCTACCTCGATATCACGCGGGACGGGGAGCACGATTTGCGGCGGGACGACCACAAGGTGAAAAGTCTCCGGAACATCCTGGACATCCTCTCGGCCGTGTCCAAAGCCTGCTTCGTGCCGCTGGCGTTCGGCGGCGGCATCCGCACGCTCGATGACATCGCGCAGCGCCTGCGCCGCGGCGCCGATAAAGTGGTCATCAACACGGCCGCGCTCAAGGAGCCGTCGTTTCTGCGGGAGGCGGCTCGCGTGTTCGGGCGCCAGTGCCTGGTCGTGTCCATTGACGTCAAGCGCCATGACGACGGGCGCTATGAGGTGGTCGCCGACTGCGGCCGGGCGCCGACCGGGCGCGAGCCGGTGGCGTGGGCGCAGGAAGCCCAACGGCAGGGCGCCGGGGAGATCTTCTTGAACTCCATTGATCGAGATGGCATGGCGCAGGGATATGACCTGGCGTTGGTGCATTCGGTCGCGGAAGCCGTGGACATTCCCGTGATCGCCTGCGGCGGCGCCGGGACGTTTGACCATTTTGTCCAAGGGGTCGTGGAGGGTCAAGCCGACGCTGTCGCGGCGGCCAACCTCTTCCATTTTACAGAGCACAGCTATCCCAGAGCAAAAAAGCACATGAAAGCTGCTGCCCTCAATGTCCGGCTGGTTGAATTTGGAGCCGCTCCAGGCCACTCGCAGCCACTGGTCGCGGTGTTCCCTCATGGCTGAGGAGGATCTGATGTCCAAACCAACATGGAAGCAGGTCACCGTGACCGGAGATCCGGATGCGAAGCTCGCCCAGATCCTGGGTGAGCCGTACCGAGCCTATCGGCAGCGGTGGGAGGAGGCCAAAGAGCTCAAGGTCGTTCAGGACTACCCCATCCACATCGACTTTGAGCTGTACTACGGCTGCAACCTACGCTGTCCCCAGTGCGTCTTGCAGATCAAGCCGGAGGAGTTTGATGCCAACCACCCGTACGCCGTCCAGAACCGCCAGAACGTGGTGACGTTCGAGAAGTTCAAGGAGATCATCGATGAGGGGGTCCCACACGGCCTGGCCTCCGTCACCCTGAATGTCAATAATGAACCGCTGGGAACCCGCAATCTCCACGACTACATCCGCTACGCCAGCCAGGCCGGGGTCCTGGATGTCATCATCCTGACGAATGCGACGATGCTGACGGAAACCCGCGCGCAGGAACTCCTCAATGCAGGGCTCACGAAACTCTATTTCTCGCTCGATGCCATTCGGGAAGACACCTACAACCACGTGCGGCCGGGCGGCAACTTTCAGCAGGTGATGGGCAACATCAACCGCTTTCTGGAGATGAAAAAAGCCCAGGGCAAGCAACTCCCAATTACCCGGGTGTCGTTCGTCAAGAGCAAGCTCAACCACAAGGAGCTTGACGAGTTCGTGGCGTATTGGAAAGACCGAGTGGATTTCATTTGTATCCAGTCGTTTGTCAACCCTGCCGCCAGCTACTCGAACTATGCACAGCTCGAGCAGCAATTTCGCATTCCGGATACCGATTTGTTGCAAGTGGGAGATTGCCCTCAGCCGTACCAGCGCGTCTCGATCAACAATGACGGATCGGTTCATCCGTGCTGCAGTTTCGATGGGCTGAGTCTTCACATCGGCAACGTGTTCGACCAGCGTCTCCATGCGATTTGGAATAGCGAAGAGATGAAGCGGCTGCGACTGGCGGTGAATGATCCCGACGGCTCCAAACAGCCCCTGGCTTGTCAGCGCTGCCGTAAGGCGGTGTTCCCAGCCGTCTTTGGAAACGAGGGGCAAGTGGGCGCGGGTTCCTGTGCATGATCAACGTTGCGCGAACGCACGATAAGGCCATCTATCTGGCGGACGAGTACTACGAACGTCCCAAAGAAGTCTTTAAGGTCGCCTACGCACAGGCTCAGGCCAGCGGTGCGCTTATGCCGGGGGCGCAGGTGGGCGATTTCGGGTGTGCGGCGGGACAATTTCTCGCGTATCTGAAGCGGCAAGTGCCGGACGCCCATTACACTGGCTACGACGTGGTGCCGGAATTGCTGGCGCAGGCGCGACGCAAGGTTCCCGGTGTGACGTTTCGAGAGGGCTCCGTGCTGGACCGGGCGCTGTTGCCCGAGGCCTCGCTGGATATCGCCTTCCTGCTGGGGGTGCATTCCATCTTCGATGCGTTTGAACCCTGCCTGTCGAACTTGCTCTTCTGGACAAAACCGGGAGGACGCGTGTACGTCTTTGGCGGCTTCAACCCGCATCCCATCGACGTCTGGGTGAAGTACCGGTTGGTGGACGATCCAGACCCCGAGCATCGGGAGCCGGGCTGGAATCTCTTCAGCAAGGCGTCGTTCTCGCGTTATCTCGACGTGCACGTCGGGCCGGAGCGGCACACGTTCATTCCGTTTGAGCTGCCCTTCGATCTGCCGCCGCGCGCCGATGATCCGGTCCGGACATGGACGATGCGCGACGCCGAGCAGCGGCGGTTGCTGACGAACGGCTTATGCCTGGTGATGCGCTTCGAGCTGCTGGAGATCCGGCGATGACCGAGGCCGCAGAGACACAAGGAGAGAGGATGCGTGATCAGCTCTTTGAAGGGACCGCCGCGCGAGGCAGTGATTTTGCGTTTACACGGGAAGTCGCTGAGGTGTTCGATGACATGCTGCTGCGCAGCGTCCCGTTCTACGTGGAGCAGCAGATGGTCATCAAAGAGCTGGCGAAGAAATTCTACACGCCGGACACCCGCATCTATGACTTAGGTTCCTCCACGGGGACGACCCTCATGAATATGGCGCGGGAGCTCAACGATGACCAGCCGCAGCTCATCGGCTACGACAACTCGATGCCGATGGTCGAGAAGGCCCGGGGTCGCATCAAGGCACAAGGGCTTGATCACCTGATTGATATCCGCTACGGCGATATCAATGACGCGCCGCTGGAGCCTGCCAGCATCATCACGCTCTGCTGGACGCTGCAGTTCGTCCGACCGCTGCATCGGGAGGCGCTGCTGCGGCGGCTCTACGAGGCGCTTGTGGACGGCGGCGCGCTCATCGTGACGGAAAAGATTCTGACCAACAGCAGCGACATGAACCGGCTGTTCATCGAGCTCTACTACGAGTTCAAGAAACGCAACAGCTATTCCGACACCGAGATTCTGCGCAAGCGGGAGGCGTTGGAGAACGTCCTGATTCCCTACCGCATCGATGAGAATATGGCACTGTTTCGGAAGGCCGGCTTCCAGGTCGTTGAAACATTCTTCCAGTGGTACAACTTCGTCGGATTCGTGTGCGTGAAGAAACCCTGACGGCGTGACCGCCGCGTGAGGCCAGGGCACATGCATCATGATGACGCGCTAATTGACCGGGTGGAGGAAGAGCTGCGAGCCCAAGCCGCCCACGGTCTCTTGACCCAGGGCAAAACGAACCTGGGCAGCCGATGGGCCAAGCGGGTGGCCGAGGAACCCCAGCGGTTCATCACGCCAGATCTGCGGATCAAGCGGGAGGCGTTGCGGAACTTCCGACGGGACCGGATTTTCGTCATTGAGTATGGCGGCGTCAATCTCAACCCCTGGCTCCCGCGCAACTGGACCGGGGGACGCCGGGGGACGCGCCGACGGATGATCGAATGCTTGGACACCTTGAAGCAATGTGGGGATGTGGAGCTGCTGAAGCAATACCCCTGCCATCCGGCGGGCAACCCCCATATCTTCCGGCGGGACGGCTATCGCTACACCTATCGGTGGCACACGCACATTCACTACCTGAATGTGCTCAACCGCGTGCTGGGGCCGCGGCTGACGAGGCCGTTCGTGGCCCTCGATCTGGGGTGCAGCTATGCGATTTTCTCGTACTTGCTCGCCTCGGAGTATCCGCAGAGTCGCTCAATCTTGGTGGACTTTCCGGAGCAACTGCTGCTGGCCTACTACTTTCTGGGGAGCTGTCTTCCGGAGGTGCGCATCGCGGGCGTGAAGGAGTTGGCCTCGGTCCCCGCGGTGACCCGCGAGGTACTCCAGGCCTATGACGTTGCGCTGGTTCCCGTGGCGTGGTACCAGCGGATTGCGCCGGGGACGGTGGATCTCTTCACCAATTTCTTTTCGCTTGGCGAGATGACGCGGGAATGGTTCACACGCTATCTCAGTTCGCCCGTCTTCACGACCGCACAATATGTCTTCACGGTCAACCGTTTTCAGTCCGCGCCGAGCTACGATTCCGACCTGACCATCCTTGACTATCCGGTGTGGGACCGGAAGCAATGTCTGCATTTTCAAATTACCCCGGTGACGTCGCACCTCTATCGGCGGAAGCGGCTGTTCTTCTATGAGACGGTGCTCTATCCGTCGCAGTCGTTTGAGTATATCGGCCGGATCGGCGGGGAAGCTATGCGGCCGCGTCCTGATCGCCCATCTGGCGACATGGCCATGGCCCCGGTGGCCGGGGCGCTGGACCCGAACGGAGCCTCGCCATGACCGATCTGCCGCTGCGGCCCCGGCGTTCAGGGTGGTGGGAGCGCTCTCCGGCTTGGAGCACGCTGGCCGCATGCATTCGGGGGCATCCGTTGCTGTTCGGCGGGGTGGTGGTCGCCATGGCGGTGGCGACGGTGCTCGAGAGCGTGAGCTTGGTCGCCTTCTTTCCCGTGTTTCAAGTGGTGCTGCATCCGGAGGGGCTGAGTCGCGTGACCGGTGTATTGGGATGGGTGGTCTCGCTGGCGCAACGCCTGCCGGTGGGAGGCGTCCTCCCTGGTGCGATGGTGCTGCTGGCGACGGTCATGATCTGCAGGGCGGGGGTGGTGCTGCTGCGGGAATGGCTCATCGCCCGGTTGAGCGGGCGCGTGCTGTGGGATGTGGAAAACTCTGTGCTGGCACGCTATGCCGGCGCATCCCCCGCGCAGCTGTCGGAACAGAAGCAAGGCACGCTGCTGTTTGATTGCACGGTCGCTCCAACGCGCGTCGCATTGCTCGTGCGGAAAATCCCCCAATGGATCATGGAGTGGCTCAAGGTGGCGGCGATTACCGTCGTGCTTCTGGTGGCGTTCCCCGTGCCGACCATGGTGCTGAGCGTCGTGACAGCGGGGGTGATGGGGCTCCTGCATGCGCTATCTTTGCGGATCGCCTATACCAGCGGGAAAGGACGGGCGGAGGCCAATGCGGAGCAGATGACGCTGCTGCACGAATTGCTGACGGGCATGCGACACCTGACGATTTTCTGCACCAAGGAGGTATGGCTCTCGCGCTTCCGTGAGCAGACGCGACGGTATACGACGTTGCTGGCCCGATTCCATCTGTGGCTGGCCATCCCCCGGCCGATCATTGAGTTGGCCATCGTGCTCCTGCTGCTGGTCTCGGTGGGGCTGTTGAGCGCCTGGTCCCCGACGCATATGACGTCGGCGTTGCCGGTCACCGGGTTATTTGCCGTAGGGTTGTTCCAGCTCGTGCCATCGCTGTCGGGTCTTGGACGGCTGCGAATGGAGATCCATGAGGCCCTGCCCAACGCCGAACGCGTTGGGCAGGCGCTGACGATCCCCGTGGTTGCCGTGCCGCACGGTCAGCGTCGGTTCGATCATCTGCGGGACGGGGTGGTCCTGGACGGCGTGTCATTCGCGTATCCAGGCCGGCCGCCCGTGCTGCGGGGCCTGAGCGTGGCGTTTCGCAAGGGTCTGTGCACGGCCATCGTCGGGCCATCGGGCTCAGGGAAGACCACCGTGCTCAATCTGGTGTTGGGGCTGCTGGAGCCGTCGGCGGGCTGCATCCTGGTGGATGGGACACCGCTGCAGGCGTACGACCGGAACGGCTGGCTGCGGCGGATCGGGTTCATGGCGCAGGAGCCCTTCATCTTCCGCGGGACGGTGGTGGAGAACATCCTGATCGGGCGGCGCGACTATTCGCGTCAGCAGGTGATCCAGGCCGCCACCATCGCCCTCGCTGATGAGTTCATTCGCCAGTTGCCCCACGGCTATGAGACGATCCTGGGGGAGCGCGGGACGACGCTGTCCGGTGGCCAGCAACAACGCCTGGCCATCGCCCGCGCGGTCTTGGGGGATCCGGACCTGCTGGTGTTAGATGAGGCGACCAGCGCGTTGGATGCCGTGTCAGAACAGCTGGTCCAGCAGGCCATCGCCACCGCCACCAGGCATCGCACCGTCATCCTGGTCGCCCATGGAGAGACCATGGTGGCCTCGGCCGGCTGGGTGGTGGTGCTGAATCAGGGCCGTGCGGTGGAACAGGGGCCGCCGGAGCAGTTGCGAGGCCGGCGGGGGGCGTTCACGCAGTTGACGGTTCCGGTGGCGGGATGACCACGCTGAACGGGATGAGCAATCTCCTGCGCCAGATGCTGGCCCGGGCGATTGCCGGCGGCATCTTTTATCCGTGGCGCGCGTGCGAAAAGATCCTGCGACGACCGCTCGGCGCCGCCGCCTACTGTCATCATCTCATTTTGGGTGTGTTGCGCCGCCTGCGGCAATCGTGGCGCGTCAGCGTGCGGTATCGCAATGTCGTGGACTCTTCGAAATGCCTCCGTTTGGAGCTCAACCTCTGTCAGACCACGCAGCTGTGGCACTTCCGCACCGCGGGCCGGTATGATGCGGAATGGCTTGGGCTCATCGCGGCCGGGATGCCGTCCGCGGATTGCTTCGTGGATGTCGGTGCCCACCTCGGCTGGTACGCCATGACGATCGCTCAGGCGTATCCGTCCAAACGGGTCCTGGCCGTGGAGCCGGATCCGGACAATCACCGGGCTCTGTGCGCTCATCTCCTTCTGAACGGGCTGGAACGGATCGACGTGCCGGCCTGTGCCATCGCCAGCAGGAACCGGTCGGCGGCGTATTTCCGCAATCCGTTGAATGATGGCGGTGGCGGGCTGCGGCCGCTGGAAGAATTCCGGTCGGGCCCGCGGCAAATTCGCGCGGAGACCTATTGCGCGCGCCATCCGGCCTTTCGTCCGACGGTGACCGTCGCCTGCCGGCGGCTGGATGAGCTCGTCAACGGGCCCTGCATCCTCAAGATAGATGTGGAGGGAGCCGAGCTGGACGTGCTGTATTCGGCGGAAGGGCTGCTGGCCAAACAGTCCATTCGGCTGATGGTCATTGAGGTCTGGCGGGAACAGCGCGGGGAGGTGATCCGTTATCTCTCGCGATTCGGGATCGAGTGCTTTCTCTACGGGGCCTCCGAGCCGCTGGCACCGGAAGCGGGAACGGAGCGACGGATCGTGGATCTCTTGGCGCTGGACCGGAGATGGCCGGCCTCCCAGCAGATCCTTCAGCGCATGGGAGCATGGCCTCCTCGCTTTCCCGCCCACGGCGGCGAACCGTGTGCCAATAGCCCAGGCCTGCTGGACGCGACACCAGCATGAGGGGGTGAGATGCGCATCGTCTCAATCGTGTTTCCCGTGTGGAACGAAGCCGAGAACCTGACCGCTCTCTCGACGGAGGTTCGGGACGCCTGCCGGCAGGCCCAGGTTGACTACGAGATGGTGTTCGTTGATAACGGCAGCACCGATGAGTCCTTGGAGGTCATCAAACGGCTCCGGGCCGAGGACCCCAAGATCCGCTACCTCTCCCTCTCCAGGAACTTCGGACATCAGAACGCGCTGTTTGCCGGGATGTCGGTGTGCCGAGGAGACGCGATCATCACGATGGACGCGGATCTGCAGCATCCCCCCGCGCTCTTGCCCCAACTGATCGCGCTGTGGCAAGACGGGGCTGAGGTGGTGTACACCACCAAGCGTAACGCCCGGGTCCCATGGCCACGGCTGCTTATGGTGAAACTGTTCTACTGGGGCATCTCAAAGCTCTCCGGGCTGGAGCTTGATTTTGGGCTCTCGGACTTTCGCCTGCTGGACCGAAAGGTGGCCGAGGTGATCTTGCAGATTCCGGAGTATCACAAATTTTTGCGGGGGCAGGTGAAGTGGGTGGGCTTCCGACAACGTGGGGTCCTCTACGATGTGGAAGATCGCCTTCGTAGCGTCTCGAAGTTCTCGTATCGACACTTGGTGGCGTTTGCGTTGGATGGATTGTTTGCCTTCTCGCGCTATCCGCTTCGGATCGTTGGGCTGATCGGGGCACTGACCGCGGGGCTGGCGTTGCTGTACATGCTGTTTGTGTTTAGCCTGGGGGTGATGGATCTCTTGCGCATCGCTCACCATCTGCCGTGGCCACCGGGGTGGGCCACGCTCACGGTCGCTATTCTGTTCCTGGGGAGCCTCCAACTGGTTGCCATCGGAGTCCTCGGAGAGTACATCGGCCGGGTGTATGATCAAACCAAGGGTCGCCCGGTCTTCATCGTACGGGAGAGATCAGATGACCACAACCCATCCGCCCCCACTCGTCATTTTGTGCGGGGGACGGGGCAGCCGCTTGCAGCCGCTTCCCACTGATCTGCCCAAGCCCTTGGTGCCGCTCAACGGCAAGCCGATCCTTCAGCACATCATCGAATTCTATCTGGGCAAGCAGTTTCGCGAGTTTGTGTTGTGCGCGGGCTTTCGGGCGGAGGCGATCCGGGACTTCATCGCCTCACAGCGCTTCCCGGCAACGATCGATATCGCCGATGCCGGCGAGGACGCCAGCATACTGCGGCGTCTCTACGACGTGCGCGACCGCTGGGGAGCACGGGCGATGGTGACCTATGGCGACACCTTTATTGATATCGATCCGATGCACATGCTCGCCGAGCACGTGCGGCACCAGGCGGCTGCGACCATCACCGTCGCGGATATCCGGAGTCCGTTTGGCATCGTCCAGGTGGATGCCGATGAGAAGGTGCTCACCTTCGATGAGAAGCCGGTCTTTCCGTACTACATCGGCCATTTGGTGATGGAGCGGCGCGTGGTGGAGGAATTGGATGATCGTGTGTTGGCCTTGCCCGATGGGGCGGGATTGATCCAATTGTTTCACCGCCTCATCACTCGAAGGCAGCTCGGAGCTTACAAGCACACCGGGTTGCAGATCACGTTTAACACGCCCACCGAACGGGAGGTGGCGGAACAGGCCCTCATCAAGTTTTTCACCGAGCGGGAGGACGATGACACGCTTGAGCGGTCAGCGGATCCTGGTCACCGGCGGTAGCGGATTCATCGCCTCGCACCTCTGTCACCGGCTGGTCCAGGCGGGGGCGCGCGTCTTCGTGCTGACGAAATACAACAGCCTCATTGACAACGTCCGATTGGCTGGGTGGTGGGAGCGGGTGACGCCGGTGGAAGCGGATCTGCGCAACCTCGACTCGCTGAAGGTCCTCCGCGACGTCAAGCCGCAGGTGATCTATCACTTTGCGGCGTACAACCATGTGGCCGACAGCTTCACGCACGTCTCGGAAGCGATCGATGTGAACGGGCGGGGGACCGTCAATCTCCTGGAATCGTATGACCGCTATGCGCGCTTCGTCTATATTTCCTCTTCGGAAGTGTACGGAGATCAGCGCCGCGTCCCCTTCGAGGAAACGGCCACCCCCTGTCCGATTTCGCCGTATGCCATCGGCAAGTATACCGGCGAACTGTATGCGAAGCTGCAGTGGCATGTCCGGCACAGGCCGGTCGTCGTCCTCAGACCCTTCAACGCCTTCGGTCCCTACCAAAGTCCCCGCGCCGTGATCGCGGAGCTGATCCTCGCCTGTCTGGGCGGGAAGGACGTCATCACCACCGAAGGACGCCAGACACGGGATTTCAACTATGTGGAGAACTTGGTGGACGGGTTTCTCTTGGCGGCCCAGCGGAAGCAGGCGGTGGGAGAAGTCATCAACCTGGGCTCGGGGCGTGAGATCTCCATTCGGGAGTTGGCTCGCATGATCCACCGGCTCTGCCGCTCCCGATCACGACTCAAGATCGGGACGCTGGCGTACCGTCCGACCGAAATCTGGCGCATGGTCGCCGATGCCCGGAAGGCGAAGCGGCTGTTGGGCTGGTCGCCGCGCGTCTCCTTGGAAAAAGGCCTCCCGCACACGATCGCCTGGTACCGGAAATTTCACGCGCTGTTCTTAGGACCGGACGCGATCCTGGGACAGTTGTGGCCGTCTGACGGCTCCCCATGAAACAACTGATTGTGAATGTCGATGATTTCGGAATCCATGAGGCCGTGAACTCCGCTGTGGAGGAAGGCTACCGACGGGGTGTGGTCACCAGCGCGTCGTTGATGGCCGTGGGGGCTCGCTTCCACCAGGCGGTTGAGATCGCCAAACGCTGTCCCGGGCTGGGAGTTGGCATCCACCTGTCGTACACGGGAGAGCGGCCGGCGGCTCCGGTCGCCGAGATCCCCTCGCTGGTGGACCGAACCGGCCGCCTCATCGAGGATCACCGACGGCTCTGTCTGGGGATTCTGCGCAAGCACATCCCCCTGCAGCAGGTGGTCCGGGAGACTGAGGCCCAGATCCAGCGCGTATTGGACAGCGGGCTGCGGCCAACGCACGTCGACAGCCACCGGCACCTGCACCTCTGGCCGCCCCTGTTCCGCGCGATCCAGCCCATCCTCCAACGGTATCGCCTGACCGCGCTGCGCTGGCTGAACCTCCCGTGGTTTGAATATCGACGCTTGAGTCCCAGGAAGCTTGCGTATGTCCTGTGGAGTCAACGAACGAAGCGATGGATGGATGGCGTCTATCGCCACCCCGATCATTTCATTGGGCTAGCCAGAAGCGGGAACTTGGATGCCGGCTATGTGCGGGCGGCGCTCCGGCGCTTGCCGGCGGGCGTCACCGAGCTGAGCCTGCATCCCGCCGTGGATCAGGCCGCCATGGAGCGCGACTACGGGTTTTGGAAAACCGCGCACGGCTGGCCCTGCCGGTGGTTGCAGGAATATCACGCGGTGCTCGATCCCGATGTGAAGCGTGTGATCGACCGCGAAGGGATCGAGCTCATCACGTATGCGCAGGTGGAGTGAATGGAAGGGGCGGCCTACGCGCAATTTCATGAGTTGGAGCGCAGCCATTGGTGGTTTCGGGGGATGTATGCGTTGTGTCACGACGCCCTCAAGCGGCATGTGGTGTCGCCGGGAGCGCTGGCGCGCTTGCGGGCACTCGATGTCGGCTGCGGCACCGGCTGCTGGACACGGCGGCTGCAGGAACACAGCGAGGCCGTCGCCCTGGACCTCGCCCCCGAGGCGCTGGCCCTGTGCCGCAGGCAGGGCGTGTCCTCCATTGTGCAGGGTCAGGCCGACGCCTTGCCGATTGTCGGCGAAAGCTGCGATCTCGTGACGGCCCTAGGCCTCATGGAACATCTCGAGCATGATGAGCAATTTCTCCGCGAAGTCCGCCGCGTGCTCAAGCCCGGTGGCGTTGGGCTGCTGTTGACCTCCGCGTACCGCGTGTTGTGGGGCCGACACGACGACGTCGTGCACCACAAGCGGCGGTATCGGCGAAGCGCCTTAACGCGCATGATCCGAGCGGTGGACTTTGAGGTGATCAAGGTCAGTTACGTGAATGCGGCGCTCTTCGTGCCGATCCTGCTCATGCGGCTGGTGGAACGCGTCGGCATGCGGCCTCTGCGGGAGAGCCCGGGGTCTCCGGATTTGTTCCGCGTCCCCTCGCTGATCAATCACGTTCTCTACGGTGTGTTACGGCTGGAATCCCTGGCGTTGCGCTGGCTGTCCTGGCCGTTCGGCGTCGGCCTCCTGGCCGTCGTGCGCCGGCCGGTTCGCCCGCGATGAACGCGTTGCGGATGCTCTGGCAGGTCTATCAGGGCGAGCCGTTGCGGGTGCGTCTGCACGTGATCGGCCGGGCGCTGCTGTGTCCCTTTGCGGAGGTGATGGCGTACGTGCCGCCGACCGGAACGATCGTGGATGTGGGCTGCGGATACGGCATTCTCTTGCACCTCTTGTCGAACGCGGCCTCCAACGGCGCGCGCCAGCACGTGGGCGTTGATCATTCGGTCGCCAAAGTGGAGATCGCCCGTCGGACAGCGAAGCCCGGGATCACCTTTTCGCACGACGGGCTGGAGGCGCTTCCCTCGGAGCAGTACGATGCGGCATCAATCGTTGACGTCCTCTACACCATTGATCGCCGCAACTGGCGCGAGGTGTTGGCGCACTGCCATCGCATCCTCAAGCCCGGCGGCCGGTTGATCGTGAAAGAAGTCAGCGACCGACCGCGATGGAAGGCGGGGCTGACGGGGCTGGAAGAACGGCTGGCCATGGGCGTCCTGAAGCTCACGGAAGGGGATGTGCCTCACTTTGAGTCGCTCCAGACGTATCAACGCGCCCTGGAAGAAGCCAGATTTCGTGTGGACGAGGCTCGGGCATTGAAGAGCTGGCATTGGGTCAGCCATTGTCTTCTGGTCGCTTCCAAAGGGGAATGATGGGACAGCAGCTGCCACGCCTCGTCTTTGCCGCCGTCGTCATGGGGACCGTTAGTTTGGTGGTGCCGACAATCGGCCGCCACATTGACGATCCGAATCGGATCGTCTATTTCAACGCCGATGAAGGCATGCAGATGGACCTCGTTTGGCGCTACTACAGCGGCCAGCGACGCGCCACGACCATGACCGATCTGGATTACGGCCTGGAGCTGCGCTACCTCGCGGCGCTGGCGCGCTGGCTGCCGTCCAGCCTGGTCACTCTGACTCCCGGAACGTTTGTCCTCTGGCGGCGGTGGATCAACTTGTCGGCGTGGCTGTTGGCCTTGTGGGTGCTGTGGCGGTTAGTCGGCCGTCATGTGAGCCGCGGCTGGCCGCAGGCGATCGCGGTGTCCCTGGTGGCCGTTCGGCCGGCCCTGGCTCGCCTGGCGGTCAACGGCAAGCCGGAACCGCTGGTGGTCTTGTTCTTGTTACTGGCCTTGGATCAGGCCCTGCGGCTCATCAATCAGCCGTCGCTTCGAGGCGTGTGGAAGTCAACGGCCTGGGCATCCCTCGCCCTCATCGTGAAGTATGTGACGGGGCTGTTTGCCTTGCCGGCGTTGGTAGCGGCGATGGAGATCGGAGAACGCCAGTACGCCAAGACCAGGCCTGGAGTGACGGTCTTTCCGCGGGTGCGGTCGGCGTGGGTGCTGTTCGCGGCCATCGGAGCCATCCTGATCGCCTTTCCTTTGGCGGCGCTCAGCGGCTATGTTCGACACTCGACCGGGATGACGTGGGCTGCGGAACACGGACTTTGGGGAAGCCTGAGGCTGGTCAAGCCGGCCTGGCTGTTGTGTCTGATGGGTGTGGGCTGTTGGCTGTTGCCTCTGGCGGGGTGGTGGCTGAGCGGGAGCCCCTGGTCGTGGGCACGACGGCTGAGCGCCACTGCAAACCGCTTGGCCTCCCACGCCATCATCGCCTGGGGAGCGTTTGCGGCTTGGACCCTGCTCTTTGGCGTGGGGTGGCTCGTCCATCCCGATCAGTTTCTGACGACGTACAGCCAGCTCGCGTCGGTCGCCCTCGCGACCCCCGCGCTGAACGTTCTACCCGAGCAGGGCCTGCTCCGGGCTTTTCTCGACAACGCGGGGCAGCAACTCTGGAAGTTCGATCCGGTGATCGCCCTGGGCGGCGGACTCTACGTCGCCGTGGAATGGAACAGCCGGCGTCGCGCCGGGACGGCGCAGACGATTCCGCGGCTCAAGTGCCTCGTGCTGGCGGTCTTCCTCGCGCCGTTTCTCCTCCTGCTGGTGTCCATGCTGAGAGTGGCGCAGCACCACATGCTGCCGTTTGTCGTGGTGGCCGTGCTGCTGGCTATCCAAGGCGTTCGGCTGATCGAAGCCCGATGGCCCGCAGGCCCTCGACGCTCCTGGACGCTAACCAGCCTCTGGCTGCTGGCGGTGGGAGATATCGTGGTGAACGGCGTGACGACGGCACCCGCACGCCTCTACGAATTTCGTCACCATCAAGATGCCAGTTTTGAAGTGGCCCGCTGGTGGCGCGAGCACATCCCGCAAGACGCCACCATTGTGGCCGACCACTACACTCGAGCCTACATCGAGGCGGACTATCCGAATCTCCATGTGTTCCAGGGGTATCGGCAGGACAGCGTGGAACGGCTCCGGCAGGCGGTGGACACCGTGAAGCCGCAGTTCGTGTACTACAATGCCGGGCCGTCCGCGGAACGGCCGATCCCCCCGCTGGAGACGGTGCTGTCGTCTCAGCGGGTCGAATTGCTGAAGACGTTCGACAGCGCGGCGCACGGCTATCAACGACGGCCCGGCGATCGGTTTGTCATCTATCGGGTGCTCGGTTCATGAAGAACCGCCCTCGACGGGATGCTATAATCAGTTGAGACCAATGACGAATCGCCTGCGGACACTCGCCACCACGTACCTGCTTCCCCCTGGATGGGTCGAGGCCTATCGCCAGACCCTGATGTGGTTCCAGCGGGGGCGGGGGTGGCGGCACTGGCCGCAAAATTGGCGAGGGGGTCCCCTGCCGGTGGAGGGCTGTCGGCACGCCTTTCACGCCGTCGGTGCCGGTCAACTCAGGTGTGTGACGGTGGGGGGCGAGACGCGGGTGGCCCTGGCGTGTCACAGCCACCACTCCTTTGAGGCGGGCCCGTTTGAAGGCGTTCCGGCGTATCTGGTCCTCGCCGTGGCACCGGCGTCGGGGCAGGGCACGGTCAGAAACCTTTCGGTCATGGTGAACGGTCAGAGGGTCGGTGAGCTGCACGGGACATTGCCCGCGGGGAGATGGACCAATCTCCGCCTCGCTTCGTCGGGGCCGGGGGTCTTGACGATGAGTCTGTGTTATGAGGGGGGCGGACGCGTGTGGGCCGCCAGTCCGCTGGCCGGCCGGCCGCCGGCGCGGCCCTCGAATAATATCCTGGTGCTGATCGTCGATTCGTTGACCCCGAACGATCTGGGGTGTTACCAGGATTCCCCGGCAGGAAGTCTCACTCCCCATATTGACCGGTTCTTCCGGGCAGGCACGCGCTTCACCAACGCCTTTGCGCAGGGCGAATGGACGCTGCCCTCCAGCACGTCCATGCTCACCGGGCTCTATGCCATCCAACACGGCAACTACAATCCCTCGTGGTACCAGCGGTCGGTGCCCAGGACGGTGCCGACGTGGCCGGAGCTCTTGCAGCAGGCCGGCTACCGGACGTTGTGCTACTCCACGGCGACGCGGTTTCAACCGGCCTATGGTTTTCATCGGGGATTTGATCGGTTCCTGTTTACGGTTGGTGACCAGCAGCCGCTGAACCATCTGGTAACCAACGCGGGCATCGAGTTCATGGAGGCCCACCGCGATGAGCCGTGGGCGTGCTACCTCCACCTCTTCGAATGTCATCCGCCGTTCGGGCAATCGTCCTACTATGCGGATGTCAACACGTCGCCGTTTCGGTGGGCGTCTTCCGAGGAAGTCTATCTTGCATGGAAACGCGACCGACAGCCTCGGGAGCTGCTGAAGGATCTGGACACCCTCAAGGTCGCCAAGATCCGGCAGACGGACCTGTGCCTGGGGCGCCTCTTCGACTATCTGGAGACCAGCGGCTTGGCCGAGCAGACGACGGTCTTCCTGTTGAGCGATCATGGGGATGAGCTCACCAAAGATATTCCGCTGCTGACGACGGGTCGCGTCCACATTCCGTTGCTCATTCGGGGTCCGACCACTCCTGACCGGTTGGTCGCGGATCTGGTGGAACCCGGCGTCGATCTGTATCCGACCATCGTTCAATTAACCGGGCTCGACGTTCCCCCGCATGCCATGGGACAGGACCTTCTTCGCCTGCGCGAGCCGCGCCAGGCCGCCGTCAGCGAGTCGCTCTACGGCGGGGTCTATGAAATTGCCCTCAGGACCGCGACCTGGTGCTACGTCTACACATGCCGCATGGATCCCGTCAGCGGAGACGTGCTGCGGCAGGAACGCCTCGGCGAATATCTCTACCGGCGCAACCCGGAGACGGGGAAAGAAGACTATGCGGAGAACCTTGCCTCGGGGGAGCCGGAGGTCGTGGTGGATTTTCGAGACCGGGCCGCCCGCATAGATCGCGCGCCACGCTACTTCGACGCGCGGTCGGTCATCGCCTCCACGATGCCGTCGCGACACCAGAACGGCCTGGGCAGGGAACGGGGCCGTCTGCTGTCTCGCGCAGGGGCACCGGCAGCAGGGGCTGACGTGCGCCGGCCGGCCGGAGCCTCGGGACACTAACGCACATGGTCATGTGGGTGACGGGACTGTCTGGAGCCGGAAAAACCACGCTCTGCCGCGCTCTGTATCATCTCTTGAAGCCGCAGCTCCCAGAGCTGATCCTGTTAGATGGGGATCATATTCGGGAGGCGTATGGGAACGATCTCGGGTATAGCGAGGCGGAGCGGATGACGCAGATCAAACGGGTGCAGCGCCTGGCCCGTCTGTTGGCGGAACAAGGCCTGGTCGTGCTGGTGGCCGCGCTCTATGCGCATCCGGAGCTCCTGACCTGGAACCGGCAGCATCTGCGGGGGTATGTGGAGATTTATCTCAAGGCGTCCCGCGCCCTGGTACAGCGGCGTGACAGCAAGGGGCTCTACGCCGCCGACGGGACGGTCCGACACGTCGTCGGGCTGGACATCCCGTGGCATGAGCCGACCGCACCGGATCTGGTGGTGGACGCCGATCACGCGCCGGCCCCCGAGGTGTTAGCACGGGACGTCGTGGAGGCCGTTCCGCGCCTTGCCCAGCTCCTGAAACCCGTCTGCCCATGAGCGAATTGATCCTGACGACACGACAGTATCTGGACCTCGAGAAATTGGCGCTCGGGGTGTTTGCCCCGCTGACAGGATTCATGACCGAGCGGGAATTCAACAGCGTCGTGCAGCACATGCGGCTGCCGGACGGCGCGGTGTTTCCGTTGCCGGTCGTGCTGGACGTGACGGCTGAGCACGTCGCGCGCCTCCGAGGAGCGTCCCGCCTCACGCTGCGCTTCCAGGGACACGTCGTCGGGGAGATAGGCGTGGACAGCCGCTATACCTGCGACAAGCCGTCCGTCGCCCGGCAGGTGTTCGGAACGTCCGATGCCAACCATCCGGGGGTGGCGTTCTTCTATCGGATGGGGAACTGCTTTCTCGGTGGGCCGGTTCGGTTGACTCGGCGCATCACGTTTGACTTCTCCCCCTTCGATCTCACGCCCGAACAAACGCGTGCGTACTTTCAGCGCCAAGGGTGGCGGACCATCGTCGGGTTCCAAACCCGCAATATCCCGCATCGCGCCCACGAATATTTGCAACGTCTGGCGCTCACCCTGGCGGACGGCCTCTTCATCCAGCCCCTGGTGGGATGGAAGCGGCGAGGCGACTATCAGCCGCTGGCGATCTTGACGGCCTACCGCGCCTTCATCGAGGAGTTTCTGCCGGCCGACCGGGTGCTCTTGGGGGTGCTCTCAACGTCCATGCGCTATGCGGGCCCGCGCGAGGCCATCTTCCACGCCATCATTCGGCGGAATTACGGCTGCACGCACTTTGTCATCGGGCGGGATCATGCCGGGGTCGGCCGGTACTACGGCAAATACGAGGCGCACGCCTTGGTCGAACAGCTGAATGGGACGCTGGGAATTGAGATCCTGCGCTGCCACGGCCCGTTTTACTGCAGCCGGTGCGGCGAAGTCGTGACGGAGAAAAGCTGCCCCCATGTGCACCGCGCTCCCGACGCCATCCGGGAAATCAGCGGCAGCGGCATCCGGGCGAGCCTGGCCGGACAGGGCCGCGCAGCGCCTGAGCTCATCCGTCCGGAAGTGATTGCGAGTCTCGCGGGGAAGCCGCTCTTCATCGAGGACGACGAGGAATGAGACAGATCAAGATCGTGGCGACGATCGGGCCCAAGACCTGTACACCGCACATGGTGCGGGCGATGGCGCAGGCGGGTATGGATGTGGCGCGGCTCAACGGAGCACACGCCGATCTGGCGTGGCATCGCCAGGCGGTCGCGACACTGCGATCGGTGGCGCCCCAGGCCCCGATTCTCTTGGACATCCCGGGACGGAAGATTCGCATGGGGAGGTTGAAGCGACACCGGGCGTTTGCGCGCGGGGATGAGCTGATCTTCACGACGGACGCGCGCTCGATCGACCGTTGCAAGATTCCCCTCGGATCGGTGTTGCTCCACCAGGATCTGTCGAGGGGCGATACCATCCTGGGGGACGATGGGCAGTTCCGCCTGACCGTGACGGCGGTGCGGGGCAGGGACATTCGCTGTCGTGCAGATACGGCCGGCGTGTTGCGCAGCGCGAAGGGGCTCAATGCCCCTGCGGTCGTCCTTCGCGACGCGATCGTGACGGATTCCGATCGCCATCTGCTTGAGTTTGCCCGTGCCGAGGGGTTGGATTTTGTCGGGGTGAGCTTCGTGGAGACGGCGCAGCATCTGCAGACGGTGCGCCAACTGATCGGCGTCCGCGGCCCCCGCCTGATCGCCAAGATCGAGCGCCCGCAGGCGGTGGAACGGCTGCGGGCAATCGCCCAGGTCGCCGATGCCTTGATGATCGATCGAGGTGATCTGGCGGCGGAAACCGTTCCAGAACGGATCGCCATGGCGCAAAAACGGATTCTGGCGGTGGCGAGGGACGCCAATTGCCCGGCCATTGTCGCCACCGAAATGCTGCATTCCATGATCGCCCATGCCCACCCCACGAAGGCGGAGATCAGCGACATCTCCAATGCCGTCCTGGATGGCGCGTCGGCCCTGATGTTGTCGGCCGAGACGGCTGTCGGGAGGTTTCCGGTGGAAGCGGTCGCCACGATGCGCAAGGTCGTAGACGCGGTCTGGGAGCATCTGCAGGGAGAGGCCGACCGCGCGATGCGCGTCTCCCCGCGGGGGATTCCATCCGCCATGGGAGAAGCGGTGGCCTTGCTGTGCCGGCGGCTGCCGATCACCAAGATCGTGAGCATCACCATTTCCGGGTACGCGGCGCGCCTCGTGGCCAGCCAGCGACCTCGCCAGCCGATTCTGGCGGTCAGCAACGATGTCGCCAACGCCAGGACGTTCAATCTGTTGCCCGGTACGCACGGCATCTACCTCAACATCCCGTTCTCGCGGACCAGCACCGACCATATCGCCGCCTGTCTGGAGCGCCTGTGGCAGGCGGGTCACCTGACGGACGAAGATCTCATCCTGGTCACGGCCCTGAGCTATCCTAAATCGGGGAATCGGTTCAACGCGGTTCAGACGCATCGCGTGGCTGACTTGCGGGAGAGCCTTCAGTGGACGCGACGCCGTTCGATCAGAGCAGGAGGAAGGGTGCATGCGTGCGTGCGGTAAGACGTGCCACGATTATCGCGACGAGCATTTATTTGCGGACGGCAGCGTGGATTTCAAGGGGGAAGACCGGGATGCGCTCCTGGCCCAGACGGCCCACGATGCTCCCGTCATCCGCCTGTCGCATCCCGAAGTACGCTACGAGGTGACCGATCGCTGTAATGCGGCCTGCATCATGTGTCCCCGGGATCTCCACAAGCACGGGCGGCCCCACGGCATCATGGAGCTGGCGCCGTATCAGAAGAGCATCGATGAAGTGGCCGCGTTGGGCGCCAAACAGATCGTGCTGACCGGCTTCGGGGAACCGCTGATTGATCGGACGCTTGAGCGCAAGATCGCCTACGCCAAGCAGCGGGGCCTCCGCACGTACATCATCTCCAACATCTCGCTCCTGACGAAGGAGCGGTCGATCGGACTGATCCGGGCGGGGCTGGATGAGCTGCGCGCCAGCTTCCTCGGCATGCGCCCGGAAACCTACGAGCGGGTGATGGTGCATCTGAAGTTTGACGTCTCCATGAACAACCTCCTCACGTTCTTGGAGCAGCGGCAGCGCCTGGGATCGAAGACGCCCAAGCTGCAAATTAGCTACCTCGTGTTGCCGGAGAACGAGGGTGACACCCAGGCGTTCAAGGAATTTTGGGAGCCGCGCGCCGATGCCATTGAGATCTGGAAACCGCACAACTTCGGGGACGGGCGCGACTACCGGGAACGCCTGGAGGATGTGGGCCTGAAGAAAAGCTGCGGCCGACCAGCCAACGGTCCGCTGCAGATTCAGTGGAACGGTGAGGTGATCCCGTGCTGCTACGACTACAACAACCAGATCGTGTTGGGCAACGCTTTTGAACGTCCCGTGCTGGAGATCCTGAACCATCCGAAATACCGCTTGCTGCGGTTGGCGCACCAGGAGGGGAAATTCCACCTGTTTCCCTACTGCAACCAGTGCGATCAGCTCCTGCCGCACGCCGACGCCTTGATCTACACAAACCGGCACAACCTGCCTCCGGAAGAAGCCGTGAAACTGTCCAACACCGACCTGTACAACTTGATCGATGACAAGCCGATCGAATCGTCGCAATTGAAGGGGCGATACGCCGATGCCGTCAGTCCCGAACTGAAGCTGCGGGCGGCGATCGGCGGCGGCAAAGCGGCATGAGCCGAGGAGCGCCGACCCTCATGCTGTGTGACCGGCGCGCGGCGCTTCGTCGTCTCTTGGCTCGCTTCGCCGGCCCGGTGCGTTTCGTGCAGTTATCGGCGTCGCCGGCGTGCGAACAACTGGCCATGGAGCTGCGCGCTCTGCCGCTGGCGCAGGAGCTGGCGCGCGCGCAGATGGGCCGCGACTACGGCCGGGGGTTCCGCGAGGCGTACATCGAGCTGATCGGCCGTCTGAACGCCACGCATGCACCGGAGAATCTGGCGTGGTGGCTGATGCCGTTGACCACCAAGAATCCGCTGTCGACGCCGTTGTGTCGTCAGACGTTCAACGCTCTCGCCCTGACGAAGCTCGCGGCCTCGGGCGACGGCCGTCCGCTCATTGCGCTGACGGACAGCCGACTGCTGGCGTGCCAGATGGTCGCGTGGGGCAGGCGAGCCGGCGTGCGCGTCGTGGCGTCGGTTCGTGGCGGATCGCGGCTGAAGCACGCGCTGAAGATGCGCATGCCCGCCGCCATCGGCGCGGCGTGGCTGCGGACGACGATCACGTGGCTGTTGGCCAGGCCCTTACGGCCGGACGCTTCGGATCGGCGCGCGTGTCTCGTGATTACCACGACGATTCCGCAATCGTCGGTCGGTCCCGACGGCTATCGGGAAGCCTATTTCGGCCCGCTGGTCGAGCACCTGGAGCAGGACGGTCGGCGGGCGATGCTCTTCGCCGTCTTTCTGACGCGCTCGATCACCGGGATCCTGGCTCTGCGGCGGCTATCCCCGCCGCTGCCGATCGTCCCGGTCGAAGCCGCGCTGGGGCTGCGGGATCTGCTGGTCTGCGGCTGGCAGAGCCTTCGGCGCTGGGCTGAGCCGCTCCCGGCGATCACCGCCGAGATCCACGGCGTCGACGTGAGCGAACTCGTACGGCAAGCCATGCGGTCCAGCTACCGTTCCAGTAGTTTCTTCAAGCATCTGTGCTGGTACCTGGGCGCTCGTCGCTTGGCCGCCACCGTGCCGGTCAGCCGGTGGCTCTATCCATTTGAGAACCGCGCCCTGGAGAAAGCGGTGTTGTTGGGGGTGCGGAACAGCTCGCCGGCGACGCGCCTGATCGGCTGTCAGAACGCCGCCCTGACGCCCAGCCATACCAACTTCGTGCTCGGGGCGGAGGAATGCCGCGTGACCCCGCTGCCGGATGTCGTCTTCACGACCGGCGAGATCGTCAAAGGGTGGTTGGAGCGGGAAGGCCGTTTCCCGCCGGCCCTGCTGAGAGTCGGCTGCGCCCTCCGCCAGAACGGGAGCCTCCAGGCTTCCCTGCGGGCGAAGCCGTCTCGGCTGACGAATATCTTGGTGGCATTGGCCTCGAGCCTCGAGGAATACACAGAGGTGCTGCGGTTTCTGCAGGAAGCGCTGGCGCAGCCGCAGCCGTATCGGCTTCGGGTCCGGCCGCATCCGGAATTTCCATTGGCGGAGGCGTTACGACGGCTGCCCGGCGTGCCGGCGAGCCTCTTCGAGATCAGCGCCGGGCTGTTGTCGGCGGACCTGGCCTGGGCCCATGTCGTCGTCTACGCTTCCTCGACGGTCGGCTTTGAAGCTGCCTCGCAGGGGATCCCGGCGATCCATCTGGAGTTGGGGCATCTCCTGAACACCGATCCGCTGTTCAATCGGTCGGACGAGTTGAAGTGGACGGTGACGCAGCCGCAGGAGCTGCGGACGATATTGCAGGATATCGAGGCGATGCCGGACGCGCAGTTTCAGGAGCGCCAGCAGCGCTCGCGCGCGTACGCCGAAGGGTATTTTCGGCCAGTCACAAAGGAGCGATTGCACATGATGATCGAGGCGAGTTGAGCATGCCGCGCACGACACCCGAACTCAAGACGGCCGACCTGTACCGCTATGACAAGGCGGCGTTTCATCCTGATCGGCTGCGCGCTATGCAAAAGGGCCGCCAGCCCTACCCGGTGCATGTCCAGCTCATCCTGAGCGACCTGTGCAACGAGGATTGCTCCTTCTGCGCCTACCGCGTGGAGGGATACAGCAGCAACCAGTTGTTTAACGATCCCACCGCCCCGGTGCCGCGCAATCCCAACCGGATGCTGCCGACCGACAGGGTGCTGGGGCTGCTGCACGATTGCCAGCAGATGGGAGTGAAGGCGATCCAGTTGACCGGTGGCGGAGAGCCGACCCTGCATCCCGATTTCGACCAGGTGGTAAATGGCATCCTGGCTCGCGGCATCAATTTGGCGGTCGTCACCAACGGCACGTTACTTGATCGCACGACGCCCTGGCTGGCGCAGCAGCACACCAGTCGGGTGGCCTTGCTGGCCAACGCGGCGTGGGTCCGCGTGAGCCTCGATGCGGCGACCCCGCAGAATTACAGCCGGATCCGGCGGGTGTCCGAGAAGATGTTCGACCTCACCCTGGCCAACACCCGACGGTTAGCGGCCGAGATTCGCGCCCAAAGGACGATGTGCCGGCTTGGGATCGGGTTCGTGGTCACGCGGGACAATTGGCATGAAGTCGCGGCGGCCATTGACTTGGCGGAACAGCTCGGCGTGGATAACATCCGGATCAGTGCGGCGTTCATGCCGGAGGGCGCGCGCTACCACGAGCCGCACGCCCCGGAGGTGCGCCGGCTGCTCGCCGGCGCCAAGGCGGTGTCCCGCCGGGCGGACTTCACGATCTACGATAATTTCGGCGACCGCCTGGAAGATTTGGAGGGGCAGCATCCGGATTACGCCTTCTGTCCGATCCTGAACCTCCAGACGTACGTGGCCGGCGACGGCAACGTCTATACCTGCTGCATCAACGCCTACAATCTCCGGGGCAAAATCGGCTCGTTCCTGGAAGGCGGGTTCAAAGCCCTCTGGGACAGCCAGTCGAAGCAGGCGTTCTTCGAGACGTTTGACGCACGCGGCTGCCCCGCCTGCATGTACAACCCGAAGAACCGCTTCATGAATACGCTGATTGCCGGCGATAAAATTGAGACCCTCTCCGAATCGCCGCCGGAGCACGTGGACTTCATCTAGCATGAGCCGTGGGGCGCATCACCTGGCCATCATCATCCCGACTAAAGACCATCCGGAGGAGTTGGGACGATTGCTCCAGAGCCTCAGCGAGCAGACGGTCCTACCGGATGAGGTGATCGTGGTTGACGGGGGCGCGCAGCCGCTGCCCCAGTGTGTCGCATCATTCCCGGCGCTGCGGATTCGGTGCACGCACGTGTCCCCACCGGGCCTGGCACGGCAGCAGAACGTGGGCCGGCAGTTGGTGGACCCCGTGATGACGCTGGTGGGCTTGCTCGATGACGACATGGTGCTGGAGGCGGATGCGCTGGAGGTCATGTTGAGCTTCTGGTCAACCGCCGCCCCGACGGTCGGTGGAGTGGCGTTCAACCTGGTGAATAATACGGCGAGCCCGCGGTGGGTCTGGCTGAAAGCCCTCTTTGGCATGGATGCCAGTCGGCGTGGGACATTCTTGCCGTCCGGCTATCAAGTGAAAATCGGAGCGGTCCAGCAGGACACGACGGTGGAATGGCTCTATAGCGGGGCGACGGTCTGGCGCAAGGCGGTCCTCGATGCGTTTGCGTTTGATGAGTGGTTCGAGGGGCCTGGCTTCCTCTACGAGGTGGAATTCAGCCTGCGCGTGGGCCGCCAGTACCAGATGATGGTGGTGGCTGACGCCCACGTGCGCGAAGTCGAGTCGGGCCGTCAGTGGGACGGTTATCGGTTAGGCCGGTGGCAGGTGCTGAACCGTCTCTACGTGGTTCGGAAGCACCGCGGGACGCACGGCCTTTCGGTGGAACGCTGTTACACGGCACTCGCCTGCCAGCTTTTCGTCAATCTCGCTCGAGGAATACTCGAATGGGATCGGCAGTACGTCGCCCGGGCGGTGGGGAATTTCCAGGGCTTCCTGGAGGCCAGACGGTGGACGGCGGCGCCGCACGCGGTCGCCTCGATGGCGAGTGAAACACGACAGGGGCATCTGGCCAATGCTCAGCGGTAAACAGATCATTTGTCTCTCCTCGATCAACTGGGAGTTTAACTGGCAGGGCCATCAGGAAGTCATGGCCCGGTTCGCCGCGGCCGGCAACACCGTGCTGTTCATCGAGAACACCGGCATCCGCATGCCACGATGGCGCGACTTGCCGCGGCTGCGGCAGCGGCTGCGCGACTGGCGCAAGGGGGTGCAGGGCATCCGGCAGGTGCAGGAGAACCTCTATGTGTGCTCGCCAGTGGTGCTGCCGTTTCCGTACTCCCGCCTCGCCCAACGGATCAACCGCTGGCTGTTCATGGGCATCATCCGTCGGTGGGTCCGCCTCCTGGGGTTTGAGCGGCCGATTCTCTGGACCTTCTTGCCGACGCGATTCACGCTGGCGCTGATCGAGGAGCTGAATCCGGAGATGGTGGTGTACTACTGCATCGCCGACTTCGAGCAGGTGGGACCTGTCCGCAAGATTCAGCGGGCCGAACAGCGGCTGCTGCGACGGGCGGACGTGGTTTTTGCGCAGGGCGAGGCGATTGCCCAACGCTGCCGCCGGCATCACGCGCATCCCATTGAGATTTTTCCATTCGGCGTCAATCTGGAGCGATTTCAGCAACATGAGGGCGCGGCTCTTCCCGAAGACCTGCAGCGCATCGCCTCGCCGCGATTGGGGTATGTCGGGGCGTTGCAGCGCCATGTGGACGGTCCGCTGCTGCAGGAGATGGCCCGGCGGCATCCGGAGTGGAACGTCGTGATCGTCGGGCCGCAGGTTGAAGAATTTACCTACGCTCTGGAGGGGCGGAATATCCACAAGCTCGGAGCCAAGCCGCATGACGCCATTCCGGCCTATATCGCCGGTTTCGACGTGTGCCTGATTCCGTATGCGCTCAACGCCTACACGCAGACCGTTTATCCCACCAAGTTAACCGAGTATCTCATGGTCGGCAAGCCCGTGGTCTCCACGCCGCTGCCGGAGGTGCTGGCGTTCAACGCGCGCTACGACGAGGTCGTGGCGATCGGCCGCACGTGCGACGAGTTTGAGGTCCAGGTGCGCCGGGCCCTGGAGGAAACTGTGGATGGCCGTGGACCGCGACGGCGGGCCGTGGCCGAGCAGCAGGGATGGACCGCGCGGGTGGAGGCAATGAGCGAGGTGATGGCGGGCCGGCTCCTGGATGCTGAGCGGCTGCGCACCGCGCAGTGGGCCGAGCTGTTGCGGCGCGCAACGCGGGCGGTTCTGCGCCGGACCCTGCGGCTCTCGGTGGTATTAGGCATCGCATACCTGGCGCTGTTCCAGACGCCGCTGTTATGGTGGGTTGCAGCGCCGCTGAAGACGGTCGAGCCGCCGGCGCCAGCGGATGCGATCGTGGTGTTCGCCGGCGGGGTGGGGGAATCCGGCAAAGCCGGCCAGGGCTACGAGGAACGGGTGCAACAAGCCGTGGCTTTGTATCAGCAGGGATACGCCCCCCATATCATTTTCTCGTCCGGTCACACCTTCGCTTTCCGTGAAACGGACGTGATGCGGGCGTTGGCGGTATCGCTGGGGGTGGCGCCGGAAGCCATCCTCCTGGAGAACCAGGCCGGGAACACCGCGGAAAACGTGCAGTTCACGCATCAGATCCTTCAGGCGAACCGATGGACGCGGATCCTGTTGGTCAGCGCTCCGTATCATATGCGCCGCGCGGACCTGGTATGGCGGAAGCAAGCCCCGGACATCCATGTGGTGAACACGCCGATTCCCCTGAGCCGATTCTATGGGGACGGTACCGCTGTTCAGTGGCATCATGTCCAGGCGATTTTGCATGAGTATCTGGGGATGCTCTATTACTGGTGGAGGGGCTATCTCTGATGGGCTGGCGACAGTGGTGGCACGCCAGTCGGACCGCCCAGTTCGTGCGACAGCTCCGCCAGGGCTTCAACCGCGCGGTGGCGGAGAGTCTGGTGGTAGGCTGGATTCGGCGGACTCAATGGGAGGCGAGCCGTCATCGTCGAGCGCTGGGAGCACTGGCATGTGGCGCGTGCGTGGTCACGGCGCTGGCCGCTATGCTCCTGCGACCTGAGCCCTGGACGATGAAAGAGCTCGCGGTGCGGGGCATGGTCTTCCTCGGGGTTGGAGGCGTGATGTGGGGAGCGCTGCGGAGGCCACAGCAACTCGCATGGGACACAATGATCACGCGCCCGTCACGCCGGGCACGAGATGAAGCATCAGATCGCGGAGGAGTGGAAGCCCGCTTGGCAGAGCCAGGCATCCACCACGGCCGGGTGATCATACCGCTTCCGCTGATCTCGCTCATCATGGGCACGCGTCCGGAAGCCATCAAGATGGCGCCGGTCGTGGTCGCATGCCGGCAGCAGGCGCAGCGGTGCCGCACCCAGGTGGTCGCCACCGCGCAGCATCGCCAGATGCTGGACCAGGTGTTGCAGGTGTTCGACATCACGCCGGACGTGGATTTAGACCTCATGGAAGAGGGGCAGGGGTTGGGGGCGCTGACCGCACGGCTCTTGACGAGCGTAGAGGCGCTCTGGCGCCGGGAACGTCCGGCGCTGGTCCTGGTGCAGGGCGACACCACGTCAAGTTTCTCGGCCGCCTTGGCGGCGTACTATCTGAAAATCCCGATCGGCCACATCGAGGCCGGGCTGCGGTCCGGCGACAAATACGCGCCGTTTCCGGAAGAGATGAACCGGCGCCTCATCGACGCGATGGCGGACTTCCTGTTCGCACCGACCGAGTCCTCGAAGCGCAACCTGCTGGCGGAAGGCGCGCCCGCCTCGCGCATCACCGTGACCGGCAACACAGGAATTGACGCGCTGTTCTGGACGCTGGCGCGGCTGCGTGAGCCCGGCGCACGGCTGTTTCCTTCCAGGATGCCCACGGTTTCGAACGGGCAAAAACTCATCTTGGTTACTGCGCATCGCCGGGAAAATTTCGGCGGCGGCCTGAGCCGCATCTGCGAGGCGCTGGAGACGATTGGGCGCCGGCGGCCGGATGCGGTCATCGTCTACGCGGTGCATCCGAATCCCAACGTCCAGGGACCGGTCCATCAGCGGCTAGGCCGAGTGCCCAACATCCGCCTGATCCCGCCGCTGGATTACCCGCGGTTCGTGCACGCGATGTCGCAGGCGGATGTGATCCTGACCGATTCCGGCGGCATTCAAGAAGAGGTCGCCTCGTTGGGCAAGCCGATCTTGGTGATGCGTGAGGTGACCGAGCGGACCGAAGCGATCGACCTGGGGATTGCGGAACTGGTGGGTACCGACACGGAGCGCATTGTGGCGCGGACGCTCGCCCTGCTGGATCGCCCCGCGCGTGCCGCCGGCGCCAATCCGTTCGGCGACGGGCACGCCGGCGCGCGCATCGTGGAGACTCTCTTGGAGCGCCTGTGATGACCACGCTCTCACTGATTTTTCCTTGTTACAACGAGCGGGAAGGCATCGGCCATTTGTTGCAGGTGCTGAGCCAACTGCAGCGCCGTCTCTGTCCTGACTACGCGCTGGAGCTGATCTTTGTGGATGACGGCTCCACCGATGGCACCGCCGAGCACTTGGAGGCGGAGCTGGCCGGCAGCTCGTTCACGGCGCGGGTGATCCGCCATGAACGCAATCGGGGCCTCGGGGCGGCGATCCGCACCGGCTTTGGCCAGGCCCGCGGGGAGCTGATCGCCACGACCGACAGCGACTGCACGTATGATCCGCTGGCGCTGGTGCCGATGCTTGCGTTACTGGAGCAGGGGGCCGACGTCGTAGTGGGGTCGGCCTATCACCCGCAGGGCGGCGTACACAACGTCCCCGCCTACCGACTGGTCCTCAGCCGAGGCTGCTCCTGGCTGTATCGCCTGGTGCTGGGCGCCCGGATCTATACCTATACCGGCCTCATGCGGCTGTACCGCGCCGAGGTCGTTCGGTCGGTCCGCTTCGAGTCCGATGATTTTTTGGCTGTCGCCGAGATCCTGGTGCGGGCGCTGATGATGGGCTATCGGGTGGCCGAGCATCCGATGACGCTGACCGTGCGGCAGTACGGGACGTCCAAGGCGGTGATCCTGCGGATCATCCTGGATCATCTGGGATTTCTGTGGTGGCTGCTGCGGCATCGCGTGCGGATCCGGCCGGAGATCGCCCAGCCGGCGCTGCGCGCCCTGGCCACGTCGGAGACGGCATCAGGCGTATGTGCGGGATCTGCGGGCAAGTAAGCTTCACCGATCAGTTGGGGGATCCGGAGGGCATCCGGCGCATGACGGCGACGCTCACGCACCGGGGGCCGGATGATGAGGGCTACTACGCGGCGCCCCATGTCGGCTTGGGGATGCGGCGCCTGAGCGTGATTGATCTTGTGACTGGTCGGCAGCCTATCACCAACGAAGACCGCTCCGTATGGGTGGTCTTCAACGGCGAGATCTACAATCACCAGGCGCTGCGTCGGGAGTTGGAGGCCAAGGGGCATCGCTTCACGACTCACTCCGACACCGAAGTCATTGTCCATCTCTATGAAGAAGAGGGCCCAGAGTGTGTCCGCCGACTCAACGGGATGTTTGCCTTTGCGATCTGGGACGCCAAGGCCCAGCGCCTGCTGCTGGCCCGCGATCCGCTGGGCATCAAGCCGCTCTATTACGCCCTGCAGGATGGTCGGCTGTGGTTCGCCTCCGAGCTGAAGGCGCTGCGCGCCGATCCCCGGCTGCGGCTGACGGTGGATCCGTCCGCGGTCGCGGACTATTTCACCTGGCTGTACATCCCGTCCCCCTACACGATCTTCCAGGAGGCGCACAAGCTTCCGGCCGGCCATTACCTGCTGATGTCGCGGGACGGGGCTCGGCTGGAGCGCTACTGGCGCGTCGCGTTCCCCGATGGGACACCCCCACGCGGTTCCCTGCAAGACGAGGCCGATCAGTTGTTGGATCTCTTGCGGGGGGCCGTGCGACGGCAGATGGTGGCGGACGTGCCGGTGGGCATCTTCCTCAGCGGCGGCCTCGATTCGAGCGGCGTCGTCGCCCTGGCCCGCGAGTGCGCGTCGGGACCACTGCAGACGTTTTCAGCCAGCTTCCCCGGGATGGGGCTGTACGACGAGAGCGCCTCTGCCCGGCAGGTAGCCGAACAGTTTGGGTGCGATCACCATGAGCTGGTCATCAGCCCCTCGGCTGCCGAGGCCTTGGAGATGGTGGTCCGCTCCTGCGATGAGCCGTTCGGCGATTCTTCCGCGATCCCGTTGTACTATCTGGCCCGCTTCGCCAAGACGCGGGTCACCGTGGCGTTATCCGGCACCGGTGGAGACGATCTCTTCGCCGGCTATCGCCGCTACCAGCTCTCGCGCCTGCTGCCGCGCTACCAGCGCCTGCCACGCCTGCTGCGCCGCGGCGTGGCGGAGGTTGCCGCCCGGCTGCCGGCGCACCGTCGCAGCCGGCTCGGGCAGTGGGGACTATATGCCAAGCGATTCTGCGGCGCCGCGCAGGACGGCGCGACGACGCTGGAGGCGTATCTCACGACGCTGACCTGCTGCGATGCCTCGCTGCGGCGCGCGCTGCTGCCGGCCGGCCTGGAAGCCCATCCCGTGCATCACGGGCTGCTCCATCGGCCTTCGGGTGATCCGTTGGAGCTCTGTCTGGCCGCCGATCTGGCGACGTACTTGCCGGACGATCTGCTGGCGAAAGAGGACCGCATGACCATGGCCGTGGGATTGGAGGGCCGGGTGCCGTTTCTGGATCAGGAGGTCGTGGAGTTCGCCTTGCGCCTGCCGGGCGACCTGAAGCTGCGCGGCGCGACCACGAAATACCTCTTGCGCCGGGCGCTTCGGCGGGTCCTGCCTGCCGGCGTGGCCGAGCGTCCCAAGCACGGGTTCGCCGTGCCGGTGGGGGAGTGGATTCTGGGGGAACTGTCCGAGGTCTTCCACGATCTGGTCTGCGCTCCGACGGCGCACAGCCGCCCGTGGATTGATCCGGCGGTGGCGCAGGACGCCTTGTCGCGGCATCGCCAGGGCCGTGAGGATCTCAGCCAGGTGTTGTGGGCGCTGCTGGTGTTTGAGGTGTGGTGTCGGCAGAACCTGTGATGATCCCCCCACCTGTCTCTCAGCCACCGGCTGGCGCAACCGCGCCATGCTGGACCAACGTTGCACAAGCGGTTGCGCGGCCAGCCGAAGGCTGGCCGAGCCAGGTGGGGGGATGATTCGAGTCCTGCGGATTGTCACCCGATTGAACATCGGGGGACCGACGCACCAGGTGCGCCTCCTGAGCGCCGGCTTGCCCCGGGCGCGCTTCCAGACCCTGGTGGTGGCGGGGCGCCCTGGCCCGGAGGAAGGGGATCTGACGTCCGAGCTGAAACGCCAGGCGCACGTGATCGGGATTCCGCAGCTGGGGCGCTCCCTGCATCCCTGGCGCGATGCGGTGGCGTGGTGGAAGCTGCTGGTGATCGCCGTGCGATTTCAGCCGGATATCGTGCACACCCATATGGCCAAGGCCGGCGCCTTGGGCCGGGTGGCGGCGTGGATGCTCAACCTGCTGCGGCGCCTTCGGCGCCGAGTCCGGTGCCGGGTGATCCATACGTTTCATGGGCATGTCCTGGACGGATACTTCTCCTGGGCAGTGGCGAGAGGATTTGTCTGGTGCGAGCGCTGGCTGGCGCGCCGCAGCGACCGGCTGATCGCCATCAATGAGACGGTGAAGCGCCAACTCTTGGAGTTCCGCATCGGACGCGCGGAGCAGATGGTGACGATCCCGCTGGGCCTGTCGCTGGAGCCGTTCCTGTCGCTGAATGGCCGGCAGGCGGCTGCCGAGGAGCCGTGGCGGATCGGCATGGTGGGACGGCTAGTGCCGGTGAAGAACCACGAGTTGTTCTTTCAGGCCCTTCGCGCATTCGGCGCCGCCGCTCCCGACCTGGACTGGTCAGCGGTCATCGTCGGAGACGGGCCGCTGCGCCCCCGGCTGGAGCGGACGGCCGAGGCGCTGGGCCTGGGGAGGCGCGTGCAGTTTTGTGGCTGGGACAACAGCCTGGATTCCGTATACAATGGACTGCACGTCATCTGCCTGACCTCGAAGAATGAGGGGACCCCGGTGGCGCTGATCGAATCGCTGGCCGCCGGCCGGCCGGTCATCGCGACGGACGTCGGGGGGGTGGGGGAGTTGCTGGGAGCTGGCTGTCCGCCGGATCAGCCCTTTGTGGTTGCACCCAGGGGGATGGTGGTCCGGCCTGACGATCCCGACGCCTTGGCGCAGGCCTTGGCCTGGGCGGAGCGTCATCGAACGGAACATCAACGCACCGCTGATCAGGGGCGCGCCCATGTGCGGACGCAGTTCAGCGCTCAGCGCCTGGTCTGCGAGATGGACGCCTTCTATCAGAAGCTGATGGACTCACGCGAGGGGAAGCCATGCATGCGCTCGTAACCGGTGGGGGGGGGTTCATCGGATCGCATCTGGCGGAACGGTTGCTGGGCCTCGGGCACGAGGTGACGGCATTGGACGACTTTTCCACCGGGGCCCCTGAGAACGTGGCGCTGCTGGAACGCCATCCGCAGTTCCACCTGGTCACGGGGACGATCCTGAATGAGCGCCTCGTGGATAAGCTCGCCGAGCGCTGCGAGGTCATCTTCCACCTGGCCGCGGCGGTCGGGGTGGAGCTCATCATCAAGAAGCCGCTGGAGTCGATGACGACCAACATCCGCGGCAGCGAAATCGTCCTGGAAATGGCCCACCGCTACCGGCGCAAAGTCCTGATCGCCTCCACGTCGGAGATCTACGGCAAGAACTCCAACGGCCCCTTGTGCGAGGACATGGACCGCATCCTCGGCTCGCCCCTGAAAAGCCGGTGGAGCTATTCCACCTCCAAAGCGGTCGATGAGATCCTCGCGTATGTCTATTGGAAAGAAAAGGGCGTGCCCACGATCATCGTGCGCTTGTTCAACACCGTCGGCCCGCGCCAGAGCGGGGCCTACGGCATGGTGATCCCGCGCTTCGTCAGCCAGGCCCTGAAGGGCGAGCCGCTCCTGGTCCACGGCACCGGCACGCAGTCCCGCTGCTTCCTCCACGTGGCCGATACGGTGACCGCGCTGGCGAAGCTGATGGAGCATCCGAAGGCGGTCGGCGACGTCTTCAACGTCGGCAGCCAGGAGGAAGTGACGATCGAAGCGCTGGCGCGCCGGGTGCTTGCCATCACAAAGAGCTCCTCGCCGATCACCCATATCCCCTATGAAGAAGCCTACGAGGAAGGCTTTGAAGACATGCCCCGCCGCGTCCCGGACATCAGCAAGATCCGGGGCCTCATCGGTTTTGCCCCGACGATGAACTTGGACGAGATTATTCACAGCGTGGTGGACAGCGTGCGTGGCGTGGATCATCCCACCGCACGGCGCTCGACGGTATCGCACCCATGACGCTGCCTCAAGAATTCTGGTCCAACCACGCCTTGCCTGCGGCCATCGCCGGCCTCAGCGCCGCGGGGCTGGCAGCGCTGTTGACGCCGGTGATGCGCATCATCGCGATCAAGGCCGGCTGGGTCTCCAAGCCGATCGACGATCGGTGGGGCCGGCGCGTGATCCCTCGCCTGGGCGGTGCGGCGATGGCCCTCGGATTCCTGATCCCCGCGCTCGTCGTGGTGCCGCTGGAACGGCGGATCGTGGGCTTGCTCTGGGGTGCGGCGCTGGCGTTTCTGTTGGGATTGGCGGATGATCTGCACCGGCTGCGCCCGTACACCAAGCTGTTGGGGCAGCTGCTCATCGGCTGCGTGGTGGTCATGCACGGCGTCCGGATCGACCTCATTCCGTGGTCGTGGGTGGCGGTGCCGATGTCCGTGCTATGGCTGGTGCTGGTGATGAACGCCTTCAATCTCCTGGATAATATGGACGGCCTGGCGGCCGGCACCGGCGCGCTGGCGGCCGCTTTCTGCACCTTTCACGCCGTGTTCTCCCAGAACTGGGCCGTCATGTCGACGGCCGCGATTCTCTGCGGGACGTGCGTCGGGTTCCTGCGCTTCAACTTTTATCCGGCCAAGATCTACATGGGTGACTCGGGCAGCCATCTGCTGGGCTTGAGCCTGGCGGCGCTGGCGTTGATGGGCACGTGGTCGCATTCCACCCAATTGCTCAGCGTCTTGGCGGTGCCGGTGTTGGTGTTGGCCGTGCCGCTGTTCGATACGTTGTTCGTGACCATTCAGCGCCTGAGCCACGGCCAGCATCCGTTTGTCGGCGGATCGGATCATGTCTCCCATCGGCTGGCGATTCTGGGCTTGAGCGTGCCGCAGACCGTGCTGGTGTTGTACGGGGCCAGCGCCTGTCTCGGGCTCTTGAGCGTCCTGTCCGTCGGCATGCATCCCTTTTCTGTCTTGGTGATTCTTCTGCTGGCTACGTCGCTCTTCGTGGTCGTGGGCGGGTATCTCGCGCGCGTGAAGGTGTATCGGTTTGAGGCGTCGGTGGAGGCCGCGCCGGAGAGTCCGCCAGGCAAGCCGGTCACGAGGATCGCGACGATGCTCTGGCACAAGCGCCGGCTGGTGGAAGTGCTGGTGGATTTTGCCCTGATCAGCAGCGCGTACGTCTGCGCGCATCTGCTGCGCTATGAGAGGGGGCTGACGCCCGCCCTGCAGGAGCTGCTGGTGCGTTCGCTCCCGATCATTCTAGTCGTCAAGCTGGCCTGCTTCGCCGGGTTCGGGATGTACCGGGGCGTCTGGCGGTATTTCGGAGCGGCGGACATCCTCGTCTTGTTCAAGGCGACGGCCCTCGGCTCGATTTTGTCGTCGATGGCGCTCTTGTTCCTGTGGCGGTTCGAAGGCTATTCTCGAACGGTCCTCGTCATTGATTGGATGTTGTTGTTCCTGGCGGTGGGCGGGGTGCGGGTCGTCGAGCGGTTCCTCGATGAGTGGATCAAAGATCGCGCCACGCAGGCCCGTCCCTGCCTCATCCTGGGGGCGGGGGACACGGGCGCGCGGGTGCTGGAATCGCTGCGCTATGACGCCGGGACGCGGTATCGGGTTGTCGGGTTTCTCGACGACGATTGGCGCAAATGGGGCAGCCGCATCCAAGGCTGCCCGGTGTTCGGCTCTCGGGAAGAGCTTGCGCCGTTGCTGGACCGCTACCAGGTCCGCGACGTGTTGATCGCCATGGCCGATCCCCCGGGTCAGCTGCTCGAACACGTGAGGCAGTGTTGTGAACCGCGCGCAGCGGCGTGGAAGGTGGTCAGTGCGGGATTGACGGCCATGTGATGGGCGCTCGCATCCTCCAGTGGGCGCCCCGCGTCACCACCGGCAGCCTGTGGGCGTTGCTGCTCCTCTTGCCGTTTTCCAAAGCCGCGATCGAGATCACGTTTCCCATCTTCCTGGTGAGTTGGCTGCTGGCTCACTGGCGCACGCGCTGGGCCTCCTCGGTGTGGCGGACGCCGGCAGGACGCTGGTGCGCCATCACCTGGGCGGCCTATGTGGCCGCCTGCGCCCTCTCCATCCTGACCAGCACCCATGCCGACCTGAGCGTGCGCGGCTTTATCGGCAAGACGCTGGAGTACGCGCTCTTGTTCGTCCTGGCGGCGGATGCCGTCCAAGCGCCCGGCGTGGCGGCGCGCGGCGTGCAGCTCATCCTGCTCTCCGCGGCGCTGGTCTGCGGCGATGCCATCGCCCAGGAGCTGACCCATTGGGAACTGGTGTACGGGCGGACGCCCTGGCGCGTCTACAGCCGCATGACCGGGCCGTATGAAAACCCGATTGATTTGGCCACGTATCTGGTCGTCGTGGTCCCGATCATCGTGGTCCAGCTTTCGCACGCCACGCGCCGGAGCCGCTGGTGGCTCTGGGCGCTGCTGGCCGTGGTGATGGCGGGCGTGATCCGCACGGAGTCGCAGGGCGCGTGGCTGTCCCTGGCGGTGGGATTGGGAGTCTTGGTGGTGTGGGGCCGCCGCCTCCGGGCGCCGGCGATGGCGCTGGGACTTGGGTTAGTCGTGAGCGCCTCGCTGTATCTGTACGTCGTGGGACGTCTCGACTACACCGTGACCTTCCATGATATCGGGACGCGCGACCGGTGGTTCATGTGGCAATCAGCCTGGCACATGATTCAAGATCGGCCCTGGCTGGGTCAGGGCCTGAATACCTTCATGGCCAACTACCTCTCGTACTGGGTGGGAGGAGAGCGGCAACCCCGCTATGCGCACAATTGCTTTCTGCAAGTGACCGCCGAAACCGGCGTCATCGGCCTCGTCACTTTTGTGGGGTTCTTGGCGGCGATGGTGTGGAGTTGGTGGCGGGTGCTGCGTCGTTTCGAATTCGAGGCTCCGGAGCGCAGGTTCATCCTCGCGCTGGGGGCGGGCATGGTGGGGTTTCTGTTCCAGGCGGCGTTTGACACGAACTTGTACTCGTTGCGCCAGGCGACGTTGTTCTGGACGCTCGCGGGGATGGCGACCGGGCTCTCCCTGAAGGCCCTCTCCGAACGGCCGTCATTCCCTCGCGCCTCGTAACCACGCCACGAACGCTCCGTCTGATGGGATCGCGTCTGCTGTTTATCCGCACCGACCGTCTGGGGGAGACCCTGCTGAACCTGCCCGTCCTGCATGCGCTGCGAACCGCCCTGCCGCATGCCTCGATCATCCTGATGACCCACCCTGCGCTGCGGGAGCTGCTTGACGGCCACCCCGACCTCAGCGACGTGAGGGAGGAACCAGTCATGCCTGGCCCCTGGTGGTGGCGCGCGTGGCGCCTGTCGCGCGTGTGGCGGGCATGGAAACCAGACACCCTGATCATCTCGAACCCCAAGAAGGAGTACCATCTGGCCGCCTGGCTGGCCGGGATTCCGATCCGTGTCGGCTATGACCGGAAGTGGGGGTGGTTGCTGACGCATCGGCTTGCAGATCGCAAGGCGCTTGGCGCATGCCATGAAATCACCTATAATATGGGTTTACTTGCCAACCTCAAGCTGCCGCTCCAGGAAACCTCAGTATTGACGCTGCCTGTCAGCAAACAGGCGGAAGAGAGTTTCTCGCAACTCATGAATCGGTTGGGGGTTGGGAATGAGGAACGCCTGGTGAGCGTGCACCCTTGGACCTCCAATCCGAAGAAGCAATGGCCGCTTGAGCGGTTTCGAATGCTCTTGGACCGGCTCGGAAGTATCCCAGGGGTGAGGCCCATGTTAATTGGAGGACCACAGGAGCGTGCCAGAGCGGGCGAGGTCCTGCCCGGCGTCTCACCGAGGCTGATGAATCTGATCGGGCGGCTCTCGTTGAAGGAGCTGGCGGCGTGCCTGCGCCGGGCGCGCGTGGTCATCACCAACGATTCGGGGCCGATGCATTTGGCGGCCGCGGTGGGCACGCCTGTGGTCGCGCTCTTCGGGACCGAGGATGCCGGCTCGCATCCGAGGCGATGGGGGCCGTGGGGGAGCGGCCATACGGTGATCCACAAGCCGCTTGAGGAGATCACCGTGGAGGAAGTCCTCGCGGCAGTTCAGCGATACCTGCCATGACCCCGCGTCGAATCCTGATTGTGAATCCCTTTGGCATCGGGGATGTCCTGTTTTCAACCCCGCTGATCCGGGCGGTGCATCACGCCTTCCCCCACGCCTATCTGGCGTATCTGGGCAATCGCCGGACCGAGGAAATCCTGCGGCGCAACACCAACCTCGATGAGCTGTTCATCTACGAAAAAGACGAGGTCGTGGCGCTCTGGGATCGCCACAAGCTTCACGCCCTCCGCCTGCTCGCGTCGCTGTTTCGTCAGATTCGCCATCGCCGGTTCGACGTGGCCATTGACCTCTCGCTGGGGGAGCGGTACAGCTTCCTCCTGGCGCTGTTCGGGGTGCCCAGGCGGATCGGGTTTGATTTCCGCCGGCGCGGGCGGTTCTTGAGCCATCGGTTTGCGGTCAACGGGTTTCGGGATCGCCACGTGGTGGAGTACTATGCCGAGTTGCTGGGGATGCTGGGGATCCATCAGCGTGACGCCGCCCTTGAGCTCGCGGTCAGCGAGGACGATCGGCAGGATGCGCAGCAGCGCCTTGGGGCGCGTGGCATTCGCGCCGGCCAGCGGCTGATCGCCTTGGTGCCGGCCGGCGGGGTGAGTTGGGGGCTTCAGGCGCACTTCCGGCGCTGGTCCAAGGACGGGTTCATCCAGGTCGGCCGGGCCCTCAGCCGGCAACCGGACACCGTCCTTCTCATCTTTGGGGAACCCCAGGATCACGCCGTGTGCGCCCAGATCGCCCAGGCGATCGGGGCCCAGGCCGTGGATCTCAGCGGCCAGACCACCCTGGGGCAGTTCATCAGCCTCATCGCGCGCTGCGCGCTGGTGATCACCAACGACGGGGGGCCGGTGCACATCGCGGCAAGCCAGGGCGTTCGAACGGTGTCCATCTTTGGCCCCGTGGAGCCGGAGGTATATGGGCCGTATCCCAGGACGGACGGCCATCGCGTCGTCTACCGCGAGGACTTGCCGTGCCGGCCGTGTTATCACCAATTCAAATTGCCGCCGTGCCCGTACGAGCGCGCGTGCCTGGCGACGATCGGTGCGGATGACGTGCTGGAAGCCTGTGAGGCCGCCTTGGCCGGAGGGAGGGCATGAACCGGCACCCGCGACAGTCTTGCCAGTTCCAGATGCTCTCCGTGGTCGAGCGGGGGTGGCAAGGGGCTCGGGAATGCTCCATCGCCTTGAGCGCGCGGGCCGTGCCGGTGACCCATCTCATCAAAGGCTCTC
>JACQRB010000020.1 GCA_016206685.1 Candidatus Omnitrophota bacterium | reverse complement strand
GGGCTCAGCAGTCCCATGATCCTCCCGCCTTTCGCCAGGTGGACGAGGGATTTTATCGCGGGGGCCAACCTTCACCGGTTGGCTTGGAACAGGTACAGCGGATGGGCGTCAAGACCGTGATTTGCCTTCGACAACCTTCACCGGCCATGGACGAAGAACGTCGATTGGTGGAGCGGCTTGGCATGCGCTGGGTGAATATTCCGATGTGGTTCTGGTGGCGTCCGAGCGACAAGCAGGTGCGTCAATTTCTCTCGATCGTCAGTGATCCAGCCCAGCGTCCAGCGTTCATCCACTGCCGCCAGGGCTGGAACCGGGCAGGGATCATGACGGCGATTTACCGGATTGCTCGTCAAGGTTGGGAGCCGCGCCGCGCGTACGCCGAGGCCAGACAACTTGGGCTCGTGCCGTGGAACCTCCTCAGCCGCCACGTGGTGCTCTACGAAACCCCGCGCAAGTACACTGCCCCCCCAGCGTCTTGATGGCTCGCTTCCGACAGCCGCCTCGGTCGAGGGAGGCCGGCCCAGGTAGGACGGCTCCGGCAGGTTCTTAACCAGGAGCACTGACCATGGACGCGCGCGCACCTGTCCGGCAGATCAAAAAAATGTGGAAGAGCATTCCGACCATCGAGGGGGCCGGCGTGCGCCTGAAGCGCGTCTTCGGCTTCCATGAGGTGCCCCAGCTCGATCCGTTTCTGCTGCTCGATTGCTTCCATTCCGACAACCGCGACGACTACGTGCGCGGCTTCCCCTGGCATCCGCACCGCGGCATCGAAACCATCACGTATGTCCTGGATGGCGACGTGGAGCACCAGGACAACCTGGGCAACAAGGGCATCATCCGCCCGGGCGACGTGCAATGGATGACGGCGGGCAGCGGGATCATCCACCAGGAAATGCCGCAGGGCAGCGCCAGGGGGCGGATGTGGGGGTTCCAGCTCTGGGCGAATCTGCCACGGCGCGACAAGATGATGGATCCTCGCTACCGCGAGGTGACCGCCACGCAGATTCCCGCGGTCAAGACGGCCGAAGGGGCGACGGTGCGGATCATTTGCGGAGAGGTCGGCGGCGTGCAGGGGCCGGTCCGAGAGATCGTGACGGATCCGGAATATCTGGACGTGTCGCTGCCGGCGGGCAAGTCGTTCACCCACCAGGTGAAGCCCGGCTACACCGTCTTCGCCTACGTCGTCGAGGGCGAGGGCTACTTTGACCGGGGCCGCGACCCCTTCGGTCGCGAAGCCATCGGCGAGAACTATTTCGACATGCAGCCCTCGTGCGTCTGCAGAGAAGGGGACATCGCCCTCTACGAGCCCGCCGGGAACGCCGTGCTCGTGACGACCGACAAGCAACCCGTCCGCTTCCTGTTGGTGTCCGGCAAGCCGCTCAAGGAGCCGGTCGCCTGGTACGGCCCCATCGTCATGAACACCAAAGACGAGCTCCAGGCGGCATTCAAGGAGTTCCAGGCAGGCACCTTCATCAAGCAGGGCGCGGCGGTGAGCCAATAGTCACATGAGGGACGGTTCTATTTTCGAAGAAAATTAGAACTGAGCTAGCCCTGTTTTTCATCGTGCTCAGCACTCGTGGTGAGCTACCGATGAGTTCCGGCGACACAATACCGAATTCAGCTCAATGTGTCCCCGGAATTCGAAAGAAATCTCTCCCGGGCGACGACAAGTTATGACGTCAAAGGAGTTTTAAATGAGCCAGAAAGACACAATACAACTCGAACATTCATTCTCCTACGGCAGACCAATCAGGCGCCGGGCAGAAGACAAATTAGGGCGCAGTGGTTTTGCAGAAGCTATTGCCCAAGCGATACAAGGATGGGGTGGCGACGACAGTCTTGTCGTGGCACTCCACGGACCTTGGGGTAGCGGAAAATCTTCAATTAAGAATATGGTTATAGATACCTTGTGGGAGACGCCTGAGAATAGGCGACCAAACGTTGTGGAATTTAACCCGTGGCAGTTTGCTGGCCACGATCAGATATCCGAGGCGTTCTTCAAAGAGGTTGGCATAGCTCTTGGTAAGCAGGATCAATCAGAAATAGGGAGGCGTCTTGCTGCACAATGGAAGCTATACGCAGCCAACTTGAGACTGAGCGCCACGCTTGCCGAGACCGTTCGCTCTTTAGGACCCGTTATTATGTTTGTCGGCTTTGTCGGTCTAGGTCTGACATGCCTAGCAGATAGCGTCATTCGGCCTTTGACCGCAGTGGTTTCTCTGGCGGTCGGTATTCTTGGTGTTGCGCTCCGATGGGGCGCTGGATTTGCTGAAAAATTATCAGACGTGTTTCGCGCAAGAGCGGAGGCGTACCAAAAATCTTTGGGCGAAATCAAAGAAGAACTGTCCGAACTTCTGCGCCAGGGTAAACGCCCTCTACTAGTAGTAATGGATGATATCGACCGACTTGATGCACATGAGATTAGGCTGCTATTCCAAGTTGTAAAGGCGAACGCCGATCTCCCTCGACTTATTTATCTACTCTTATTCCAAAGAGATATTGTGGAGAAGAGCCTAAGGCGCTTGGCTCCGATTTCAGGGAGAGATTTTTTGAGGAAAATCGTGCAGGTAGAGTTTGACATACCTGTCGTCGAGCGCCCCCGTTTAGAGCGGGTCCTCTTGGGAAGGCTTGACGAACTACTCAGTGGCGAGGAGGTGGGGAAGAATTTTGATAGTCGTCGGTGGGGCAACATTTATATTCCAGGCCTACGGCCATACTTCCAGTCTTTGAGGGACGTCTATCGCTTTCTCTCGACTCTTGAATTTCACGTAGGATTGTTCAGGACGAAGAACGAGAACACGAGGGCCTTTGAAGTTAACCCTATCGATCTCATTGCCTTGGAGGTGCTACGGGTTTTTGAACCAGACATCTATCAACGATTGCCAGGAGTTAAAGAGATGCTTACCGATCTATCGTCGGATAAGAGCGGCAAAGAAAGAGAGGAAATACGCAGAACTATCGAATCCATCGTTGCTCGCGCTCCCCAAGAACTTCAAGAGCAGGTTCGAGAAATACTTAAACAGCTTTTCCCAAAGATTGAATGGGTGTTCGGGGGTTATGGCTATGGCTCTGGCTTCGATGAGCGGTGGTTTCGAGAAGCGCGTGTCTGTCATCCTAACGTCTTCGATAGATACTTTCACTTTGTTATCCCAGAAGGAGATATCTCCAAAGCGGACATCGATAGACTGCTTTCTCTGGTCGGTGACCGGCAGGGCTTAGTTTCTGAGTTTCGTGCTCTGAACAAACGCAATCTTCTTGGTGTAGCGTTAGATCGTTTCGAGGCATATAAACAAGAGATTGGTCTGGAACACGCCGGACCGTTTGTCTCTGCTCTCTTGGATATTGGTGATGAGTTACCGGAAGGCGACATTTTCTTCGGGCCAGAGGCGAATGCGACGAGAATTATTCATTGGTATTTGAAACAGGAAAAGGACCAGAAAAGACGTGGGCAACTTCTATTAAGAGCCATGAAAGAAACAACGGGGCTATACTTAGCCGTTCGGAAAACTGCGAATGAAGATGATGGTCCACATCTACAAAAACAACCTGACGATTTTCTCGTTGATGAAGCTGATTCGCAAGAGCTAAGGAAGGTCAGCATTGAAAAAATAAGAAAGGCAGCCAATTCGGGAGTGCTAGCAACACATCCCAGGATGGCTTTTATCCTTTATAGGTGGCGGGAATGGGCTTCAAAAGAAGAACCGACTGGATGGGTAACTAATTTAGTCGAATCGAAACAAGGCCTACTCTCATTCCTTGCTGCGTTCCTGCAGCGTTCGACTTCACAATCAATTGGTGATTACGTCGCACGAGTAAATTGGCGTATCAAATTGAAGGACTTAGAGGATTTTATCTCCCTCGACGTTTTGGAGAAGAAAGTTGAGCAACTCACAACGGAAACCCCAGCCAAGAATCTTGGGGAAAGAGAGCAGAGAGCAGTTGAAACGTTTCAGAAAGCTTTAAAACGAAGGCGAGAGGGAAAGCCAGACGATGATTGGCCAACAAGAGAAGACGAGGATTAAGGGTTGTTATTCTGAGAGATACTGCTCCCATGGTCCGTTGCGCCATCTACACTCGGAATTCCGGTGACACAAATACTGAATTAGCGATGAATAAGTCTGTCTTCCTGTAAACCTACGGCTGACTGATGAGTGAGATGGAGACCCTCGCGAGGCCGCGTGACCTTATCGGAGAGCTTGAGGCCAGACTGTGCGAAGCTGGAATTACGAGCGCGAGGGCGGAAGCGGAGTGGCTGCTGGCGGACACGCTGGGCATGCGCCGCACCGAGCTCTACCTTCGGGATGAGCCGGTTGCCTCCGCGCAGCGGGAATCGCTCCAGGAGCGGCTGAGCCGGCGCCTGTCGGGCGAGCCGCTGCAATACGTCCTGGGCTCTTGCGACTTCTTCGGACATCGCTTCGCCGTCAGTCCGGGGGTGTTCATCCCGCGGCCGGAAACCGAAACCCTGGCCGAATTGGCGATTGAGTTTCTCAGGCGGCGCGCGGCCCCGACGGCTGTCGGGGCGCCGTGGGTGCTGGAGCTGGGGACGGGAAGCGGCTGCCTGGCGATCAGCCTGGCCAAGGCGGTCCCGACTTGTATCGTCGTGGCCGTTGAGCTATCATGGATGGCCTTGCAGGTGGCCCGCACGAACGTCATCACCCACCGCGTCGAGCACCGACTCCGGCTCGTGCACACGGATTGGACCACCGGCATTCGCGGACCAGTGGACATGATCGTCTCGAATCCGCCGTACGTCCCGGACGAAGAGGTCCGGTCTCTGGACGGCCGCACGGGCGATCCCGCCCTCAGCTTAAACGGTGGGCGGGACGGGATGGCGTTTCACCGGCGCGTGCTGGCCGACGCTGGGCAATTGCTGTCCGCAGGCGGCGCGCTGCTGATGGAATGCGCCGAGGAGCAAGCCGCGATCCTGCAGCGCCTGGCGGAGGCGCAGCCGTGGGTGAAGCGCGTCCGGATCTTTGACGATCTTGCTGCTCGCCCGAGAGGGCTGAGGATCGAGGCAAACGCTTAAAGGTCCGTTTTTCAGTTTTTCCGTTTTTAGGTTTTTCGGTTATCCCATATGGACAAGCTGATCCTTGAGCCCAGCGGCCCGCTGCGCGGGACGGTGGAGGTGGGCGGCGCGAAGAACGCGGCGCTGCCCATCATGGCCGCCTGCCTCCTGACGGAAGAGGAGTGCGTTATCGAAGGCGTCCCGCACGTCACGGACGTCAACACGATGGCGCAGATCCTCAGCCTCCTCGGCGTGGAGGTGGCGTGGGAGGACGGCCGGCTGGCGATCCATCCCAATCACTACACCGGCTGGACCGCCCCGCATGAGCTGGTCAGCCTCATGCGCGCCTCCATCTGCGTGCTGGGGCCGCTGCTGGCGCGCCACGGGCGCGCCAAAGTGTCCATGCCGGGCGGGTGCATCATCGGGCTTCGTCCCGTGGATCTGCACCTGAAAGGCCTCGAAGCCCTGGGCGCGACCTTCACCATCGAGCATGGCTACATCATCGGGCGCGCCGAGCGGCTGCGGGGCGCCACGATTCATCTGTCCGGCCCGTTTGGATCCTCGGTCCTCGCCACCGGGAATGTCATGATGGCGGCGACCCTCGCCGACGGTGTGACGATCATCGAACATGCCGCCTGCGAGCCGGAGGTTGCGGATTTGGCGAATGGGTTGGTGGAGATGGGGGCGAAGATCACCGGGCAGGGCACGCCGCACATCAGGGTGGAAGGGGTGCTGCGGCTCCACGGGGCCCGCCATCGCATCCTGCCGGATCGCATCGAGGCCGGGACCTTGATGATCGCCGCCGCCATGTTGGGGGGCGAGGTGACGGTCAAGGGCGCGATCAGCGAGCACCTGGGCGGGCTGATTGACAAACTGCGTGAGGCGAACGTCGCTGTGGAATCGTTGAACGGATCCATCCGGGTGCGCTCGGACCGCCGGGTGAAAGGGGTGCAGGTCACGACGCTCCCCTTTCCCGGGTTTCCGACGGATCTGCAGGCGCAGATGATGGCCATGATGACCATGAGCGAGGGCGTGAGCGTGGTGACCGAGAAGATTTATCCGGAGCGGTTCACGCACGTGCCGGAGCTGCGGCGCATGGGCGCGCAGATCACGCGCGAGGGGCCCAGCGCGATCGTGCAGGGGGTGGGCCGTTTGAGCGGGGCGCCGGTGACGGCCTCCGATTTGCGCGCCTCCGCCGCGCTGGTGCTGGCCGGGCTGGCTGCGGATACGGTGACGGAGCTGAGCGGGGTGGAGCATTTGGATCGGGGCTATGAACAGTTGGAAACCAAGCTGACGCACTTGGGCGCAGCGATTCGACGCGAAAGGGGTTGACGATGGTGGTGATTCGGTTTCAGCGGCGTGGGACGAAGAAGACCCCGCATCATCGGATCGTGGTGACCGACCGGCGGAAATCGCAGGCCAGCCGGGTCCTGGAGGTGGTGGGCACGTACGATCCCTCCACGCAGCCGCCGAAGTTTTCCGTTGATGAATCGCGCGTGGCCCACTGGCTCGCCTTGGGGGCGAAAGTCTCCGAGTCGTTGGAGCAGCTGCTGCGCCGCTATACGAAGGTCCCGACGGCCGGGCGCAGGGCCTAAAGGCAGGCTCAGCGGTTGAGGTCGTGCGAGAGGCATGCGCATTGACATAGTCACGATTTTTCCGGAGATGTTTGCGCCGGTGGTGGGCAGCTCCATCCTCAAGCGGGCTCAGGCCGGCCGCCGGGTGCGCATCCAGATCCACGACTTGCGCGACTACACGACCGACAAGCGCCGCACGGTGGACGACCGCCCCTATGGCGGCGGGCCGGGCATGGTGATGAAGCCGGAACCCATCTTCAAGGCGGTGGAGGCAATCGAAGCGAAGGCCCACGGCCCTCGACGCCCGAAACGCCAACGCGCCTGCCGGATGATCCTGATGGCTGCGCAAGGCACGCCGTTGACCCAGGCTCACGCCCAGCGGCTCTGTGGCCTGTCGCACCTGGTCCTCATCGCCGGCCATTACGAAGGCGTGGATGAGCGGGTGCGCCGGGCGCTGGTGGATGAGGAAATTTCCATCGGCGACTACGTGTTGACCGGCGGGGAGCTGCCGGCGATGGTGCTGGTGGATAGCGTGGTGCGGCTGATCCCCGGGGTGCTGGGGCACGAGCGCGCGACCGAGGAAGAATCATTTGCGGACGGCTGGCTGGAGTACCCGCAGTACACCCGGCCCCCGGCGTTCCGGGGCATGGCGGTCCCGGAGGCGCTGCGCTGCGGCCATCACGAGCAAGTCGCGCGGTGGCGCAAGCTCCAGGCCGTGGCGCGCACGCTCACCACTCGGCCGGATATGGTCAACAGGAGGACGATACGATGACACGGTCAGCATCCGAATCAGCCGGTTCCACATGGCTGCAGCAGGTGACGGCCCTCGGCCAGAAGGCGGCCTATCCCCAGTTCGGGCCGGGGGATCAGGTGCGGGTCTGGTGCCGCATCCCGGAACGGGATCGCACCCGCCTGGCGCCCTTCGAGGGGATTGTCATCCGCCGGCGAGGCTCCGGGATCTCGGAGACCGTGACCATTCGTCGCGTGACCTACGGGGAAGGCGTGGAACGGATCTTTCCGCTCCATGCGCCGGTGCTCGAGCGGGTTGAAGTCCTGCGCCGGGCCAGGGTCCACCGGGCCCGCCTGTATTTCCTGCGCACCAAGGTCGGGAAGACCCGGCTGGCCGCAGAGACCAAAGGGACGGGCAAGTCTCAAGACGAGGGACGCCAGGCGGATGCGCCACGTCCCGCTCCTGAAGAACCTCAAGCGCCCCAGTCGCAGGAACAGCCTGCCGCTTCCTGAGCAGAACGGCCTCATTGCTGGCGTGGATGAGGCGGGGCGCGGCCCGTGGGCCGGGCCGGTCGTCGCCGCGGCCGTCATCCTCCCTGCCCGCCTCACAGCGCTCGGGGCAGGCGGGACCACCCGACGGCTCCTCCCTGTGCGGATTGATGATTCCAAGCGCCTCAGTCCTCGCCAGCGAGCTCTCGCCTATTCCCTCATCCTGAAGCAAGCGATCGTCGGCATCGGGATCGTGCCCGCCGACTCGATCGACGCCGACAACATCCGCCAGGCCACCTTGCAGGCGATGGCGAAGGCCGTGGCCGATCTGTCCATCCGGCCTGAGCTGGTGCTGGTGGATGGCTGCGACGTTCCTCCCGTGAACCTTCCGTGCCGGCCGATCATCGGCGGCGATCGGTCGAGCTACCCCATCGCCTGCGCGTCCATCATCGCCAAGGTGACGCGCGACCGTCTGATGGAGTTTTACCATCGGCTCTTTCCCGCCTACGGCTTCAATCGGCACAAGGGCTACGGCACCGCGCTCCATTTCCACGCGCTCCGGACGTACGGACCATCCGCGCTCCATCGTATGACGTTTGCCCCAGTTGCAGCTCATGCTCTCGCCGCGGCAGCGTAGCGGACGCGACGCTGAACGGTTGGCGGCGGCGTACCTGCGCCGGGAAGGCTATCTCATCGAAGCCGCCAACGTGCGCTTTCCGGTGGGGGAGCTGGACCTCATCGCGCAGGACGGGAAGACCCTGTGCTTCGTCGAGGTCCGCTCGCGCGCCTCGACGCAGTTTGGCTCCGCCCGCGAGTCGCTCACCCGCGCCAAGCGGCATCATTTCGTGAAGGCGGTGCGGTGGTACCTCCAGCGCCGGCGGCCGCGGTGGGAGGGGCCGATCCGCTTCGACGTCGTCGCCATCCAGCAGCCGCCCGGCGCCCAGCAAAGCCTCGAGCTCATCCGCGCCGCCTTCGATGCCACGTGGTAAGATAGTGCTTGCATACCAGACCTCATTGAGCTATGGCTAAGATAAAGGCAGATCAAATGACTCAAAATCGCATTCACCGGCTCCACGCCAAAGGCGAGCGCTTTTACCAGCGTTTGAAGACGCGGCTTGAGCCACGTCATAAGGGAGAGATTATTGCGATCGAAGTAGAGTCAGGTGGCTATGTGATGGGCGAGGACGAACTGGAAGTCGCCTTGAAAGCGGTGAAGAAGTTTCCAGGCAAGAAATTCAGCTTTTTCCGCATCGGCTATCCCGCCGTCCATAAAAGCCGCCTTCACGCATGCCGCGTAAGCGAAACGCAAGAAATTCTCAATGACACCGCGTTGATGCGCCAAATCCGCCGCAGCCAGGCCTATTTCGCCAGAGGCGGCAAAGGTCTCAGCTTCAAGGATGTTTTTGGTAAGTCGCTGTAATCCAAACACCGTTCGCCACGCTCCTCCTATGCCCGAGCTCCTCCGCCCCGCCTTCGACGCCGATCTCTAAACAAATGTGCCGAGTATAACGGAGGCGTTACTACCGGTGCCAGGCTTCAGCGCGGCACGTCCAGTAACGCCTCCTGCTTTCCGCTCCTGCTTTCCGCTCTGAGATTGGGTGGGCGGAAGGCAGCGACTTCGCAGCGACGCGAATTCAGATTTTGATCGGCCACAGGACGCGCTCGGCGATCAAAATCTGCTGAGCGGAGCGCGAAGCGCTGCCTAAACCGACCGCCCCCCAGCAGAGCATAGAGGCCCACCTCCGCCGTTGAATTTGTGAAAAAATTCACATATAATGGCATGAAACGACGGACGGGTTTGTGGGAGCCTCATCAATTCGGCAACTCCTTGAGCAGACGGCAGATCGCCGCTCTTCGTATGGAGGCGGCAGCGCTGCGGCGTTGTCCTGCGCCCTTGCCGCCGCCTTGGTGGAGAAGCTCGCCGGCCGGACCGGGAGCGCCACGACCGCCCGCAGGCTTCGGGCGTGCTGCACGCGCTTGATCGAGGCGGACGCCCAAGCGTTTGCGCGGGTGGTTCGCGCCGGCGCCAGGCAGGACCGACAAGCCCTGCGCCGCGCCCTGACAGTCGCGACGGACGTCCCCTGCCAGGTCGGCGAGTGCGCGCAGCAAGTGCTGTCGCTCGCCCGGCGCATCCGGGCGCGGGTGAGCCCCAGTTACCGGGTGGATCTGGACTGCGCACAAGCGCTGGCGAGGGCCGCCAAAGAATCGGCGCAGGCGCTGGTCGCGGCCAACCGCGCCTGGATACGACAACTCCCGTGACGCAGATCCTTGCAAGGAATCCCATGGGCGTGGTATTGGACGGCAAAGCGATTGCGGAGCGTCTTGAAAAAGACATAAGACGCGAATTTGGTGCTCTTGGTTCTGGTCCTATAGTGCTAGCGATTATCTCGTTTGATTCGCCTGCGTCGAAATTGTATTTCGAGGCTCAACGCAAGGCCGCGATAAGATTAGGGATCAAGGTAGATCCATTAGAAAAGCAATTCCCCATCGGCGTTCATAGCTTTCCTTTCTCAACGGTAACTAAAGAGCAGATTGGAAATTTAATTCAATTCCTGAATCAGAATCCCGGTGTGCACGGCATTTTTGTTCACCAACCTCTCCCTCCACAGATTAACGCGCAATGGATTTCTTCGATCATCGACCCTCGTAAAGATGTAGAAGGCATTCATCCGCAGAATTCCGCGAGACGGTTTTTTGCTAAGGCGCGCATTGGATCATGTACTGCTCTGGCAGTCATGGAGCTGATCGATGAAGCGCTGAGGCTAAGTGGGGGATCGCTCGAAGGCAAGGAGGCCGTCGTCGTTGGACACAGTGAGATCGTGGGACGTCCTGTTGGCATGCTGTTGCTAGATAGGCTGGCCACCACCACCGTTTGTCATATCGCGACGAAAGACCTTGAGAAGCATGTGAAGCGGGCCGACGTTTTAGTAGTTGCGGCTGGCAAGCCAAAATTGATTAAAGGTGAGTGGGTCAAATCGAGGTCTATTGTCATTGACGTGGGCATCAATGTGGAGGAGGGTAAGGTCGTCGGAGACGTCGAGTTCGACACCGCCAAGGAGCGCGCCGCGTTCATCTCGCCGGTGCCGGGCGGGGTGGGCCCGGTCACCGTCATGATGGTGATGAAGAACACCGTCGAGGCCTTCAAGCTGCAACGGACCGGTGGGTGAGCATGGAGCGGTTTGAATCCAAGTTGGGCAAGAAGCCGTTTCTGGTGACGATGGAGGTCAACCCGCCCAAAGGGACCGACCTCTCCGAAATTCTGAAAGCGGCCGAAGGCGTGCGCGGGTTGGTGGATGCCATCAACGTGACCGACGGCTCCGGCGCGATCATGCGCGCCTGCGCGCTGGCGGTGGCGAAGGCCGTCCTGGAGGCCGGCATAGACCCGATTTTCCAGATGACGTGCCGCGACCGCAACCGCCTGGCGCTCCAGGCGGATTTGCTGGGCGCGGCGGTGCTGGGCATCCGCAACCTCCTCCTGCTGACCGGCGACGATCCCAAGGCCGGCGATCATCCCGACGCCAAGCCGGTGTTCGACATCAACTCCGCGACGCTCATGCAGGTGGCGCGCGGCCTCACACAGGGCAAGGACATGGCCGGCAAGGAGCTGGCCGGCAGTCCGCGCTTTTGCATCGGCGCGGCCGCGGATCCGGGCGCCAAAGATCTCGAGGTCGAGATGCAGAAGTGCAAGGCCAAGCTCGACGGCGGCGCGCAGTTTTTCCAGACGCAGGCCGTCTTCGACGCCGGGGGGTTCGGCGCCTTCATGAGCCGCGCGAAAGCCTTGAAGAAACCGGTCTTGGCCGGCATCCTGCTGGTCAAATCCGCCAAGATGGCGCGCTACATGAACGAGCACGTCTGGGGCATCCACGTCCCTGAGGACCTGATCGCGCGGTTTGAGCAGGCCGGCGACAAGCGCGCGGAATGTCTCGCCGCGACGGCCGGGCTCATCCGCGCGGTGCGAGACGCGGGGGCCGACGGCATCCACCTCTATCCGCTTGGCTGGGAGGACCTCGTGCCGGACATCCTCAAAGAGGCCGGCATTCGATGAACAAAACCGCGTTCCACGCCGAGCACCTGCGCCTGGGCGCGAAGATGACCGACTTCCACGGCTGGGACATGCCGCTGTACTACACCAGCATCCTGGATGAGCACACCAGCGTGCGCACGGCGGCGGGGATCTTCGACATCTCGCACATGGGGCAGGCCTGGGTCAGCGGGCCCGGATCACTCCAGACGCTCAACGAGCTCATCGTGAGTGATCTCGCCCAGGTGGGAGAGGGAAGAGCCTGCTACACGCTGCTGACCAATCCGCGCGGCGGCATCGTGGATGACCTCATCATCTATCGCGTCGGCGCCCAGGAATTCCTCGTGATCGTCAATTGCGCCAACCGCCGGAAGGACGTCGCGTGGATCGTCGAGCATCAGCGCCCCGGCACCCGCGTGGGCGACATCAGCTTGGGGCGCTCGATTTTGGCGATTCAGGGCCCCCAGGTCGCGCCGTTGCTTGAGCAGGTGCTGGAGACCCCGGTCAGCGGCTTAGGGCGATTCAGCGCGATGCACCTCTCCGGATGGGGCAGCCGCGCGTGGCTGGCGCGCACCGGCTATACCGGCAGCGACGGGTTCGAGGTGTTCCTGGAGGATGCGCCGGCCCTGCGCGTGTGGAAGCGGTGTCTGGAGCTCGGCGCGCCTCTGGGCCTGAAAGCCATCGGGTTGGGCGCGCGGGATACGCTGCGCTTGGAGGCGGGCCTGCGGCTGTACGGCACGGATATGGATGACGCGACCACACCCTATGAGGCGGACCTGGGCTGGACCGTGGCGATCAACAAGCCGTCGTTCATCGGCAAGGATGTGTTGGTGAACCAGAAGACCGCGGGAGTGACGAAGCGGTTGGTCGGCATCGAGCTTCCGGAGGGACCGGTCCCGCGCACGGGCTGCGCGCTCATGGCGGGGGGGCGTCAGGTGGGCAGCGTCACGAGCGGGACGTTCAGCCTCATGCTGCATAAGCCGATTGGGCTGGGGTACGTCGAGACGCGCGCGGCGTCGCCGGGAACAGCCGTGCAGGTCATGATTCGCTCGAAAGCCTATCCAGCGACGGTCGTGAAGCTGCCGTTCTGGCGCGCGCAGCAACGAGCGCCGGAAGCCATCGCATCAAAGAGAGGATAAGGTCATGATGACGCCGCAAGGGTTGCGGTATACCAAGACGCACGAGTGGGCCAAACAGGAGGGGGCGGACGTCCTCGTCGGCATCACCGCCCACGCGCAGGAAGAGCTGCGCGACGTCGTGTACGTGGAGCTCCCCCCCGTCGGCAAGGCGGTCAAGCAGGGCGAGCCGGTGGCGGTCGTGGAGTCGGTGAAGGCCGCGTTTGACATCTACGCGCCGCTCTCAGGCACCGTGGCGCGGGTGAACGAGACCTTAAGCAAATCACCGCAACTGGTGAATCAGGACTGCTACGGCACGGGGTGGTTCTTTGCGATCACACCGAGTCAGCCGTCTGAACTCAGCGCGTTGATGTCCCCGGACGACTACACCAAGCTCATCCAAGCCGACGCGCACTGATCCGGCCATGGATTACAGTCCCCACACCGACGAGCAAGTCGCCCAGATGCTGCAAACCATTGGGGCGAGCTCCATCGAAGAGCTGCTCGCCAACATTCCCTCCGAGGTCCGGTGCGGCGCGTTCGAGTTGCCGGCCGGTCTGTCCGAGGCCGAAGTGTTGTCAGCTTGTGAGTCGCTGGCCTCGCCGAACCGCTCGCTGCGCGAGCTGGCGTCGTTCCTGGGGTTCGGCGCCTACCTTCACCTCATCCCCACCGTCGTGGATGCGCTCGCCTCCCGCGGGGAATGGCTCACCCCCTACACGCCCTACCAGGCCGAAGCCAGCCAGGGCACGCTGCAGCTGATCTATGAGTTCCAGACGCTCATCTGCGAGCTCATGCAGATGGAGGTGGCCAACGCCTCGCTCTACGACGGCGCCTCGAGCCTGGCGGAAGCGGTGCTGCTGGCGCTGCGCACGAGCGGGCGCCCGCGCATCCTGGTCTCGGAAGCCGTCCATCCGCATGCGCGCCAAGCCATCGCGACGTACCTGCAAGGATTTCCCGCGATCATTCAGGAGATCCCGCACACCAACGGCGTCACGGATCTGGAGGCCTTGGCGGCGGCCGGCAAAGACGACGTGGCCGCCGTCCTGATGCAGCAGCCGAACGTCTTCGGGGTATTAGAGCCGATGGAGCAGGCCGGCGGCTTGGCGCATCGCGTCGGCGCGCTGTTCGTCGCCAGCGTCTATCCCATCAGCCTGGGACTCCTGCAGCCGCCCGGGGCCTACGGGGCCGACATTGCGGTGGCGGAGGGACGATGCCTGGGCAGCCCGGTCGCGTACGGGGGGCCGGGCCTGGGGCTGTTTGCGACGAGCCAGGCGTTGTTGCGCAAGGTGCCGGGCCGGCTGGTCGGCTGCACGGTGGATCAGGCCCAGCGGCGCGCGTTCACGCTGACGCTGCAAACCCGCGAGCAGCAGATCCGGCGGGAAAAAGCCACCTCCAACATCTGCACGAACGAAGGCTGGCTGTGCGTGCGGGCGGCGATCTTCCTGAGCCTGCTCGGCCCGCAGGGCTTCAGTGAGCTTGCGCAGCTCAACCTGCAGCGCGCCCATGCGCTGTCTGAGCGGTTGCGCGAGCTGCCGTTTATCGAGCCGGTGTTCAATCAGCCGTTTTTCAACGAGTTCGTCGTGCGCTACACCCACGGCGTCCGGGCCCAGGACGTCAATCGCAAGCTGCTCAAAGCCGGCCTGCTCGGCGGGCTTGCCCTGCGTCCCTGGTATCCGGCGCTGGGTGAATCGGCGCTATGGTGCGCGACGGAGACGGCCTCCCGCGGGCAGATGGACCATGTGGTCGAGACGCTGAAAACCATCGCCTGATGATGAGCGACCCTGAACCGTTGATCTTTGAACGCTCGGTGCCCGGACGGCGCAGCTACCGTCTCACCGCCCCTGACGCCTCGGCGCGCGCCGTGCAGGAGCTGATCCCGGAGGAGCACCTGCGCCACGAGCCGCCCCCCCTGCCGGAGGTGGATGAGCTGAGCGTCGAGCGCCACTTCACGCGCCTGTCGCAGCGCAATTTCTCGGTGGACACCCAGTTCTATCCGCTGGGCTCCTGCACGATGAAATACAACCCCAAGCTCAACGACCGCATCGCTTCCTGGTCGCGCTTCGCGCACATGCATCCGCTGCAGCCGGAGTCCACCGTCCAGGGACTCCTCCGGCTGCTCTATGAGCTTGAGCAGTCGTTGTGCCAGATCACCGGGATGTTTGCGTTCACCTTGCAGCCGGCGGCCGGAGCCCAGGGGGAGCTCACGGGCTTGAAGATCATCCGGGCGTATCATGCGCCCCGACCCCGACCGCAGTCGGAGGGGCAGGCGCGCACGACGATTTTGATCCCGGATTCCGCGCATGGGACCAACCCCGCCTCCGCGGCCCTGTCGGGGTTTCGCGTCGTGGAGCTGAAATCCGGCGCCAACGGCTTAGTGGATCCGGCCGAGTTGAAGCGGCACCTTTCCCGCGACGTCGCGGCGCTGATGATCACCAACCCCAACACGCTGGGTTTGTTCGAGCAGGACGTCAAGGTGATCACCAGCCTGTGTCATGAGCACGGGGCGCTGGTGTACATGGACGGCGCGAACATGAACGCGCTGCTGGGGATCGTGCGTCCCGGGGACATGGGCATTGACCTGCTGCAGCTCAACCTCCACAAGACCTTCTCGACGC
>JACQRB010000019.1 GCA_016206685.1 Candidatus Omnitrophota bacterium | reverse complement strand
TGGGGAGCGCAGGCCCCGCCGAAGGCGGGGAAGCGTGAAACCATCGGAGAGGGTACCCACCTGTTGAGGGTTGGGTTCATCGCTGACGGATTCGCCCACGGCAGCCGCGGGGCATTTTCTTTTACCGTCCTCCATGGATCTGTTTAGCTCTCCGGCCCCATCTCCTGCTCAGGCCCTGAACGGCGAGCCATTGGCCTCGCGGATGCGGCCGCAGGAGCTGTCCGAGTTCGTCGGGCAGGAGCATCTGGTCGGGCCGGGCAAGCTGCTGCGGCGGGCGATCGAAGCCGACCGCATCAGCTCGCTGATCCTCTACGGCCCGCCGGGCTGCGGCAAGACCGCCCTGGCCCACGTCATCGCGGCGCGCACGCACGCCGCCGTCGAGCGGTTGAACGCGACCTCCGCCGGCGTCGCGGAGCTGCGCGAGGCGATCGCGCGCTCGAAGGAGCGCCAGCGCCTCTCCGCCATAACTCGTGGCGGATCCGCCTCTGGCGGAAATGGCTCGCGCACCATCCTGTTCATCGACGAGATCCACCGCTTCAACAAAATCCAGCAGGACGTCCTGATGCCGGACGTGGAATCCGGCAACCCCATCCTCATCGGCGCGACGACGTTCTACCCGTTCTTCGCCATCCTCCCCGCTCTGGTGTCCCGGTCGCTCGTGTGCGAGCTCAAGCCCCTCAGGCAGCAGGACGTGTTGAGCCTCTTGCAACGCGCCCTCGCCGACCGGGAACGTGGGCTTGGCAAGCTATCCATCAAAGCTGATGCGGAGGCGCTTGAGCATCTGGCCACGGTCAGTGACGGCGATGCGCGCCGGGCGCTCAATGCGCTGGAGCTGGCGGTCCTGACGACGCCGCCGGTGAAGGACACCATTCATATCACGCGCGCCGCCGTCGAGGAATCGATCCAGAAGAAAGCCGTCGTCTACGACAAGGACGAAGACGCCCACTACGACACCATCTCCGCCTTCATCAAGGCGATGCGCGGCTCAGACCCCGACGCCACGCTCTACTGGCTGGCGAAGATGCTCTACGCGGGCGAAGACCCGCGCTTCATCGCCCGGCGCGTCGTCATCTGCGCGGCGGAGGACGTGGGCAACGCCGACCCGCAGGCGCTTCTGCTCGCCACCGCCGCCATGCAGGCCTCAGAGTTCGTGGGGCTGCCGGAATGCCGGATCCCTTTGGCGCAAGCCGCCGTCTATGTGGCGTGCGCGCCGAAATCCAACGCGGCCTATCTTGGGATCGAGAAGGCGATGAAGGACGTCGAGGAGGGGCGCACCCTGGAAGTCCCCACCCACCTGCAGGACGCCAGCTACTCCGGCGCCAAGCAACTGGGCCGAGGAAAGGGCTACAAGTACGCGCATGACTTCCCCGGCCACCACGTCGCGCAGGAGTACCTGCCTGAAAAGCGGGTCTACTACGAGCCGACCGAGCTTGGGTTTGAAAAAACCATCAGATCCTGGCTGGAACGGTTGAAACGCCACCAGCGCTGAACACAGGAGGCATCCGGCATGCGGGAAGACGTCCCTCATCATCTCGCGCTGCTCATCCTGCGCCTGGGCGTGGCGTGCGTGTTCCTGCTGTTTGGGTTCGATAAGCTGCCGCATGCCGCCAACTGGCTCGTGTACGTGCCGTCTGAGTGGATCCGATCCAGCGGACTGGAGCGGTGGGTGAGCCTTCCGCAGATGCTCTGGCTCCAGGGATTCGTGGAATTGATCCTGGGTGCGAACCTGCTCCTCGGCGTGTTCACTCGCATCAGCGCCGCAGGCTGCATGGCGCTCCTTGCCCTGATCATCGTCAGCCTCGGCTTGGATCCGGCCGAACCACTCCTTCAGCAGGTGGTCCTGCGAGACATCGGGCTGTGCTGTTCCTCGTGCGCCCTCATGGTCCTAGGACCAGGCGGCTGGTCGCTGGATGCCTGGCTGGCCGCCCAGGCGTCGTAGCCGATGACCCGATCGCGAGTAGCCCTGATTTGGGCAGGCTGCGTCTGTCTGGTCGGCGGCGTGCTCTGGCGGCTGTTTCCGGTCCCGTCAACCCCCCAGCAGGTCACAGCACAGACCCCTCAATGGGCGCCCGAGCAAGCGGTGATCACCGAGCCGATTCAGCCGATCCCCGTGCGGGTGACGCTTGACCAGCGGAAGGTCGCGCTGGGCCAGCGCCTCTTTCACGATCCGCAGCTCTCCCATGACAACACGCTCGCTTGCGCCAGCTGTCATGATCTGCGCAAAGGGGGGACCGACCGGCGAGCCCGATCCATCGGCATCAACGGGGCGCTGGGGGAGGTGAACGCCCCAACCGTCTACAACGCGGCCTTCAACTTCAAGCAGTTCTGGGACGGCCGCGCCGAGACGCTGGAAGAGCAAGCCGCGGGGCCGCTCCATAACCCGAAAGAAATGGGCGCCAGTTGGCCGGAAGTCATCGCCAAGCTCACCCAGGACCCCGGCTATGTCCAGACGTTCAAGAAACTCTACCCGGATGGGATCAGTGCCGCCAGCATCGCCGACGCGATTGCCGCGTTCGAGCGGTCCTTGATCACCCCCAACGCGCGGTTTGACCGATTCCTCCGCGGGGACCAGGAGGCGCTGACGGCAGAGGAGCGGGAAGGCTACCGGCTCTTCAAGGATCTGGGGTGCGTGGTCTGTCACCAGGGGGTCAACATCGGGGGCAACATGTTTCAAACGATGGGCAAGATGGCGGACTACTTTGCCAATCGCGGCAACATCGCCACGGCCGACTTCGGACGGTACAACGTCACCGGCGATGAGCGAGACCGCTACAAGTTCAAGGTTCCGACCTTGCGCAACATCGCCCTCACGGCGCCGTACTTCCACGACGCGACCGCCCAGACGTTGGAGGAGGCCATCCAAACCATGGCGAAATATCAGCTGGGCGTTTCCCTCACCGCACGAGAAGTGGAGCTCCTCGTCGCCTACCTCAACACGTTGACCGGGGAATATGAGGGCAAGCCCCTGGAGGCGCCCTGAATGAGCCGGCACCGAGGACGGACGCAAGGAGCAGGACCGTGAGCTTCGCCCGCCTGAAGCTGCTCGGCGTGGGCACGGGGATTGTCTTCCTGGTGACCCTCGTGTTCCTGCAAACCGGCCCCATCAATACCAAGCGGCATAATGCCGTCATGGACGAGCTGCGCCGGCTCAAGCAGTTGGATGCGATCTTCAATCAAGAGCTGTTGCAGTTGCGCTTCGGGCTGGTGTCCTCGTATGATGCCGCCGGCCAGACCCTCCACGCGCTCAAGGCGGCCCACCAGCAGCTCAGCCATGGCCCGGCGGCCATCTCCCAGCAGGGGCACGCGGAAATGGACCGGCGCCTCGAGGCATTCCGGGAGGCGCTGGAGGCCAAGGCCGCCTCGTTTGAGCAGTTTGCGGCCGAGAACGCCACGCTCAACAACTCCATCCGTTTTTTCCCCCTGGCCACGACTCGACTGCTGGCGGACGTGGAGGGAGAGGCGGCCTTGAGTCTGCAAGTGAACCAGCTCCTGCGGGACGTCCTGATGTACAACCTCACGGCGAGTCAGGAATTAAAGCCCGAGATCCGCGATCGCCTGGAGGAGCTGCGTCAGGGATCTGCGAGCGCTCCGCCCGAGGTGCAACGGCAGCTGCACACGGTGCTGACCCACGCCCGCGTCATCCTCGAGCAGAAGGAGACCGTTGATGGCTTCGTGCGGGAGCTGATGGCGATGCCGACCGCCGACGCCATCGAGGGGCTCTATGAGAGCTACCTTCGGTTCTATGCGCAGGCGCTTCGGCGCAGCAGCCTCTACCGCAATACCCTCTATGCCGTGTGCCTGCTCTTGATCGGAGTCATCATGGCCATCATGGCTCAGCTGAGTCGCAACGTCCGGCTGCTCGAACTCGAAATCCAGGAGCGCAAGCACGCGGAGGCGAATCTGCGCGAGACGCAGGCCCAGCTGGTCCAATCGGAAAAGCTCGCCGCGATTGGACACGTGGCCAGTGGCATCGCGCATGAGGTCAAGAACCCTCTGGCGATCCTCTCGCAAGGGCTGGAGTACTTCCGGAAGAACCTGGACCTGACCCAGGCCTCGACGGCTGAGGCGCTGACGTTGATGGAGGAAGCGGTCAAGCGAGCCAACATGATCGTGCGGGAGGTGCTTACCTTTGCGCGGCCGGCGCAGGTCAGCTTGAGCCCAGCCCCCCTCAATCCCCTGCTCGAACGTGCCGTGGTCCTGGTGGAGAAGCAACTGGGGGTGACCGCCATCGTGATCACCAAGGAGCTTGCGAAAGAGCTCCCGCTGGTTTCCATGGATCAGAATCAGATGCAGCAGGTGTTCATCAACCTGCTCACCAACGCCGCCCAAGCCATGTCAAACCGCGGGCGGCTCACCCTTCGCACCAGCACGGCCGTGGTGGCCGCGGGGGAGGCGGGAGTGGGCCACCGCGCAACGGATCCATTCAAGCCGGAACAACCGGTGGTCGTCTGCGAGATTGCGGATACCGGCTGCGGGATCCCCAAGGACAAGCTCAACAAGATCTTTGAGCCGTTTTTTACCACCAAACCTCTAGGCGAGGGCACAGGGCTGGGGCTGGCGATTGTCCGCTCGATCATCCAGGCCCATCGGGGCGTGATCACCGTGGAGAGCCAAGAAGGCCAAGGTACGACGTTTCAGATCACGCTGCCGGCTCTTGTCATGACTTCCCCCCTCTAGCCAGCCATAATCATTACTAATAAAGTAGTATATATTCATCAATTAAAATTTTTATATTGACTATTTCTATCAAATATGTGATCCTGACCGACCACAACGAAGGAGGGTCATTGTATGGTCAGTGCAACGGTCAAAGCGGATGTGGAGTCAGGCAAGCTGGAGTCGCAATCCCCGGAGCAGGTCCTGCGCTGGGCGCTGGAGACGTTCGGCTCCCGCGTGGCGCTGGCGTCCAGCTTCAGCGCGGAGGATGTCGCCATCATCCACATGCTGGTGGCGATCAACCCCAAGGCGCGCGTCTTCACGCTGGACACCGGGCGGCTCAACCAAGAGACCTACGACGTGATGGACAAGATCCGCGAGCAGTATCATCTGACGATCGAGGTCATGTTCCCGAAGGCCGACGCCGTGGAGCAGATGGTGCGCGAGCGGGGCTTGAACCTCTTCTACCACTCCATCGAGAACCGCAAGCTCTGCTGCGGCATCCGCAAAGTGGAGCCCCTCAACCGGGCGCTGGCCACGGTGGACGCCTGGATCACCGGCCTGCGGCGCGAGCAGGTCGTCACCCGCGCCAGCGTCAAGAAAGTCGCGATCGACCACGACCACGGCGGCATCGTGAAGCTCAACCCGCTGGCGGACTGGACGTGGGAACAGACGATGAGCTACGTCAAGGGGCACCATGTCCCCTACAACGTGCTCCATGACCAGGGCTACCCGTCCATCGGCTGCGCGCCCTGCACCCGCGCGGTCAAACCGGGCGAGGATTTCCGGGCCGGGCGGTGGTGGTGGGAGCGGCCCGAGCAGAAAGAGTGCGGCCTTCATGTTAAACACTAGGGATCGTATCTCGTCATTCGTGAAGCGTGAAGCGCGAGATACGAGATACGCTTCACGCGATCATGTTCTGCGAGGTCAATATGATTAGCCCGCACGGCGGCACCCTCATCAACCGGATCATCGAAGGCGGCGCGCGCGAGCAGTTGGCCGGCCGCGCCGGTTCGCTGCCGCAGGTGGCGCTGGACGCGGTAGCACTCTCCGACGTCGAGATGATCGCCATCGGCGGCTTCAGCCCGCTCGAGGGTTTCATGACCAAGCGGGATTATGACGGCGTCATCAACGAGCGCCGGCTGGCGAGCGGGGCGATCTGGACC
>JACQRB010000017.1 GCA_016206685.1 Candidatus Omnitrophota bacterium | reverse complement strand
GCCTGAAAGAGGCCGGCGTCGGCTGGGTCAACCACAACCTCAATACCAGCCGGCGCCACCACCCGAAGGTCTGCACCACGCACACCTACCAGGACCGCATCGATACCGTCCTGAACGTCAAGCGGGCCGGCCTGAAGACCTGCAGCGGGGGGATCGTCGGCATGGGGGAGACGGACGAGGATCTCCTCGATCTGGCGTATGCGCTGCGGGAGCTGGCGGTCGATTCACTTCCGGTCAACTTCCTGCATCCCATCGAGGGCACCCCCATGGGTTCCTACGGGTTTCTCAATCCCACGCGATGCCTGAAAGTGCTGTGCCTGTTCCGATTCCTGAACCCCAAAGCCGATCTACGCGCCGCCGGTGGCAGAGAGGTAAACCTGCGCTCGGTGCAGGCGCTGGCGTTGTATCCGGCCAACTCGATCTTCGTGGAAGGCTATCTGACGACGCCGGGGCAGCAGGCGCAGGAGGCCCATCGGATGATCGAGGATATGGGCTTTGAGGTCGAGAGGGTGGGATGAGGAACCGGTTGTGGATCCTGACCGCGTTTGGGAAAGACCGCCCCGGGATCGTGGCCCACGTCACCAAGGTGCTCTACGAGCGTGGCTGCAACCTGGAAGACTCGGCGATGACCCGCTTGGCGGGGGAGTTCGCGATCATGCTGACCTTTTCCGCCCCGGGACGGCTCTCCCAGGCGCAGCTGCACGCGGCGTTTCAGGCGGCGTCGAAGCGATTGGCGCTTGTCATCCACTTGAAGCCGTTGGCGGCGGCTGAGCGCCAGGCCCGGCGCGTTGGATCGCCGTACGGCCTGTCCGTGTACGGGGCGGATCGTCCCGGGATCGTCTATCGCGTGGCCTCGCTGCTTGCGCGCCTCGGGGTGAACATCACCGACGTGTCAACGCACCGGGTGGCGCGTCCCGCCGCCAAACCGCTCTACCTGATGGTGCTGGAGGTGGAGCTGCCCAAGCGCCTGGCGGCCCGGCGTCTCGAGCAGCGGTTGAAGCTTCTGGCGAAGCGGTTGGGCGTGACGGTGAGCCTGCGTCCGGCAGACACCAACGTCCTCTAAGAGTGATCATGGTCTGTCGAACCGCCAATGGACAGCGGGTCCTGCGACCGAGCCGGGCACCCCGCCGAGGCGGGGTCGGCGAAGGGAGTGCCGACTGCCGCGAGGCAGGCGGCCCGCTACTCCGCGTCACCCGCTGTCCCTGGTGATCGACGGGACCGATGGCGATTCTGCAGATCAGGACATTTCCAGATTCCTGCCTGCACGCGCCCAGCCGTCCCGTCGAGCGCATCACGCCGGCCGTCGAGCGCCTGATTCGCGACCTCATCGAGACCATGCGCCATCACCCGCGCTGCGTGGGGTTGGCCGCTTCCCAGGTCGGGTCGGATGCCTCCGTGGCTGTGGTGGATGTCACCGGCCATCCTAAGGTATTCCCTCGCTCCGCTCGGGATTTCGCCCTGCCGGGCTCAACAAGCGGGCTGTTGGTGCTGGTGAATCCTCAGATCACCGCACAGGAGACCTGGACGATCCAGCGGGAAGGGTGCCTGTCGGTTCCTGATTTCACCGGCAATGTCCGCCGGGCGTCACGGTTACACGTGAGCGCGCTGGATGAGCGGGGTGAGCCGTGGACCCGCTGGGTGGACGGCTTCGAGGCGATCGCCGTCCAGCATGAGGCGGACCACCTGGCCGGCCGGCTGTTTTTGGACCGGATTGCCAACGTGCGCACCGATGTGTTCCGGCGCAAACGGTATTGGTAGTTAAGCGCGGGGCGGGCGGATCAGCGTCACGCGCGGCACGTCGGGAAGGAGCCCTGCCGCGTGCGCGCGTTGGTAGAGCTCGCGCAGGGCCTGATGGCTGTGGCGGGAGAGCGAAAGCGTTTCTTCGTTGACGTACATGCTCACGAACTGCCGCGCGCGCGTCAGGTCGATGCCGCGGCCGAACCGCAGCGCATCGGCGAGCGCCGCATCCTGGTTGGCCATGGCATACAGGATGCTGTCCCGGAGGATCTGCGCGAGCTGCATGGCCAGCGGCTTGCCGAGTGTGCGCTTGACGGCATTCAGCCCCAGCGGCAGCGGCAGCCCCACCGTCTTGTGCCACCACATCCCGAAGTCCAGGATCGGCAGCAGCCCTTGGTCGTGGTAGGTCAGTTGCCGCTCGTGGATGAGCAGCCCCGCGTCCACCTCTCCACGCAGGACTGCCTCCGGAATCGCCTCGAAGCGCATCTCGACCGGCTCAAACTCCGGCACGGCTAAGCGCAAAAGCAGGTACGCCGTCGTCTGCCGTCCCGGCACGGCGATCCGCTTGCCGGCGAGTTCGTCCGGATTCATGCCGCGCGTCGCGACGACCAGCGGCCCGTAGTTTTGGCCGACGCTCGAGCCGACCGAGAGGATCCAGTAGTCCTTGGCGATGAAGGGATAGGCGGCTGCCGAGATCGCCGTGACGTCCAGCTGGAGGGATCGCGCCCGCTGATTGAGCGTCTGGATGTCCTCGATCACATGCTCGATGCGCAGCCCATCCAGCGGGATCTTGCCCTGGGCGATCGCGTAAAACATGAACGCGTCGTCCATGTCCGGCGTGTGCCCGACGGTGACGGTGCGCACCGATGGGGTCGTCGCTTTGCTTACCATTCCTCGTAATGAATCTGCGCCGGGGGGACGCCGAACGCGGTCAGATCCTTGACGATGGCCTTGACGACCTCCAGCCACCCGCAGACGTAGATTTCCTTGTTGGCGAAGTCCGCCAGGTGCTTCTGGAAGGTCTGCTGGATGTGCCCGGTCTCCCCGTGCCAGTCTTTCGGCCGGCTGACCGTCGGGATGTAGTGGAAATTGTGCCGGAGCGAGGCCATGGCGCGGAACTCCGCCTCATAGAGCAGGGCATGCTCGTAGCGCGTGCCGAAGAGCAGCCAGATCGGCTGCGTGACGTTCACATGAAACAGATATTTAAGCATGCTGCGAAACGGCGCGACGCCGGTGCCCGTCGCCAGAAAGACCGGCTCATAGGTGATCGGCTGCTTGAGGGTGAAGCGGCCGTGCGGGCCGGAGAGCGTGACCGGCATGCCTTCCTTGAGCTGCCAGAAAAACGTGGAGGCCGCTCCGCCTTCCACGTGCTGGATGCACAGCTCGATGACGCCCTCCTCATGCGGCGGGCAGGCGATCGAGTAGGCCCGCTTGACGAACGAGCCGTCCTTGGGCACGTGGACGATGACGAACTGCCCCGGCTCGAACTCCAGGCGCTTGGGCTGTGCCAGGCGCAGGCGGAAGTTGCGCACGTTATAGGAGAGGATCGTGACCTGATCCACGACCGTCTGACAGGTGATGGCTGCCATCGTCAAGGCTTGTATTGTAACAGAGGGGATGGGCCTCTGCTACAATGGAGACGATGCCTCAGACGTCCACCACGAGCCAGGCCGCCGCCGCGCGGTTGGTCCGACCGTTTCAACGCACGCTGTTGCGCTGGTACGGGCGGCATCAGCGGCCGCTGCCCTGGCGAAAGACCCGGGACCCGTACAAGATCCTCGTCTCGGAGATCATGCTCCAGCAAACGCAGGTGGACCGGGTGATCCCGAAGTACCATGAGTTCCTGCGCCGGTATCCCACCGTGCACGAGCTGGCGCGCGCCCGCGTGCGGGAGTTGCGCAACGTCTGGTATCCCCTCGGCTACAACGTCCGCCCCCTGCGCCTGCGCACGATCGCCCGCCGCGTGATCAGGCAGCACGGCGGCAAGATCCCGGATTCCTACGACGGCCTGATCGCGATGGACGGGATCGGCCGCTACACGGCCGGGGCGGTGCTGAGCTTCGCGTTCAACCGGGATGCGGCGACCCTGGATACCAACGTGGCCAGGCTCCTCCAGCGCTACTTCGGCGCCTCGACGAACCGCAGGCTGTGGGAGCTGGCGCAGCGCGTCATCCCGCGCGGCAAGGGCTATGAGATCAACCAGGCGATGATGGATTTCGGCGCCGCGGTGTGCACGGCGCGCCGTCCGCAATGTTCCACCTGTGTCCTGCGCCGATCCTGTCGGAGTTACCCGTATGCCCAACCGCCGGCTGCGTCTCGTGCCCGTCGCCGTCGCCGTGATTGAGCGGCGCGGCCGCTACCTCGTCAGCCGGCGCCGCGCCAGCGATCATCTCGGCGGGTTCTGGGAGTTTCCGGGCGGCAAGCGGCGCGTCGGGGAACCGTGGGAAGCCTGCCTGCGCCGGGAGTTGCGCGAGGAGCTGGGGATTGCCGTTGAGCCGACCGGCCGCCTGTCGCCGATCCGCTTCCGCTATGCCCGCCGGCAGGTGTATCTGGAGGTGTTTCGCTGCCGGATCACCGCCGGCGTCCCGACGCCCTTGGGCTGCCAGGAGGTGCGGTGGGTCCGGGCCGAGCGCCTCTTTCGCTATCGCTTTCCGCCGGCCGACCGCGAACTGATCGCTTCTCTCTCACAGGGACGTCGTGGTATAATACGGGCGTCAAAGCAAAGGAGGCAGCGATGATTACATTAACGCCGGCCGCGTTGGAAGAGGTCAAGCGCCTCATCGGGAAAGAACAGAAGCCCAATCTCGCCATGCGGGTGGGGGTCAAGGGCGGGGGGTGCTCGGGGTTCAGCTACCAGATGGGGTTGGAGGAAGCGACCCCGAAGCCCTATGACACCGTCCTGGAGCAGGATGGCGTCAAGATTCTCGTTGACGCCAAGAGCCATCTCTACTTGGATGGCACCGCCATCGACTACAAGGCCGGCCTGATGGGCGGGGGCTTTGAGTTCCAGAATCCGCTCGCGAAGAAATCCTGCGGCTGCGGACATTCGTTCAGCGTCTAAACCCTTCCGAGGAGCCCATGCCCACCGATGCTCTCTTCATGACGGTTCAGATCAGTGTGCCCCAAGATCCCACCTCGAATATCCAGATGCTCCTCCGGTGGCTTCACTTTCTGGCCGGGATCACCTGGATCGGCCTGTTGTACTTCTTCAACCTTGTGAATGTGGACTTCATGAAAGCCCTCGATGCGCCGACGAAATCCAAGGTGGTTCCCCAATTAATGCCGCGGGCGCTGTGGTGGTTCCGATGGGGAGCCGTCGTCACGGTCCTGTCGGGCTTGCTGTACTACCTGATGATCTTGGGTTCAGAGCCGAGGTTTGGCCAAACGTTCTTGGCCTGGGTGCTCGTCACCGGCGTGGCCTACGCCCTGATGTATGGGGTGCTCCAGGTCAGCCAGGGGCCGCTCAACAACGGTCGCATCGTCGCCGTCGTGTTGACGGTCCTTGCCCTTGTCGTCGCATGGCTCATCCTCACCCTGAACGGTCACCCAACGGCCAGCACCCGCTCCCTGTCCATCGGGATCGGTGGAGGCTACGGGATCATGATGCTCCTGAACGTCTGGCTGATCATCTGGCCATGCCAGAAGAAGATCATTGCCTGGACCGTCGAATCGGCTGAGAAGGGCACGAAGGCTCCTGCGGAGATGGCGACGCTTGCTCGGCGAGCGTTCCTGGCCTCAAGGACCAACACTTTTCTTTCCCTCCCCATGCTGTTCTTCATGGCGGCAGCTAGCCACTACCCCATGTTCAGTCCACGCCAGTAACATCTCTCGCCCCATCGCCGATCAAGGCGGTGCAGTTCAAAGCCGCGAGCTAACGGAAGGCACGATGTGGTTCTGGGTGACGGCGCAGGCGAAGGACGGGTCGGACGCGCAGGCGATCGCGGCCAAGCGCCGCCAGTGGGTCTCGCAGGGAAAAGATCAGGAGGTGCGCAAGCGCTGCCGGATGGCGCAGCGCTACGTCGTCGTGGGCAGCGCGCCGGCCCGGGTGTTCTGGCTGCTGGAGACGGACGATCCCGGCGCCGTGGGGCTGATCGCCGAGCATTTCGGCCCGCTGTGGACGATCGACACGCACGTGGTCACGCCGCAGCCCGTTGCCCAAGCCCTCCGCGGCAAGAAGGCGTGAGCGGGCCTCTTCGCCATGGAGCAGGGACGGGTCCCGTATCAGAAAATCGTGTTTGTCTGCATCAACGCGCGCCAACCGCAGGAGACCTGCTGCGCCCATCGGGACAGTGAGGCGATCGCCGCGGCCCTCAAGGAGCGCGTCAACGCGCTGGGACTCGCGCGCTGGGTGCGGGTGAGCAAATCCGGCTGCCAGGATCTGTGCGCGAAGGGGCCCAACGTCATGGTCTTTCCGGACTACGCGTGGTATCACGGCGTCGCGCTTGGAGACGTCGAGCGGATCGTCCAAGACGTCGTCCGAGGGCTCAGCCCAAGCCCCGTCTCCAGCCCATCGCCTTGAGCGCTTCCACCACCACGAGGACGGCCAGGGCCATGAGCACGAGGGCGATGACGGCGATCCAGTCCATCGTCCAACGTCCGCGCGCCAACGCGGCGACCCACGGCCCTCCCAGCAGCACCAGCGACCAGAGGGTCATCGTGCACATGAAGACGGCCGGGATCGCGGTGAGCCACCAGGGCTTGCCGCTTCGCTTGAGCCACACGGTGATGGTCAGGAGCGTGAGCGCCGCCAGCAACTGGTTCGACGCGCCGAAAATCGTCCAGAAGATTTTCCACGCCGGCACCACCGCGCCCGTCTGATCCTTCACCGTCACGCTGACGCACAGCGCCGGCAGCGCCAAGGTGCCCAGCGTCGCGCCGATCCGCCCCCGCCACCCCTGCCAGCCGGTGAGCTCCTGAAAGATGTAGCGCCCCAGCCGGGTCGCGACGTCCAACGTGTCATAGATGAACGTGGCGAAGGCCAGCAGCGCGAACGAGCGGGCGAAGTCCCGGTTCACCCCCAGGCGCTCGACAAAATGGCTCAAGCCCTTGGCGTAGATGCGGTCCGGCGATTCCATCGCGCCGGGATCGCCGGGGGCCAACAGCATCACGGTGGCCAGGGCGATGACCGCGACCAGCCCTTCCAGGAGCATCCCTCCGTAGCCCACCACGCGGCAGTCGGGCTCCCGGCTGATCTGCTTCGACGTCGTGCCGGAGCTGACGATGCCATGAAACCCTGAGCAGGCGCCGCAGGCCACCGTCACAAACAACATCGGGACCAGCGGCAATCCGCGCTCGCTCACCCAGCCCACGAACGCGGGGTAGCGGATCTGCTCACCGCCCAGGAAGACGCCGATGAGACCCGCTCCCAGCGTGACGTAGAGGAAGAATCCGCCAAGGTAGCCCCGTGGTTGCAGCAGCAGCCACATCGGGAGAATCGAGGCCGCGAAACAGTAGCCGAGGATGACGCCATCCCAGACCACCTGGGGACGGAACGGCCCCAGGGCCGGCACGCTCACGGGAGCCGACTGCCCGCACCAGATGATGAGCCCCACCAGCGGCACGAACAGGCACGTGGCCAGCCACAACGGCATCCGCCATCGCAGGCACAGGCCCATGGCCAGCGCGGCGATGAGGTAGAAGGACGAGGACGTCGCCACCCCGCCGCCATACGTCGGTTCCACGAAAGAGGCGCTGGTCAAATCGGTGAAGGCGGTGATCACGTAGATGAGCGACAGCCACACGAAGGCCATGAACAGCAGGTGCGCGCGGGGCCCCAGGTGCTCGCGCACGATCTCGACGATGGAGCGGGCGCCATGGCGCACCGAGCCCACCAGCGCCGAGCAATCATGGACCGCGCCGAAGAAGATGGCGCCCGCCACGATCCAGATCAGCGCCGGCAGCCACCCGAACCACAACCCGGCGAGGATGGGCCCGACGATGGGGCCGGCCGCGGCGATGGCGGAGAAGTGCTGGCCCAGCAGAAACGGCGCCTTGGCAGGCACGTAGTCCACGCCGTCGCTCATCGAACAGGCGGGGGTGCCGCGAGTCGCTGAGAGCTCAAAGCGCCTGGCGAGGAACCGGCCGTAGAGCAGGTACCCCGCGACAAACAGGGCGCACGAGATGAGCGCGACGCCCAGCAGGCTCATCCCACCACCTGCTGGCTGGCCGCAGGCCGTCCCGCTATGGCGGGACGTTTCGCCTGCAAGGAGTTCGGCCTCATGGGATGGCGAAACCCAGCAGGTGGTGGGATCATCCCCGGCTCATCATGTTGGACACCCAATACAGCGGCAGGCCGAAGGCGACGAACACCAGGCCGAACGCGGCGTCGCCCGGCTGTTTGACGCAGACATCCACGAGAAAGGCGATCATCACGAGCCCGTAGATCCAGGGGGTAAACGGATACCCCCAGGCTGCGGAGAAGCGCGGGCGGGCGGGTTCCCGTCGGCGCAGCACGACCACGCCGAAGACCGCCATGGTGAAAAACACCGAGATCGCGACCGTGGAGTACGTCATGATTTGCTCGAAGGTTTTTGTAAAGACGAGCATGATGGCGATGACGGCGTTGATCCACAGGGCCAGGGCCGGCGTGTGAAACGCCGGGTGGAGGCCGCCGAGGCGCGCCACCAGCGCGTGGTCCTTGCCGATGGCATAGAGGATGCGGCCGCCGGTGAGGACGTAGCCGTTGAGCGCGCCGAACGCCGAACAGGCGATCATCCAGGCGATGAACACGGCCCCCGCATCCCCGATCGCCTGCTGCATCACGCGCGAGGCGACGAGCGGGGTGTCGGGGAGCTCATGGACCGGGATGAGCACCAGGTAGCTCCAATTCACCAGCAGGTACAGGACGGTGGTGAGGAGCACCCCGCCGATGATCGCCTTCGGGACGGTGCGGGCGGGCTCCCGCACTTCTTCCGCCACATACGCGGCTTCGGTCCAGCCGCCGTAGGTCCACAGCACGAAGACGAAGGCCACGCCCAGGGATTGCCATGCGGCCGGATCGGGCGGGGGAACGGACCAGGCCGGGTTGACCGTGCGGCCGATGGCGAGCGCGTGCAGGCCGGCGGCCGCCAAGCATCCCAGCGCGACGACCTTCAGCGCCGTGAAGACGTTCTGCACCAACGCCCCCCAGCGCACGCCCACGACGTTGATCGCGGTCAACGCCACGATGGCGGCTGCGGCGATCCATCGCAGCCACGCGTCTTCACATGGGACGATCCGGCGCAGGTACTCCGCAAACACGAACCCGAGAATCGCGATGGTCCCGGTGCGCTCGATGAAGAGCTTGGTCCAGCCGAACAGGAACCCCCAGAACCGGCCGTAGATCTGCGTCAGGTAGACATAATCGCCGCCGCTCTTGGGAAAGCGCGCCGCGAGTTCCGCGTAACAGAGCGCCCCGCAGAGCGAGACCAGGCCGCCGGCTCCCCACAACGCCAGGATCAGCGCCGGAGAGCGGACGTGGTGCGCGATGGCGCCGGCCGTGCGGAAAATCCCCACGCCCACGATGCAGCCGATGACCAGGAGGGTGGCGTCGGTCAATCCAAGCGCCCGAACGAACGTCGACTTCTGCTGAGACATTTCCGTCTAGTCCGTAGTCCATAGACCATAGTCCATAGTAAAGTTTTTCATCTATGGACTATCGACCATGGACTATGGACTGCTCTCATAGTGCCAATGCCATGGCTCGAAGGCGGTGTGGTCGGGGTTGTCGCGGGGATACGAGAGGTGAAAACCAAACTGCGCGGCATGCTGCTGCAGCCACGCGTACTCCGGGAGGGCCTCGAATGCCTCCGGGTGGTCTTCCCCGTTGATCCCATCCTGATTGATGAAGTCAATGGCCTGCCGCCGGGGGTGGCCGTGCTCGCTGTAGCCGGGCAGCGCGACGTGGCGGTTGGTCTCGCGGATCGATTCCTCATGCGAGGGCAGGTAGAACAAAAACAGATACAGTTGATACGCGGGGGAGCGGTAGCCGGATTCAACCAGCAGGCGCCTGCCCAGATCGCGCTCCATCGCCTGCATCATCGCCTCGTAGGCCTGCGCGACCTCTTTCGGCAGGAACTGCCTGTCCAGCGCCGTGGGCGCGCCGTCTTTCAGGATTTGCTGCGGGCCGACAGAGACAAGGGAGGGGGGACTGGCGCTTTCGCCAAAGTAGCGGCTCGTGGAGCCTAGGGCTTCGGCCTTGAGCGCGCGAATGGCGTTGACGAATGCCCGTTCTTCAGCAGCGAGCGGTTGGTAGCATTCCTCCCACGTCAGCAGATTCGCGCTGCCCTCGCGCTTCTTGGCGTTGATGGGCGCTTCGAGGCGTTGGAGGGTGGAGTGCAGGAGCGCGGATTCGGCGGGCGCCAGGCGCTCGACGTTCAGCGCCTCAACGCCTGAAGGCACGGACAGCCCAGCCACCCCTGCCAGGATGGCGGGGAGCAACTGGGCTGTCCACCGGGCAGGGGGAGGCGCTAGCGTCTGCGGGATGACAGTTGATTGATCACGTCGCCGACCCAACGGCCGGCGAGGTCCTTGCAGCCGAGGCCGAAGGCCAGCGCCAGGCCGAAGCTGACGGCGGCGAGGATGATCAGGAAGACCTCGCCGACGAACTGGATCCGCAGCTGCTGGAGGGCCGCGACGCAGGCAAACACGACGACAATGGTGTGGACCAGCTGCCCCAACAGGTTCGCCTGGCCGATGCCGGAGTTGCTGGCCGCCGTGCGCACGGTGCTGGAGAGAAACGTCGCCGCCAGGACCCCAACGACGATGATGAACAACGCGGCGATGACGTTCGGCAGGAAGGTCGCGACGCGCTCGAGCAACTGCGCGGCCACGGTGAGCTGCAGGGCGTTGAGCGCGGCGATCAGGACCATCAGCATGACGATCCAGTAGATGAGCGCGCCGATGAGCTCAGAGAAGGTGCGCCGGATGCCGCCCTTCGAGAGCACGTCAGCCAGCTGCAACTGCTGCGCGAGCTTGTCCGCCTGCGCCGTCTTGAGGAGTTTCACCACCACGCCTTCGATCGCCTTCGCGATGAGCCACCCGACCAAGAGCAACACCAACGCCCCGATCACGTTGGGCAGAAAGGCCATGAGCTGGTTGACGAACGACTGGATCGGTTGTACGACGGTCACGTTCCAATCCATCGTCTTCAAGCCTCCTATTGTCTGGTGACGACGCACAGCTCTCGCACGTACGTACGTCGATCCGGTCCCGCGGACGCGGAAGACATCACCTCCTTGTCGTTAGCGGTATTTGTAGTCGCTGCTTGCGGTCGCTGCGGTCGTCTCGTCCACGAAGACGTATTCGGGTTGGATCACCGGCATGTAGTCCGGCGGCTGGGGGACGGGGAAGGTGAACACTTCATAGAACCCGGCGGCGGTGCGCACGAAGCCGTAGCCCAAGCCGCGCATGAGCCCCCAGGTGAGGCCCGCCGCGGTGCCTTGGTTGGTCGAGGTTTCGTACATGCGTTTGGGAACTTCCACCCAGCCGGTGATCACATTCACGACGCCGCGTCCGAGCTTGGTGGCGGCTCCGCCGGCTTTGACTTGTTGCGCGGCCTGCGCGATATTGAGGGGGGCAGAGACCATGACGAGGAAGACGACAACGGCGGGGGACAAGAGCTTGGTGCGCATCACCGGCCTCCTTGTGGTTTGACCCACTTTAGCATAGCGGCTGAGCCAAACGCAAGTCCCTCGGGATTGGTCCGCGTCAGCGGCCGTCCAGGTAGACCGCGTCCTCAGCAGATCCCAGGGTGAGGAACATCAACAGGTAGTCCCGGAGGTGGCGGGTCAGGAGGAAGTTCTGACGGATATGTTCACGGCCGTTCTCACCCAACCGCTTAGCGTACTCTGCATTGTTCAGGAGCTGCTTGATGGCGTAGGCAGCTCCTTCCACGCTGTGCACGAGGAGGCCGCTGTACCGATGCTTCACCTGCAACGGAATACCTCCCACCGCTGATGCCACAACAGGGCGCGCCTTCCAGAGCGCTTCGGAGACGGTCAGCCCAAACCCTTCCCGAATCGATTTCTGCACGACCACTGCCGAGGCGCGCTGCAGGGCGTTGATTTCCATGTTGCTATTCGGCGGCAGCATCAGGAGGT